>NZ_CEXBBO010000040.1:0-34548 GCF_982611455.1 Stutzerimonas sp.
CATGGCTCCATCCTCTCAAGAGTTGGAGCCTCCGGGGAAGCCGGGGCGGTTCAGTACCGTCGGCACCGGAATCTTCGCCGTGATCCTCGGCAAGATGCGCTGGGCCGGATTCAAGGAAGTGCTCTTCGGCACCGCGGTGACCACCGCGATGATCTTCATGATCCTGCTCGGCGCCGACATCATGAACGCCTTCCTGGCGGTTTCCCAACTGCCCGTGGCACTGGCCGAGGCCATCACCAACAGCGGCGTCGGCCCCTTCGTGGTGCTCGCCGGCATCCTGATCCTGTACCTGATTCTCGGCTGCGTGATGGACACCATGTCGATGATTCTGTTGACCATCCCGATCTTCTTCCCGCTGATCATGGGCCTGGACTTCTACGGCCTGGACCAGACCGAGAAGGCCATCTGGTTCGGCGTGTTGGCGCTGATGGTGGTGGAAATCGGCATGATCACGCCGCCAGTGGGCATGAACGTCTATGTCATCAGCAGCATGGCCCGCGACGTGAGCATGCGTGACGCGTTCCGGGGCGTCGTGCCCTTCCTCATCTCCGACATCGTTCGCGTGGTGGTGCTGGTGCTGTTCCCTTCCATCACGCTCTGCCTGGTGAGGTGGCTGACATGACCCGAACGCCCGGCTGACCGGATTGCCGCCGCTGGCGGTAGCGTCACTCCCCTTCGTTTTCAACGCATCCGCAACCGCGGCGGGGAGCCCTCAACCTTGAAAAAGGAAAACAACAACAATGAAACACCACACCACCCAAGCAAGCCGCATCCTCGCACCCACTCTGCTCGCTGCGACCATCGCTGCCCTCGCCCCGCTGGGCGCCAGCGCCGAAGGCTTCGTCGAAGACACCAAGATCACCGTAAACGCGCGCAACTTCTATATCGGCCGCGAATTCCGTGATGACGCGGTAAACCGCACCAAGGCCGAGGAATGGACCCAGAGCTTCATCCTCAACATCCAGTCCGGCTACACCCCCGGCCCGGTGGGCTTCGGTGTCGACGTGCTCGCCGGCCTAGCGGTCAAGCTCGACGGCGGTGGCGGCACCTATGGCACCGCCCTGCTGCCCGTGCATGACGCCGCCACCGATCCACATCCTGCCGACGACTATGGCCGCTTGGGCGTGGCCGCCAAGGCCAAGATTTCCAATACCGAGCTGAAGGTCGGCGAGATGATGCCGGTCCTGCCGATCCTGCGTTCGGACGATGGCCGTTCGCTGCCGCAGACATTCGAGGGCGGCATGATCACCTCGCGTGAATTCGATGGCCTGATGCTGACTGCCGGCCAGTTCCGCCAGAACAGCCCGCGCGACGATGGCAGCATGGAAGACATGAGCTTCGCCGGAGGCGTGTCCGACCGCTTCAATTACATCGGCGGTGAGTACGCCTTCAATGACAAGCGCACCACCGTGGGCCTGTGGACCGCTGAGCTGAAGGATGTCTATGAGCAGCAGTACGTGCAGCTGTTGCACACCCAGCCGCTGGGCGACGATCTGGCGCTGACCGCCAACCTCGGCTACTTCCAGGGCGACGAAGACGGCAGCGCGCTGGCCGGCGAGCTGGACAACAAGACCTACTCGGGTCTGTTCGGCCTCAAGGCCGGTGGCAACACCTTCTACGTCGGTCTGCAAAAGGTCAGTGGCGACACCTGGATGCGCGTCAACGGCACCAGCGGCGGCACCCTGGCCAACGACAGCTTCAACAACAGCTACGACAACGCTGGCGAACGTTCCTGGCAGCTGCGCCACGACTACAACTTCGCCGCCATGGGCGTGCCCGGCCTGACCGTGATGAACCGCTACATCAGCGGCGACAACATCGACGTAGCCGGCACCGATGGCGAAGAGTGGGGGCGCGAGAGCGAGGTGGCTTACACCATCCAGAGCGGCCCGGCGAAGAACCTCAACATCAAGTGGCGCAACTCGAGTTTCCGCTCCGACGTCAACGCCCGAGACCTCGATGAGAACCGCCTGATCTTCAACTATCCGCTGTCGATCCTGTAAGCGTTAACGTTTCGCTCCCGTTGTACGCGCCCTCCTCCTGCGCGTGATTGCTTTGGCCCGTCGATGACGGGCTTTTTTTTGCCGCAACCCGTACAGGCGCCGTCTATCTGCATGCGCGGCCGTCAGCAATCGGGCTCCGCTTACGGCCGTTGCGGCATGTCGCTGCGCTCATCGCTCTCGATCGGCTCGTACGGCAAGCCGACGTAGTTCTCGGCAATGGTCGTCAGGCCTGCTTGAGTGCTGGTGAAATAGTCCTGCTCGCTCAGCTGGATACGCCGACCGAAATCGTCGATATCGGGAAAACGATGTAGCAGGCTGGTCATCCACCAAGAGAATCGCTCGGCTTTCCAGACGCGTCTCAGGCAGATCGGCGAGTACCGCTCCAAAAGATCCGTTCGGCCTTCGCGGTAGACCTTCAACAAAATGCGATACAGGGTGCTGACATCGCTCGCCGCCAGGTTAAGGCCCTTGGCGCCGGTGGGCGGCACGATATGCGCGGCATCACCGACAAGGAACAACCGCCCGTACTGCATCGGCTCGACCACGAAACTGCGCAGCGGGGCGATGCTCTTTTCCAGCGACGGCCCGGTCACCAGCCGGGCGGCGACGTCTTCGGGCAGCCGGCTCTTGAGTTCAGTCCAGAAGCGCTCGTCGGACCAATCCTCGACGTGCTCTTCCAGCCCCACCTGCACGTAATACCGCGAGCGCGTGGGCGAACGCATGCTGCACAGGGCGAAACCGCGTGCGTGGTTGGCGTAAATCAGCTCGTGACTGACCGGTGGCGTGTCGCTGAGCACGCCTAACCAGCCGAACGGATAGACGCGCTCGAACTCGCGGCGCACCTCGGCGGGGATGCTCGGACGAGAAATCCCGTGAAAACCATCGCAACCGGCGATGTAGTCGCAATCCAGGCGCACCGTCTCAGCGTTGTGCGTGAAGGTCAGGTGAGGCGTTTCGCCCTTCAGGCCGTGTAGCTGGACGTCCGACACTCCATAGAACGAGACGGCAATGGATGCTTCGCGCGCCGCCATCAAGTCGCGGGTAACTTCGGTTTGGCCGTAGACCATCACGGTGTCACCGCCTGTCAGCGCTTTCAGGTCGATGCGCACTCTTCGGTCGGCAAACGCCAATTCGACGCCTTCGTGGACCTGCCCTTCGCGATCCATGCGCTCGGCGACTCCCGCCTCGCGCATCAGCTCGACCATGCCCTGTTCCAGCACGCCAGCACGGATGCGCCCCAGCACGTATTCAGGGGTTTGGCGTTCGATGATCACATTGGCGATGCCGGCGTTGTGCAACAGCTGGCCGAGCAGCAGGCCGGAAGGCCCTGCACCGATGATGGCGACACCCGTTTCCATGGAGAGTCCTCGTTTTTTGTTGTCGAGTCGCGGCGGGCTGCCGGACTGCTTCGAGAGATCCCCATGTTCGGTTCAGCGGAGGTTGGCGATAATGCATCCAGCCCTCGCAAACTTGGACTTCTATAAACTCGGTTCGATTACCGCCCAGAGGACGTTGCCGTGAGCTCCACGCGCCCCACCGCCGCCATTCCGGTCTACAAGCTATATGGCGACTCGCTGGATTGGCCGACCCCGGACCTGTTGCATTGCGAGTCGATCCCCGAGCGCAGCCGCGAGCATGACTGGGAGATCAGCCCGCACCGCCATGCCGATTTGACGCAGCTGCTCTACATCCGCCGAGGCTGGGCTTTGGTGGAAATAGAAGGCGTGCAGACGCGCATCGATGAGGCAGCCATCCAGGTGGTGCCGCCGTTGTGCGTGCATGGATTTCGCTTTTCCGAGCGCGTCGATGGTTATGTCCTAACCCTGGCCGCGCCGCTGTTGGCGCGTCTGGAAGGGGCACTCGGCGGTCACCAGGCACCGCTCGGCACCGCAGGGCTGCACGCTGCCGGCAGCGACCGACGCTATCTGGATACGTTATTCGATGCCATCGACCGCGAATATCGAACGCCCGCTCCGGCGCGCGACCTCTTGCTGCAATCATTGGTCGGCGTACTCGCGGTCTGGGTCGGGCGCCAGTTGCTGGTACGCCGGGCGAACGAGCGCCCGCTGCGAGGCCAGGCATTACTCGCGGCGTTTACCCGACTGGTCGAAGCCGACTTCTGCCAACGCCACTCGGTTGAAGACTATGCCCATCGGCTCGGCATCACCCCGGCCTACCTGAACACGCTGGCGCGTCGCTTTACCGGCCAGACTGCCCAGGGCGTGGTGCATGAACGGGTCCTGCTGGAGGCCAAGCGACAGCTGATCTACACCACGATGACCGTGAGCCAGATCTCCGACAATCTTGGATTTTCCGAAGCCGCTTACTTCTCTCGATTCTTCAAACGGCTGACCGGCATGCCACCGAGGGAGTTTCGCAATCGCCGCTGACGGGACCAGGCTAGGTCGTGGGCTAGAAGAAGGACGGCATCGAGACGATCGTTGGCAGAGTCGGCCTCGCAGGCGATGTGCTGGTGTGCGAGGGGTTGGGGTTCTCCTTGTTGCCGGCCAGTTGCGCCTCGGTGTTCAACATCGAGCACTGCGCGGCGATGCTGATCGAACAACCGGCACGGCGTTCGATCGGCCTGCTGGAGACGCGGCCAATAGGGCGACGCCCTCAATGACCGCTTTCATGGATTTTTTGCGTGAGCGACTTGGCGCCGCTCAGGGCTTACGTTGACGGTGCCTATACCGGTGCGCAGGAAACGCTATCGCCCATGATGAGTTACCGGCATGTCGGCGAGCCGTTGGGCGAGTCCTGACTGGGCGAGACCACCCTGTCGGTTTGGTCGGGCTCCGTTACTGCGGGCTGGTCGTCTATGCGGATCCCTAGGGCCGTCATCAGCGTCTCGGTTACTTCCATGAATGAATACCCATCGGCCCATATTTGGGTCGTGCCGTTCGACTTTTTCATTGTTTTCCAGATCTCTTGAAGCTGGAGCGCGCTTCAGCCGTTGCGTTCGGATTGCTGTAATGCCAGTGGCAATACGCAACTGCAGCATTGAACATGCCAGTCTCATCCTAATTTTTTATCCTTTAAATTCAATATGTTATTGATACCAGCGGCGCGGCACGTCTTGCAATTTGCATTGTCACCATCGCGTTACCATGCGATGTGCACGTGCAATGCACTCCAGCCGCTAGGACTACGGCTCATACCGCGCCGTTTAGCTCGTACGCGCCGCCGCCGATGAAAGCCGAACACCAATCCCGAAGCATGCGCACTGTTAGGCATAATCGACTGCCATGCCCCGAGCGCTCGCCATGCAGATCGACGAAGAACTCACCCTCAAGAAGCTGGAAGTCTTTCTGGCCTTCATGCGCAGCGGAAACCTGAGCAAGGCAGCGGCTGAGCTCAATACCAGCAATGTCAGCGTGCACCGCGCCATTCATTCGCTGGAAAGCGCCCTGCGCTGCCCGTTGTTCAGGCGTGAGGGACGCAACCTCATACCGATGGAAAGCGCCTTCGTGCTGGAGGAGCGGGCCCAGCATCTGATCAAGGACGTTGTCGAAACTGTCCGACAGACGCGTGAGGCGGCCGGCTTCTCGGCGGAACGGTTCAAGCTCGGCGCGTTGTACTCATTGACCGTGAAGACGGTTCCGCAGTTGATCATGGGGCTCAAGCTGCGCCGCAGCGAGCTGAATATCGACCTGATCCTCGGTTCCAACGTCGACCTGCTCTACAAGCTGAAAAACATGGAGCTGGACGCCGTTCTGATTTCCCTCGACGACAGCCTCATCAATATCGACTGCGAGCAGTTGCTGCTCTTCGCCGATGACATCTTTCTTGCTGTACCCGCCGATTCTCCCTTTGCCGAGCAAGCGGAGGTTGATCTGGGCGAGCTGCGAGACGCCACTTTCATCACCCTTACTCAGGGTTTCGCCACCCATCGCGACAGTGCTCGGGTATTCGATCAGGCAGGCTTCAAGCCGAATGTGGGCATGCAGGTCAACGACATTTTCACCCTGCTCAGCATGGTCAGCTCCGGCGTCGGCTACGCCCTGCTTCCCGGGCGCGTCGCGGCGGTGTACGAAAACCGCATCCGTCTGATTCCCTTGCAAAGCAAATACCGCTTGCAGCAGCAGATCGGCGTGGTGTTTCTGAAGGCCAAGGAGCGCGATCCCAACCTCCTCGCGCTGGTTGCGGAATGCCGCATGTATCGGTCCAGATCGTCGGCTCTGCCGGAGCCTCCCAGCAATCATTAACTTAGTCGTAACGATGCTAGGGAGGTCTTAATTGATCCACCTCCCCGTGCACGCTAGCCTGCATTTCACCCGAGCAAGGAAGCTCGGATAACAAGAAGAAATTCCTGTGACGTAATAAAAATAACTATGAGCCGCTTCGCGCGGTTCTGAAGTGTCAATCTAGGAGAATTCCAATGAAAGCCCTACTCCGTACGTCGGTTGTAGCTGCAATGCTGGTTGCCAGCATTCCCAGTTTCGCCGAAACCGTACTGCGCGCGTCCCACCAGTTTCCCGGCAACCAGGGCGACCCCCGCGACGAAATGGTGCAGATCATCGCCCGCGAAGTTGCCGCCGCCAATGTCGGTCTGAAGGTTCAGATCTATCCTGCGTCGTCCTTGTACAAGGCCACTGAGCAATGGGGCGCCCTGACCCGGGGACAGCTCGACATGACGGCCCTGCCGCTGGATTACGCGTCCGGCCGTGTACCGCAATTCTCCGCCACGCTGATGCCCGGGCTGGTGAAGAACTATGACCACGCCCAGCGTCTGAACGAGTCCGACTTCATCAAGGAAATACACGCGATTGCCGAGAAGAACGGCGCGATCATCCTTGCCGATGCCTGGCTGGCCGGCGGGTTCGCCTCCAAGGAAAGCTGCATTACTTCGCCCGATACCATCAAGGGCCAGGTCATCCGCGCCGCCGGGCCGGCCTTCGAAAACATGCTCGCCGCCGCCGGTGCCTCGATATCGTCGATGCCGTCCTCCGAGATCTACAGCGGCATGCAGACCGGCGTACTGGACGCCGCTAACACATCGAACGACAGCTTCGTCTCGTACCGCCTGTATGAACAGGTGAAATGCCTGACCGCGCCGGGTGAAAACGCCCTGTGGTTCATGTATGAACCCGTCCTCATCTCCAAGCGCACCTTCGACAAGTTCACTCCGGAGCAAAAGGAAGCCATGCTCGCCGCAGCAAGCAAGGCCGAAGCCTACTTCGCCGAGGAAGGTCCTAAGGGCGAACAGCGAATGTACGAAACGTTCTCCAAGGCGGGCGTCAAAGTGGTGAGCCTGAGCAAAGAAGAACACGACGCCTGGATGCAGGTAGCTCGCGACTCTTCCTACAAGTACTTCGCCGAGAAAGTCAAAGGCGGCCAAGACCTTCTGGACAAGGCACTCGCCGTGCAGTGATGCCCCACATGGCCGCTTCTTCAGCGGCCTTCGCTGTGTTCGAGCTCGCTCCGCGCTTCTGCTTTATGGCTCGGGTTTAAAGGAGTCCCCATGTCCAGACGATTTATTCGCTCCATCGAGGCGCTGTCGCGTCTCGGTGGGGTCAGCTCCGTGCTGCTGTTGATCATCGCCATGGTTGTGATGTGCCAGATGATCCTGATGCGCTACCTGTTCAGGGCGCCCACCGTCTGGCAGACCGAGGTCGTGGTATTTGCTGCCACCGCAGCGATATTCATTGGTGCGCCCTATGTGCTGATGAAGAAGGGCCACGTCGGCGTCGACGTCGTAGAGTTGATGATGTCCGCGCCAAACCGACGCCGCATGCAGCTGCTCGGTGCTGTGCTGGGCCTGGCGTTCTGCGTGCTGATGACCGTGGCGAGCGTCATCTATGTCCACGAGGCCTGGGAAGGTGGCTGGACCACGCCGACCACCGCCGCCATACCGCTGTGGATTCCTGCAACGCCCATGCTGGTGGGCTTCGGCCTGCTGTGCCTGCAATACGTGGTAGAGATGATGAAACTGATCTGCCCGGCACTGGCCATCTCAGAGCAGCAAAGCGACTCAGCCGCCAAAGACGAAATCATCGGACACAGCCGCCAGAATCTGGGAGAAGCACCATGACTCCGACCCTTGCAGGTACGCTTTTGATTTGTGCCTTGCTTCTGTTTCTGGCCACCGGCATGCCGATCGCCTTTGCCCTCGGCCTGGCGGCCATGGGCGGTCTATTCATGGCAATGGGGCCCGATGTGATCGGCGTTGTGGCGGAAACCATGTTCGCTGGCATCGGCAATCTGGCGTTCGTCTCGATTCCGATGTTCGTACTGATGGGCGCCATCGTGGCCGGCACTCCCGCCGGTGCCGACCTTTATCGCGCGCTGGACCGCTGGATGTACAAGGTTCCAGGTGGCCTGGTGTTGTCCAACATCGGCGCCTGCGCGGTGTTTTCCGGCATGACCGGCTCGAGCCCGGCCACTTGCGCCGCGATCGGCAAGCTGGGCATTCCTGAGATGATCAACCGCGGCTACCCTTCTTCGGTGGCGACCGGGTCGATTGCCGCAGGCGGCACGCTCGGCATCCTGCTGCCGCCGTCGGTGACGATGATCATCTACGGCATCGCCACGGAAACATCCATCGGCCGGCTTTTTCTCGCCGGGGTATTACCGGGCCTGATGCTGACCGCCATGTTCATGTGCTGGGCGATGATCGATGCCCGCCGCAAGGGCTTCCGCTTCGGTACCGAAGGTGTGTACTACAGCTTGCGCGACAAGCTGTCAGCGCTGCCTCGGATATTCCCGCTGATCCTGGTCATCATCGGCGTGCTTTACGTGCTTTACGGCGGTGTGGCCACGCCTTCCGAAGCAGCAGGCGCCGGCGCCATGCTCACACTGGTGGTGGTGGTGCTGGCTTACCGACTGTTCAAGCTGGGCACCTTCCGCAACATCTTCAGCTCCGGCATGCGTGAAAGCGTCATGATCATGATGATCCTGGCTTCCGCCGAGCTGTTTGCCTTCGCGCTGTCGTCGCTCTACATCACCCAGTCGCTGGCCGAGACGATTGCCAGCCTGGAGGTCAACCGCTGGGTCCTGATGGGCGTGATCAACGTGTTCCTGCTGGTGGCCGGGATGTTCCTCCCGCCGGTGGCCGTCATCGTGATGTCCGCACCTTTGCTCTTCCCTATCGTCGTGCAGGCCGGCTTCGATCCCTACTGGTTCGCGGTGGTGCTGACCATCAACATGGAGATCGGCCTGATTACGCCACCACTGGGCCTGAACCTGTTTGTCATCAATCCCGCACGTGTCGTCTGCCTCGTCCCGACGCACCGCGCCCATGCGAGCCTAGTAGGCTTCGTCGAGAGGACGAAGCATGCATCGCACCCCAGGTGCCGACGCGGGAAATCCTCTGGGGCGCCCTCCCATACGCACTGGTCATGGTGCTGGCGATCATCGTGCTGTGCCTATTCCCACAGATCGCGACCGTTCTGCCTGATTACGTCATGGGCGAAGCGCTCTAGAGCAAGATGTCGGCCTCGGCCCATCGGCCATATAGCGGGCTTCCTCGGAAGCCCGTTTTTTTATTCTGCGATTGAGCTGAGGCCAATCCCTGAGCAATAGCGTCAGATCCGCCGGCATCATCGAGCAGGCCGGTTCGTCAGATCTGTTCCCTGCAGGAGCGTCTGTAGACCAATGGGGCACCGCGGTTAGAGCGAGGACGGCTGAACAACCTCTACCGTCAGAAACGCGGGCATTCGGGGCGCGCGGCCCGGTAGGCAGCTACTTCAAGACTCGGTGTCGGTGCGATTGGGAATGAAGATATGCTTTCGTATCGCTACTCGGCTCGATCGGCTTCCTGACGCAGCAAGGCGTCAAGAGTGTCCAGCCGGGCGCCATCGAATGCGACCAGCGTGCCCTGATCGAAAACCCGCCGCGCCAGACCGGTGAGCACAGAGCCCGGCGGCAGTTCGATATGCAACCGCACGCCGCGTTCGTAGGCGGTGCGCAGGGTGCCGTGCCAGTCGACGACGCGGCACATGTTGAAGGCGAGGTCATCGCGCAGACGCTCGGCATCAGCGATGGGTCGTGCTGTGGTGCTGCTCAGGTAGCGGATACGTGGTGCGCGCAGCTCGACGCGGGCGAAGGCCTCGGCCAATTGCGCGGCCGGGGTGTTCAGCAAAGCACTGTGGGACGGCACGCTCACGGCAAGCCGCTTGGCGCACGACGCGCCCAACGCCTTCGCACGCTGAGCGACCGCCGCCATGGCCGCGTCCGCACCGGCGACGACGATCTGATTGTCGGCGTTGATATTGGCCAGATGCACGGGCGACTGCTCGCTATGCACCTCGGCCAGCAGCCGTTCGACCGAACCCAGATCCAGACCGATCACCGCAGTCATGCCGAATTCCGTCGGGTAAGCGTTCTGCATCAGCTCGCCGCGCAGCGCGACCAGCCGCACGGCGTCGCGATAATCGAGCGAACCGGCAACCACCGCCGCGGCGTAGGCGCCGATGGACAGCCCTGCCACATAGTCCGGCGACCCACCGCGCATCAACAGCCGCGCACCGGCGACGCCAGCGATCAGCAGACAGAGCTGCACGGCGCGGGTGGTGCCCAGCGCCTTTTCGCTGTCCAGATCCAGCGCTTCTTCGCCCAGGGCCTCACTTGCCTGCTCAAGGCATTCCCGCACGTCCGGCTCCTGCGGAAGGCGATGCAGCATGCCGGGTTTCTGCGCACCCTGTCCGGGAAAGGCGAACAGGCTGCTCATGCGACCTGCGCCTGCTGCTGCCATGGATTTTCGATCAGCCGCGCACCAGTGGGGCACTTGAGCAAAACGCGGGTCGAGTTACCGGCCCACTCACGCAGGGCGATGGCGCCGGACGGCGTTTCTAGTTGCAGGTCCACGCGGCAGGGGCTGCTCTCCAGAAGACCCAGCAGTTCCCGCGCCGCAGGGCGCGACAGCTCGGTCGGTGTGCGAAGCAGCAGATCGAGGTCGCTTTGCGAATGGACAACCGTAAGTCCCGTAGCCAGTTGGTAACCGACCGAACCGGTCACGCCCCAACGTAGCCCCAGGCCGTCTAGAGCGGGCTTCAGCAACGCCAACGCACACAGTGCCGGCTGGCCGCCGAGTGGCACTGACTCGACGAGCTGTTCGGGGCGCATGCAACGCACGACAGTGCTCGCCGAAACCACCGCAGCGAAACGCTGGTCGCGGCTGGCGCCACGCAGACCCACCGCTATCTGACCGCTCGCCACCATGGCCCGGCGCACCACCACCGGCTGCCCGGCGATAAGCACCTGACGCGCCCAAGCGGGTGCGTCGGCCGCGAGATGGGCTGGGGTCATGCCCCACAGCAGGTCATGAGCAAGTGGAACCTCACGCATCCGCGGCTTCCTCATAATCATAATTGTCGAGTTGCTGAACAAATGAAGCGGCACAGAGCGCTTAACCACCCTGCGCAATGCCTACCACTGCTCGCGCAGCAGCTCCCGCACCCTTAATGATGCCTCGCGGTTCGGCGCGCCGAGGCGACCGCGTAAGTCCGTGCTGTCGCCGATGTCCTCAACGGCCTTCAACAAGCAATCACGCACGCGCTGCAGGTCGCCGCCGGCCGGCTGCTCGATGTCGTTCACCGAAAGGGTTTCCCAAAGCAGGCCGAGGGTGGCGTAGTTGTCGATGTCGTAGGCCATCGGCGGCACCGATTCGGCCAGCGCCTCCAGTTCCTCGACGCTGCGCAGGGTGATGCGCGCAGCCGCGGCCTTGCCCATGGCGTGCACCATCACACCCGGGTCGCGCAGGGCGATGATCCGCTGGGCCTGGTAGCCGTGGGCGAGAAAGGCACCGGACATGGCCTTGCCGACCAGCAGGGCAATCACCGGGTGCCCGGCCAGCCGTGCCCGGGCATAACCGTCCACCGCCCCGGCCAGCGCCTGGTGAATGCCCAGGGCTTCTTCGCGGCGCCCGTAGGCCTGGCTCGGCACGTCGACCACGGCGATGAGTACGCGCTTTTCGGTTTTCTCATGGTCAGCTTCGATGACTTCATCCACGGCCTTGCCCAGGCCCCAACCTTCTAGCAGGCCAACCTCGCCATTGCGGGCACGAGGGAAGGGATTCTCGGCGTCCGGCACCACGGCGATATAGCGCGCAGCGCGATCGGTCAGCGTTCCGTCGACGACCTTTACCGACGCCGGATACCCCGCGAGGACTTGGCCGCCGGCCAAGGCTTGCAACCAGTTCAACCCGCGGCTCATTGGGCATCTCCTTCATAGAGGGCACGCACCGCGGCAGCATCGAGCTGTTCGCGGGTATCGGCGTCGGTCAGGCGTTGCAGAAACCAGGCGTGGCGGCGACTACGTGGTTGCGCAGGCTTGCCCAGAGCAAACAATTCGTGCAGCTGCTCGCGGATGGCATCGGTGTCATCGGCCACATAAGCGTCCACCAGACCGCTGGCAAACCTCTGCTCGCCGCCAGTCAGGCTCCAGATGAAGGGCCGGTCGCGCGAGTCATACTCATCGAGACCGGCTTCCTGCTCGATCACCTGCGGGCCGTTGAGGCCGACGCGCGCTTCACGGGTGACGACGAGGTAGCTGCACAGTCCGGCGGCAATGGACATGCCGCCGAAGCAGCCGACCGAACCGGCGACCACGCCGATCACCGGCTGGTGCTCGCGCAGCTCGACGATGGCCGCCTGGATCTCGGCGATGGCGGCCAGGCCCAGGTTGGCTTCCTGCAGACGCACGCCGCCGGTTTCCAGCAACAGTACGGCGCGGGTCGGAGTGCCCTTGCGGTTGTCCTCCGCGGCCAATTCCAGCGCGCCGGCGATCTTCGCACCACCGACTTCGCCCATGCTGCCGCCCTGGAAGGCGCCTTCGATGGCGGCGATTACGGCCGGCTGGCCGTCGATGGTGCCCTTGGCGACCACTACGCCATCGTCGGCCTGAGTAACGATGCCCTGCTTCGGCAGCCACGGCGAGGTGACGCGATCGAACGGATCGAGCAGTTCGCGGAAGCTGCCTTCATCCAGCAGTGCGCGAGCCCGCTGGCGGGCGCCGAGCTCGACGAAGCTGCGCGACTTGAGTAAACGGGCCACATTGTTAGCAGACGAATCAGTCATGGCCGACCTCCTCCAAGCCCTGCTCCAGACGCAGACGGACTACGCCGGGTGTGGCCCCAAAATCGTGAATATCGATGTTCAGTGCCGGCAGGTTCTGCTCGCGAAACATCCGCTCGAACAGTTGCTGCCAGCGCTGCTCGGCGCCGTTGACCGAGGTGACCACCTGGATCGCCAGCTTGCCGGCCTGGCCGGGTTCGAGCAGCACTTCCAGATCGCCCGAGCCGACCACGCCGACCAGGGCCTTGCCGCGGGCGGGTTGCCCGGCGGGAAATTCGAAAGACAGGGTTTCCATGATCAGTTGCTCCCAATCGGCGCCGACGCGGCAGGCATCAGGCGGTCGAGGAATAAGGTGGCGGCGAGCAGGTCGGCGGCGCCGCCTGGCGAGGCATTCAACGCGAGCATGTCGCGGTCCAGTTCACGCAGCTGACGGCGACCGGCGAGGCTGGCGCAACCACCGGCGGCGAGCACGGCGCGGGCGCCGGCTTGCATGCGGGTCAGGCCGTCTAGGCCAGCGCGGTGCAGTACACAGGTGTCGGTGAGCCCGGACATGATCGCCAGCAGCGCATCGAGCCGGGCGTTCTGCTCGCCAACGCCATCGCGACGGCTGGCCACGAGTTGTGGCAAGCCCTGGTCGACAACGGCGGGAAAGCTGTGCTGCGCCTGTTCGCGAGCGCCGAGTACGCCATAGGTGCGGCAGACCCGCGCGCCGTGGCTGTCGGGATTGGCCGGTGCGGCGGGATCGCTCAGCCGTGCCAATGCCGCTGCGGTATCGGCGATACGTCGAGTCTCGGGTGAGTCGGCATTGAGCGCCGCCGCTGCCGTGAGCAGCCCCAGCGCCCAGATCGCGCCGCGATGGGTATTCACGCCATCGGTGGCGCGCAGCATCTCCGTTTCGCCGTCGCGGCCCAGTTGGCCGAGCGCTTCGCGCAGCGGCTGGCCCACTTCGCCGATTGATTGCGCCGCCTCGGCCATGGTCTTGAAGGTCGGCCACAGCGCACGCGCCGAAGCGTGCATCAGGCCTAGGTGCAGATCACTGTGCGCGCCGTTGCCGCGCTTATCCACCAGCCCCGGCTTTGGCGAAAGATCCGCCTCGTCGATCAGCACCTGCACCGCCAAGTCCGCCAAGCGCTCGGCCAGTGACGGCTGCAGCTGTCTTGCAATAAGAGCGCTCATCACCAGCTCCTGAATTTGGCAGGCGGGTTGTAGAGGCCGCCGGACCAGTCGACCAGCTCGGCGATGCTCTTGGCCGCCAGCAGCTCACGGCTAGCGTCGTTGCGGCGGATACCGAGGTCTTCCGGCAGCGCGATCAGCCCTTCGCGGCGCATGCGCTCGGTGTCTTTCGGGTTGTGGCGCAGGCCGATGCTGGTGACGCCGGCCACCGCGGCGATCATCGCCTGACGTTCTTCCAGCGAACGCGCCTTGTACAGGTAGGCGATGCCTTCCTCGGTGAGCAGGTGGGTGACGTCGTCGCCGTAGATCATGATCGGCGCCAGCGGCATGCCGCTCTTCCTCGCCACCTCCACCGCATCGAGCTGCTCGACAAAGGTGGGTTTGCCGCCTTCCTGGAAGGTCTCGACCATCTGCACCACGAGCTTCTTGCCGCGCTCGAGCAGGGTCACCGGGGCTTCGCCACCGGGCATGGCCATGTCCAGCCAGGCCGGCGTCGGATGGCGACGGCCGCGCGGGTCGTGGCCCATGTTCGGTGCGCCGCCGAAGCCGGCCAGCCGCCCACGGGTAACGGTGGACGAATGGCCGTCGCCATCAACTTGCAAGGTGGCGCCGATGAACAGGTCCACCGCGTACTGCCCGGCCAGCTGGCACATCATGCGGTTGGAGCGCATCGAGCCGTCGCGGCCGGTGAAGAACACGTCCGGGCGATGGGCGATGTAGTTCTCCATGCCCAGTTCGGTGCCGAAGCAGTGCACGCTCTCGACCCAGCCGGTCTCGATCGCTGGGATCAGTGTCGGGTGCGGGTTGAGCGTCCAGTTGCGGCATATCTTGCCTTTCAGGCCGAGGGATTCGCCGTAGGTCGGCAGGATCAGCTCGATGGCGGCGGTGTTGAAACCGATGCCGTGGTTCAGCGACTGCACGTTGTGTTTTTCGTAGATGCCGCGGATCGCCATCATCGCCATCAGCACGTGCACTGGCTTGATGTGGCGCGGGTCGCGGGTAAACAGCGGCTCGATGTAGAACGGCTTGTCGGCGACCACGACGAAATCGACCCAGCTGGCGGGGATGTCCACCCGCGGCAACTCGTCGACGATCTCGTTGACCTGGAAGATGACAATGCCATCGGAGAAGGCCGTGGGCTCGACCAGCGCCGGGGTGTCTTCGGTGCTGGGGCCGGTGTAGATGTTGCCGTGGCGGTCGGCCTGGAAACCGGCCACCAGCGCGACGTTGGGGATCAGGTCCACCAAGAGGCGCGAATAGAGTTCGATGTAGGTGTGGATGGCGCCGACTTCCAGCAGGCCATCTTCGAGCAGCTGGCTGATGCGCAGGCTCTGCGGACCGGCAAAGGAAAAGTCCAGCTTGCGCGCGATCTGCCGTTCAAAGAGATCCAGATGCTCGGCGCGGCTGACGCTGGGCATGATCATGTGTAGGTCATGCAGCTTGCCGGGGTCGACCTGAGCCAGCGAGCGGGAAAGGAAGTCCGCCTGCTTCTGGTTGTTGCCCTCAAGCACCACCCGATCGCCTGGCGCGATCAGCGCCTCGAGCGCCGCGACGATCTTGTCGCTCGGCAACACCACGCCGTCGGCAAGAGTGCGCACCTGATCGATCCGCCGGGCTTTTTCAGCGCGACGACGCGACCACTGCGGCGGTGGGGATATTGTTGTTGTCATGCTGACTCCACAGGTTTCCGCTTTGTGGAGCACAGTAGGGAGATGACCGAAGTGTCATCAATCAAGCTGAGTAACGTTTCGTTACGCTGAGGTTAATGACGGCTCTGCAGCGCCCTTAGAGCCAGCCCAGGGTAATGCCGGCGAGCAGCAGATAACGGCTTCCCTTGGCCAGCGTCACCAGCAGCAGGAAACTCCAGAGCGGCTCACGCAGGGTTCCGGCGACCACCGTCAGTGGATCACCGATGATTGGCACCCAGCTCAGCAATAGCGACCAACGGCCGTAGCGGTGATAGGCGCGCTGGGCCTTGTCGAGTTGTTGTTCGTTCACCGGGAACCAGCGCTTGCCGCGCAGACGTTCGATGTAGCGGCCGATCAGCCAGTTGGCCAGCGAACCCAGGACGTTGCCGAACGTGGCGACGCCCAGCAGCATCCATGGCGAAAACGACTCGCTCAGCAGCAGCCCGACCAACACGGCTTCGGATTGCGCCGGCAGGAGCGTGGCAGCGGCAAGGGCCGCGAGAAACAAGCCGAAGTAACCGGACAGCTCGAACATGATCGTTACAAGCCAGCAGAGCCGCGGCGCGAAGCCTGGGCTCAGCGCCCTGGTTGCGGGCGAAAACCCGGCACCGCGCTGGGACGCTCGACACGCGTGGCGGGTTGGGTGCAATTGAGGTCGCGGAATGGCTGGCCATTGAGCAGCTCCCAGCCATGCCCGGGCGGCGTTTGCCGACAAATGACGGTGCCGTCGGCCTTGCTCTGCCACTGGTAATAAGGCGCCGGGCCGGCAGAGGCCAGCAACGGCAGGAACAGGCTGAACGCAACAAATACAACGCGCATGGGTCGGGCTTCGGTAGGGAGCTGGCGGCCACTTTAGCCGGATCGGCGTGTGGCGCAAGCGCGCCGGTCGAGATGCAGGGTGTTTGCAGGATGTAGTTGAACTCGCGAAACCCATGCTGACGGAGTCGATAGGTATCACGGTGCTCAGCGACCCTGCGAATCTTGAGCTTTATGAGATCTCGCTCAATACCAGACCTTCGCCGCCTCGCGCATGAAGATTTCCACCGTCTTCGGCCCGACGCCTTCGAACTCGGCCAAGCGCTTCTCCAGATCCTTACGGTTCTCGCTCTGCTCGTGGATGCCACCGAGCTTGCCGCCATATTCGTCGTTGAGCTTGGTGCACAACTTCCGCAGGCGTTCGGCAGTCGATTCGTCGTAACGCACGTAATGACCTTCGCCGAGCATGTCCACCAGTGCCTGCCAGCTGCAGTTGCAGAGTTTTCTCGGCGTGTCGCGCTTGTGCTTGTCGACGATGACCCGATAGGCCTCGGCAGCGATGTCCTGCTGGATGCGTTTGCCGAACAGGAAGCTGGCGATGAACCATTTGAATAGCTCGCCTTCGCCCTTCTCGATTTCGATACCCAAGTCCTTCGCGCTGATTTCGCTAACCATGATGTGCCTCGCCTGGAAAATTCTTCCAATTGCGACGCCAAGATACGAGCAGGGTTTCCGGTGAGCCAAAAATGACGTAGGCGAAAAACCGCCTATCGGCTCGCAAGAATAGGCAGCTTTTTGCCCACACATCACGGAGCAATGTTCTGACAGCATGCGCCAGAGCACTCGCCTAGTGCTGGCACGGCTCGTGCTATGTAATTATTGCCCGATGCGATCAAAGACAAGAAAAGCCGCACAGCGCGCTCGCTTTCTCCGCTCGAAAGCCTATATACGTGTGCCTCCGCTCTTTCTTGTCCGCTTGCAGTGCTAAGGCTGCTGCTGATCGTCTATCGTCAGTTCTGCAAAAAACCAATAACAAAGAAACGGAGAAACACAATGAGATTGACCAAACACTTCACCCTGCTGGCTGCCGCAGCGGCGTTCACCGCCAGCACCGCCGCAGTTGCCGCGCCAACCTTCATCAATATCCTCACTGGCGGCACCAGCGGTGTTTACTACCCGATCGGCGTAGCCATCTCCCAGCTGTACAGCAAAGGCATCGAAGGCTCGAAAACTTCCGTACAGGCCACCAAGGCTTCGGTCGAAAACCTGAACCTGCTGCAAGCAGGTCGCGGTGAGCTGGGCCTCGCGCTCGGTGATTCCGTGGCAGACGGCTGGAATGGTGTCGAAGACGCCGGCTTCAAGGCTCCGCTGAAGAAGCTGCGCGCCATCGGCGGCAGCTACCCGAACTACATCCAGATCGTCGCCAGCAAAGAGTCCGGAATCAAGACGCTGGCCGACCTCAAGGGCAAATCGCTGTCCGTCGGCGCGCCCAAGTCCGGTACCGAGCTCAATGCACGCGCCATTCTCAAGGCCGCCGGTCTGAGCTATGAAGACATGGGCAAGGTCGAGTACCTACCGTTCGCCGAGTCCGTTGAACTGATCAAGAACCGCCAGCTCGACGCCACCCTGCAGTCCGCCGGCCTGGGCATGGCTGCGATCCGTGACCTGTCATCGACCATGCCGCTGAACTACGTGGAAGTCCCGGCAGACGTGGTCGCCAAAATCAACAACCCGGCCTACCAGTCAGCCAACATCCCTGCCGGCACCTACGACGGCCAGGATGCCGACGTGCCGACAGTTGCAATCACCAACATTCTGGTTACCCATGAAGATGTGCCCGATGACGTGGCCTACCAGATGACCAAGCTGCTGTTCGAAAACCTCGATCAGCTGAGCAAGGCTCACTCGGCCGCTAAGGACATCAAGCTGGAAAACGCTACCAAGTCGTTGCCGATCCCGCTACATCCGGGTGCCGAGCGTTACTACAAGGAAGTCGGCGCACTCTGAGTACGCCAGGAGCGGCAATCGCCGCTCCGACTCACGGCGGCGAGCGCATTCCGCGCTCGCGGCCGGAACAATCCCAAACCGACCGTTTGCAGAGGTGCTAGTAAAACCAGCGTGCGTTCACGGCAGGTTTTATTAGCGGCTCTACGCGACCACGCTTTATCAGCTCGAGGCATTTCATGAGCGAATTACAACAAGAACAAGGCCTGGGCGGCAGCCCTGCCGAGTGGCCCAAGGCGCTGTTCTATGTCGCCCTGCTGTTTTCCATTTACCAGATCATCATGGCGGCGTTTCATCCGGTATCGAGTCAGGTATTGCGGGCGGGGCATGTCGGCTTTCTGCTGATGATCGTGTATCTGAGCTTTCCGGCAAAAGGCAACGGCCGCCCCTGGCAGCCCCTGGCGTGGGTGCTCGCGCTGGTCGGCATGGGTACGGCGTTTTACCAGTGGTATTTCGAAGGCGATCTGATCCAGCGTTCCGGGGATCTGACCACGGCCGACTTCGTCGTTGGGGTGGTGCTCATCGTCATGGTCTTCGAGGCCGCGCGCCGTGTGATGGGCATCGCACTGCCGATCATCTGCGCGACGTTCCTCGCCTATGGTCTGCTGGGTGAGTACCTGCCCGGCGATCTGGCGCACCGCGGCTATGGCTTCGACCAGTTGGTCAATCAGCTGGCGTTCGGCACCGAAGGCCTGTACGGCACCCCAACCTACGTGTCCGCCACCTACATCTTCCTGTTCATCCTGTTCGGTGCCTTCCTTGAACAGGCAGGCATGATCAAGCTGTTCACCGATTTCGCCATGGGCCTGTTCGGCCACAAGCTCGGCGGCCCGGCGAAGGTATCGGTGGTGTCGTCAGCCTTGATGGGCACCATCACCGGCTCGGGCGTGGCCAACGTGGTCACCACCGGCCAGTTCACCATCCCGCTGATGAAGCGCTTTGGTTACCGCGCCGCATTTGCCGGTGGCGTCGAGGCGACGGCAAGCATGGGCAGCCAGATGATGCCGCCCGTGATGGGCGCCGTGGCCTTCATCATGGCCGAGACGATCAACGTGCCCTTCGTCGAGGTGGCCAAGGCCGCCCTAATTCCGGCGCTGCTGTACTTCGGCTCGACGTTCTGGATGGTTCACTTGGAAGCCAAGCGCGCCAATCTGCGCGGCCTTCCGAAGGATCAGTGCCCAAGCGCCATGGCAGCCGTAAAAGAGCGCTGGTACCTGCTGATTCCGCTGGTGGTGCTGGTCTGGCTGCTGTTCTCCGGGCGCACACCGATGTTCGCCGGCATCATCGGCCTGTCGCTGACCGCCATCGTGATCCTGGGCTCGGCGATTATTCTGAAGGTCTCCTCGTTCGGCTTGCGAATCGCCTTCTGGATCGCCCTGGGGCTGCTCTGCGCAGGTTTCTTCCAGCTAGGCATCGGCGTGATATTCGGTGTCATCGCGGCACTGGTGGCGGTCTGCTGGTTCATCAAGGGCGGCCGCGAGACGCTGCTGGTGTGCTTGCATGCGCTGGTCGAAGGCGCCCGCCACGCCGTACCGGTGGGCATCGCCTGTGCCTTGGTTGGTGTAATCATCGGCGTGGTTTCACTGACCGGTGTGGCCTCGACCTTTGCCGGCTACATCCTGGCGGTTGGGCAGGACAATCTGTTCCTGTCCCTGATTCTGACGATGCTGACGTGCCTGGTGCTTGGCATGGGCATCCCGACCATCCCCAATTACATCATCACCAGCTCGATCGCCGCGCCCGCCCTACTCGACCTTGGCGTGCCGCTGATCGTTTCACACATGTTCGTCTTCTACTTCGGCATCCTCGCCGATCTCACGCCACCCGTGGCCCTGGCTTGCTTCGCCGCCGCGCCGATTGCCAAGGAGACCGGCCTGAAGATCAGCATGTGGGCCGTGCGGATCGCCATAGCAGGATTCGTGGTGCCGTTCATGGCGGTCTACAACCCGGCGCTGATGCTGCAGGGCGACAGCTTGTGGATGACTGCGTACATGCTGGTCAAGGCCGCGTTCGCCATCGGCCTGTGGGGCATCGCCTCGATCGGTTATCTGAACCGCCCGTTGGCCTGGTGGGAGCGCGTGCTCGGATTTGCCGCGGGTGTGGCGCTGATCATGGCCATGCCAGTGACCGATGAGATTGGCTTCGGCATCGGCGCCCTATTGCTGGCACAGCACATCGTGCGGGCACGTCGTGCCGGGCCGGCACTAGCATGATCGGTCTCTGCCTGGGGCTGGCCGGGGTGGTGTGGGCGCAGGTGCCTACAGCCGACTTCACCCTGGCCTGGACCCACACCATCGAGAAGATTCGCTGGGAAGAGGATTATCGCGTGACGCCAGAGGGGCTGCTCCTTGGCGAAGCGCGGGTCAAGGGTTCCGGTGCCGGGATGGAAATCCCGGATGACGCCGAACTGCGTGACGGTACCTGGCACTACCAGCGCCAGATCCCGCCGTTGCAACCGCTGCTTGTGGGGCGAACCCCCGAAGCAGGGGATTACCAACTGTGTTTCGACCAGCGTTGTCACGCAATGAGCGAATGGCTCGGTCCGCCAAAAGCAGACCAGCCCGCGCTGGAACTCTGGAGCTGCGCCGCGCAAGCGGACGCTTCACGCTGAACAGCGGCCGGTTTTCCGGCCGCCGCAGCCTTTTTCCCGTTCTCCCCTGCCCCTCGATCAACTCGCTTCCAACAGCGCGTCTCGCCTGACGGCCGCGCTCCGCCGTGCCCGTAACTTGCGCCACCAGATCACCACGCCGGTCACCGACAGCACGGCAATCGCCACGCCAAGAAAGGCGATCAGGATCCGCCCCGGCATACCAAGAATCCGGCCGCCATGGATCGCCGGCTGCAGCATGTGGAACTGCTCACCTAACGTGCCCTGCCCCGGTATTTCCTGCCCCAGCAATTGCGTGCCGTCACTGCCATGAAAGAACAGCCAGGCGTTACCCTGGTTGCTGTCGTGGTCACCGAAACCGGCGCCGTAGAAGTTGTACTCGAAGCTGTAATACAGCTCGCCGATGGACTCGCTCAGGCCCAAGTCGGCGGCGTGCTGCATGGCGTAATCGTAGGCTTGGTGAAAGTCGTACTGGGTCACGCCCAGTTGGTCCTTGGGTAGCCTGCCGCGCGCCTCGTAAACACTCGGTTCGACTGGCGAAAACAGCGACACCACCGGCTTGAAAACCTGCTCTGGCAGATTCATCGCAATGCTGCTGACAGCTACGGGAGTGAGCAATAACCATAACCAGAGGCCGCTGGCACGATGCACATCGTGGTTGAGCCGCTGGCGCTTGATCTTCCAGGCCGTCCGCCATTTGCCGAAAAACGGTCGTCCACGAGGAAATGTCAGCAATAACGAGAAGACGCAGTCGAGCGTCCAGAAGATTGCGACGATGCCCATCAACCAAAGTCCCCAATTGCCGGGCAGCGACAGGTTGTAGTGGAACTCC
The DNA here is from genome assembly GCF_982611455.1 of Stutzerimonas sp. Classification (NCBI taxonomy): domain Bacteria; kingdom Pseudomonadati; phylum Pseudomonadota; class Gammaproteobacteria; order Pseudomonadales; family Pseudomonadaceae; genus Stutzerimonas; species Stutzerimonas sp. The sequence goes on from NZ_CEXBBO010000040.1 coordinate 22,077, forward strand.
AGCATGAACGGAATGAAGTTTTCGCGGGAGAAGCAGCACTCGCCCCAGTAGCGCGTGCCAACAGCCTCGCCGGTAACCGCGTCGAGATATTGCACGACAGGCTTTTCATCGAAAGGCTTGCCGGTTGCTGGATCGTTGCGCGGCACCAGCGCCATCAGCGCGGCGTGACCCGGCTCGTCCGGAAATTCCATGTACCAGACCTGCATCCGCGGATTGGCCTGCTGGACGCGCTCGACCAGCGTCCCCGGTGCCAGCACCGGGCCTTCACTGGAGGTGTGGTAGAACTCGGGGTTGAGCCACTCGTCCAGCTCGTGATGAAAGGCCAGAATCGCGCCGGTGATGCCGGCGAGAAACAGGAACAGCGCGGTCGCCAGGCCGATGTAACGGTGCAGCAGAACCAGGATGTAACGCATCGTCAATTACCGTTATTTCAGAAAGCACAAAGCCGCCGGCCTTTTGAGCCGGCGGCTGGTTCTCGGGATCAGAATTCGCGACTGATGGTGGCAGTCACGTTTCGCTCGGCGCCGTAGTAGCAATAATTGAGATTTCCGCAGGACGCCACGTAGCTTTCGTTGGTCAGGTTGTTCGCGTTCAGGCGAACCTCGGTTCCCTTCAGGCCCACCTGAGACAAATCGTAACTGAGCGATGCGTCATACAGAGTATAGGAAGGTACGTGGACGGTATTCTCCGCGTCGGCCCAGCTTTCCCCCATGTAACGCACCCCGAAGCCAGCCCCCAGACCAACGAGGCTACCTTCAAGGAAACGGTAATCAACCCAGAGACTGGCCATGTGTTCGGGGGTCTGCGCCGGCGTGTTGCCTTTCACGTTTCGTACGACATTGTCCGCGGCCAGGTTGAAGTAGGGCTTGGTATATTCGACGTCGGTGAACGTATAGCTTCCCAAGAGTCGCAAGCTGTCGGTCAGTTGTACTCGCCCTTCCAGTTCGACGCCCTGAGATTCCACTTCCCCAACCTCCCGGTAGAAATCTTCGCTGGCTAGTTTGGTGGCAATGTTTTCCTGGGTGATGTGAAACAGCGAGGCGGTATAGAGATCGTCGGTACCCGAGGGTTGATATTTCAGACCCAACTCCCACTGCGTCCCTTCCGATGGATCGATTAGGCTGCCGGCGGCGTCGCTGTATGTCGATGGATTGAACGACTCGGAATAGCTGACGTACGGAGCAATACCGTTATCGAATTGATAGAGCACACCCGCTCGACCGGTCAGCTTGCTGTCCTCCAAGGCGTTCTCGGTTCCAGCGGCGCGACTGATGAGGCCTGTGGCTGAATCGTATTCGTCCAATCGGTTAGTTTCCGAAACCTCAAACCAGTCCTTGCGAAGCCCCAGTGAGACGTTCCAGCGGCCTATTTCGATCAGGTCTTGCATGTATGCGCCAGTCTGCTTCTTGCGCCGCAAGTAGCTGTACCGATCGTAGGGTGCGAAATAGGAAATGTCGTCGTTGCCATAGGTAGGCGCAAAGGGATCGATTGTGGTTGGAGTACCGTAGGTCCAATCCACCACGTTCTTGATGCGCTGATAATCCAGACCCATCACCAATGTGTGCATGGCCGAGCCCGTCATGAATTCGGCTTGCACCATGTTATCGATGATCCAAGAATGCAGCGCCTCCTCCGCACCGGTGTACTGACGATACAGTTCATTTGGACTTGGTGTGTAAATGTCGTAACCCCAAGCATAGACCTGCTCTTGGGTATGCTCGGAATCTAGGTAACGGAAGTTTTGCCGCACGCTCCAAACATCATTCAGGCGATGCTGGAATTCATAACCAAGCATTTGCTGGTCGCGTTTGGCCGTATCGAGACTTGGTTCGCCTTCGAAGAAATGGTCGGAAATTCGCTGGCCGTTAGTATGCGGGTACAGCGTGCCGGAAGCCGGTAAGCCTCCGTGGTAGCCACTTTGCGGATCGCTCTGCAGATAGGCATACAAATTCAGCGAAGTATCGTCACTGAAGTTGATCGCGACACTCGGCATCAAGGTATAGCGGGTCTCTTCGACATGATCAAACTGGGTATCGCTGTCCTTGGCGAGACCGACGAGGCGGTAAGCGATGTTGTCGTTAAGCGGTCCGGTGAAGTCGAAACCCATACTTTTGTAGTCGCTACTTCCGACCGCAAACTCTACCGAGCGACGCGCTTCGAACTGGGGGCGCTTGCTCGTCAACGCGACCAAGCCACCGGGGTTACTACGTCCATAAAGAACCGAGGATGGCCCTTTTAAAACGTCGATGCGCTCGATGAAATAAGGGTCCACCTGTAGGCTGCTGTAAGTACCCGCGTCGCTCATGGATTTAAGGCCGTCGACAATGATGTTGTCCACCGAGCCGTCGTTGAATCCACGCATGGCAACGTAGTCGTAGCGTCTTGTCGCGCCGTAGGGATTGGTCACCACGCCGGGAACATAGCGAATCGCTTCGGAAACGGTTTGCGAACCCTGATCAGCTATTTGCTGCCGAGTCACCACCGAAACACTTTGCGAGGTACGCACCAATGGCATGCTGGTTTTCGTCGCCACGCTGCTATGCGTAGCGTTGTAGCCTTCCATTTCGCCCAAGGCGTTACCCAGCGCAAAGCCCTCGACCACCATCGGTTTCAATTCGACGGTTCCAGCCTGCTCCGGGCGCGGCGCCAGCGAGTAGGTGCCGCGCTCGTCACGAATCGCCTGAAAGCCGCTGCCCTGCAGCAGCGCCGCGAAGCCTTCCTCGACGCCGTACTGGCCTTGCAGGCCGTTCGATTGCTGCCCTTCGGTCAGGCGGCCGTCTACCGATAACATGACGCCCGCCTCACCGGCAAAACGACTAAGGGCACTGGACAACGGACCGGCCGGAATGTCGTAACCGCGCACAGCCTGTTGGCTGGCCGATTGCGCCAACGCCACAGGCGAAGTGGCTAGCGCTGCCAAGGGCAAGCAAAACATGGCGGCGCGAACGGCCTGGGTAAGCGTGCTGGAACGGCGAAGCGGCAGGGCAATGGAGCGCATGAGTCATCCTTTTTTGCGAAGGCAAAATCGTGATCGTTGCCGTTATGCCCAGCGAGATCGCAAAAGGGGAACTGCAGATGAGAAGTTTTTACATTTGCAATCAGACGGTCTCTTGTTGCAGCGGCTCGAGGCTGACCCACCAAGGCAAACGCCGGTCGATGCGCAGCGATAGCGTGCTAGCTAGCGCTTCGAGAATCCGATCGGTATCGGCTAACGGATAGGCCCCCACCACACGCAGACCCGCAATATGTGGATCACACCCGAGGTAGCCCTGGCGGTAGCGTGACAGTTCAGCGACGAACTCGTCCAAACGCAGGTTATCGGCCAGCAGCACGCCGCTGCTCCATGCCTGGCGCCCCGCCTGAACGGGACGATCGGGCTCGATATGGCGGTCGCTGAAGACAACCTGCTGGCCGTGCATTACGGTGCGCGAACGGCTCTGCTCAATCAGTTGGATCTCCACAGCTCCGCCGAACACGCTGAGCTGCGTGCTGCCATTACGCTGAAGCACCGAAAATCTGCTCGCATCCCGCGCCTGCACGCGACCTTCGGCAGTGCGCAACACTAAAGAGCGTTGATCGCCAGGCGTTTGCACCAGCAATTCGCCTCGGTACAGCGACACCGTTCGGATTTGATCTGCGTAGGCGATATCCACTGCGCTGTCGGTGTTCAGCCACAGCTGCGTACCATCCTCCAGACGCCAATCACGTACTTCACCGATCGCCGTGCGTTGATCCGCCGCCCAACTGCGCCAGGGCGCCGCGCCGCAAGCCAGCGCCAGAGCGCCACCGCCACACAGAACGGAAAGGGTTTTCAATGCCTGACGCCGACTGGGCTGGCGGCGCTCCAATAACGCAGTCGCCATAGGACTGAAGGGGTCACCAGCCAATGGTTCGAAACGTCCACTGATCTGCTCCACCCGCTGCCAAGCCCGTGCATGTTCGGGAACAGCGAGCCAGTCATGCCACGCCTGACGGTCCGCTTCGCTCACGACCTCCGATCGCATCACGGCGAACCACTGCGCCGCGGCCTGCAACACAGTGTAATCGAGGCTCATGCTTCACCTTCGATCAGCGTCAGGCAGTGCAACATGGCCTGCGCCATGTATTTCTTGATCATTCGCTCGGACACGTCGAGCTCGGCGGCGATAGCCGCGTAGGTCATGCCGTGGAGCTGCGAAAGCAGAAAAGCGCGGCGTACCTTCTGTGGCAACCGCGTCAGCATCGCATCGACCTGCAACAGGGTTTCGATGACCAACGCCTGGGCTTCCGGCGAAGGCACTACGGCTTCCGGCTGAAGCGCTAGCGCGTCCAGGTAGGCCTGTTCGATTTGCCGGCGTCGCCAATGATTGATCAACAGACCCCGGGCGATGGTATGCAGGTACGCACGTGGCTCGCGGATCACTTCCAGAGCCTGATCCTTCATCAGCACGCGGACGAAAGTGTCCTGCGCCAGGTCGGCGGCCTTCTGGCTGCAGCCAAGCTGACGGCGCAGCCAACCGTTCAGCCAGCCCTGATGATCGACATAAAGCCGATGCACCAGTTGTTGCCGGACCAGCCCCTGGGTCGCCATGGTTGTTGCCCTTCGCCGTCGAGACGCTAATGATAACGCTTCTCAACATCGCAAATCTATGGCCACTGCATCGTATGCGGTGAGTTTTACGGCACGCATCGTTCTTTTTCCGTAGCTCGACTAGGCTCAGCTGAAACCGTTTTCGGAGACCAATATGAACTACATCGCTCAGCTGACCGTTGCCGCATTGCTCTTCAGCGTACCGCCAACCCAGGCTGCGGAAATGCTGCCCGGCCTGTGGGAATTTTCTAGCGAGGATATCGAAGTGGACGGTATGCAGATGCCGGGTGTGGCGGAGATGGTCGAACAGATGAATAACCTGTCAGGGGATCAGCGAAAGATGATGGAGGACATGCTCGCTGCGCAGGGCGTCGAGCTGGCTTCCGGCGGCGTGCGGATGTGTCTGAGCGAGGCACAGGTGAAGTCCCGTGAGCTACCGTTTCAAGACGAGCATGGATGTACTCAGGAAATCACCGAGCAGACCGACAGTCTATGGAAGTTCAGTTTCGAATGCCCGGACGCCACGGGACAGGGCGAAACCCGGCTAATCAGCGAGCGCGAAGTAACCAGCGTCATCGAAAGTGATTACCGGGTCGGTAATCAGCAGGGCAACAGTCGCATGCAATCACACGGGAAATGGTTGAGCGAGGATTGCGGGACGCTCAAGCCGAAAAGCTAGCGAATTGCGGAGGTTTCACGTGGAACCCCACATCTCGGGCCTAAAGAGACCTCTTATTCGGTCACCCACTCGCCAGTGCTGGTTTGTTCGCAGGCCGGCTGGAGAAAGCGCGCATCGCTGGCGATGCCGTAATAATGAATGTCTTGCCGGTAGGGCATGTTCGACACTCGGGCGTTGCGGCAAATGCCAAAGGCGCCGCCGGGGCACTGTTCGACAAAAGTTACTTCTACCTTCTGGTTCTTGAGTTCGGGCTGGCAGAAGCCGGAACGAAACAGTTCGGCCGGAATCGTGCGGTTCTGCTGGCAAAGCTTCACCTCGATTCGATCATCTTGACTATGAACGATACAGCCCTCGGCCAGTGCCTGCCCGGCAACCCCCAGCAACAATAGGAAACACACAGAACGCATCAAACCTGGCCCTCTCGGTTAACCGTCGCGACTCTAGCATGCGCCCCCGAAATCGCTTTCATCCGATCCGCCGAATGCGCACCATAGCGACATGCTGACTCATATTCCTACCCACCTGATCACCGGACCGCTTGGTGCCGGCAAGACCAGCCTGATCCGTTCATTGCTGGCGCAGAAACCGGCGAATGAGCGATGGGCGGTTCTGATCAATGAGTTCGGTCAAATCGGCCTTGATGCTGCGCTGCTTAGCACAGATGAAGACGGCGTTAGCCTCGCCGAAGTCGCCGGTGGCTGCTTGTGCTGCGTCAATGGCGTGCCGTTTCAGGTCGGCCTAAATCGGTTGCTACGTAAGGCCAAGCCCGATCGGCTATTGATCGAGCCCTCCGGTCTTGGCCACCCGACCGAGCTGCTTGCGCAACTCGGCGCGCCGCCATGGCAAGAAGTACTGGCGTTGCAACCTTGCGTCGCGGTACTCGACGCACCAGCGCTGGCGCGTAACGAAAAACTGCCTCCCAGCCAGCAGCAAGCGCTGCATCAGTGTGGGTTGTTATTACTGAACAAGAGCGAAAATCTGAATCAAGCGGATCGTCAACGCATCATTGAGCAGTTGCCATCGTTGCCGTTGCGCTGGACACATCAAAGCCATCTGCCGATTGCTGAACTGCCCGGAATCGATCAGCGAGCCGGGTTACCCGCCGCGTTAGCGCCATCGCTCGCCTCCGCTGCGGTTCTGGGTGATGCATGGCTTGATCCGCGACAACCCTTCTGCCAGAGCCAGGGAAACGGTGACGGCTGGAGCATCGGCTGGCGTTGGCATCCGACTCAACGTTTCGATCTGCAGCGCGTCACGCAATGGCTCGGCGGGCTGGGCTGGCGGCGGGCCAAGTTGGTGCTACACAGCCCAGAAGGATGGCGCTCGGCCAATGCCCTGGCGGGGGAGCCGATCGTCTTCGCGGTCAGCGAATGGCGAAAGGATTCGCGGCTCGAATTGATCTTCAGCGAGCCGCAGGATCAACAGCTTTTGAAGACAGCCATGGTTGCCTGTCGTCTGTAGCTCAACGACTCAATCACCGCGTCGCCGCCAGTCGTTCATCTGAATGACCTGCCCCGAATCCGGCCGCGCATGAAACGGGTGCGCATCCATTTCGATCGGCCCAGGACGGGCACCGAACATGATGATGCTGCCTTGGTGCCGCTGTTCGCCCGTCACCGTGAATTCGAAGCCATACACCCGCGCGAAGCGGCGCTGACCGCGTGCATCGTGAATCAGCCCCAGCCGACGAAACGCGACGTTGCCGTCCAACAGCTCGACGTCCATCTTCTTGCAATGCTGTCGCACCGCTGCCAGTGCGCGCTCGCGTATCCCATGGGAATGCCAGAGCCAGGCGCCCGCAGTGATCAGCAAGAGAAAGATGAATAGGTTGCCAAGCGTCACCATAAGCTGGGCAACCCAACCCGGTGGCCCGCGGATGCACGCGCGCGCCGTGCGTCGAGTAAAGGCGCATTAACGACCGTAGCCAAGCCGCTCAACTTTCCAACCAGACGTCACGGGCCCAATGCCAGACCGTCTCCCAGCTCTCATCGGTGAGTTCATGCTCGTCGCCATCGAACAGCATGACTTCACCTTCCAGGTCCACGACGTAGTAATCAGGGCCATCCTGGCAAATCGGAAGCAGATCGCGCGATACGCCGGCATCCCAGGCATTTGCCGCCACTTCCGGCAAATAGGTATGCGACTGCGGGTCGACGGCGGTCACCGGCTCGAGCCGGCCATACACGACGTCGCTGACCAGCAGCAGGAATTCGCGCAGGCCGTAGGGCAAGTTGATCAGCAACTCTTCCTCGATCTCGACCAGACGGTCATCGTCCGGCAGCTCCAACGGAACCGGCACCGGCTCATTGAGTTCACGCAGCTGCTCGATCACCTCTTCCATGACAGTCCCCCTTCTACAGTCGCCAGAAAGCGCCGTTATACAAGCCCTCGCGTTGGCTAGCTAGGGCCAGTCGTACCAATGCTATGAAGACAGCGAAAAGCCAGCGCCCGTTACCGGTAAAAGCCTGAGGTCACTTCTCTTCGTCTTCTCTCTGGTGGCTTACAAATAATTATGACAATTTCAGAGCCAAGAATCAGGGGCTACGGCCGCTTTGAAGTCAGCATTCAGATAGTAATATTTTGACAATCAGCATGGTGAGAATGGATTCGGACAGTGAATTTTCGCCAAAATATTTTGACAATTTTCAGCGCTCCAAACAATGTGTTTGGAGCGGCTAGCGATATCTTTCACGGCAGAGCGAAGCTCTCATAGCAAGGCATGTGACACGAGATCCGGCTGCCACCACTTCTGAGGGCATCGACTGCGACGATCAGCGCGCAAGGCGTCCGACCGGCTCCAATTCCTTTCCGATTCGCAGCGCTATGGTGAGAAACCTTCCCCCCGGCTGCAGACCTCTCTTGAAGTAGTTCCCGCGCTTCTGCTCTAAGCTTGCTTTCACGGACCACTTGAATATTTAGCCTTCCGCTGCCCCTTCAGCGTGTCTCCTCACGTTTGACATTGGCGGTTGTGCCCTTAATTTGTCTATTAATGCTTCACGACATAGCCTGAGTTGATGGAGACACGACCAACTCCAAGCCTTGCTTTAAGACGCCGATGTGGCGATGATCCGGATCACTGGAAGGCGTTTGGCAACAATAGATCTGTTAATCCACGGGTCTTCGCTGTACAGATACAGACCCACAGCCATGGCGATTTCTTGATCAATTGATAGCTTGGGCTTCGCCCTGCGCATCGCCCTGCGAACCGTCATCTTTCTTACGCCAGCTTCAAGCTGCGTAAATATCGCATCACACTTCGTCTTGCCATGCTTGGAGATGAACTTATTGATGCCCATATGGGCATCAATGCTCTATTAACTAACCTTACAGGTAATGATAAATGTCCCGCCTTGCAGAGTACCGTAAACTAGAAGTGCAATTGAAGGCTCAAATGGCCGAACTTGAGGCCATGAGAAACGACAAGAGCCTTAAAAAAGATATGGAATTTGAAGATAAGCTTCGCTCGCTGATGGGGGAGTACAACATTGCTCTACCTAGCTTGATCAACATTCTCGACCCGCAGTTAGGGACTCGTCGCGCTCCGGTTCAGCAAGGCCAGACGCCGCGCCGTACCCGTCAGGTCAAGACATACAAGAACCCTCACAGCGGTGAAGTAGTTGAGACCAAAGGTGGTAATCACAAGGTCTTGAAGAGTTGGAAGGCAGAATACGGCGCGGATGAGGTCGAAGGCTGGATCCAGTGATTAGCGGCTTTAAATAAGAGAGGCCTAAATAGGGCCTCTTAGATTTTAGGCATGAATATGCATTAGCCGAGCCGCCAATACTTTCGATCCGAGCAGCATCAGGGCAGCGTGCGACAGGTAATCAGAGGATGGTCCGCTAGGTATAGCGACCATATCGACGACTACCGAACACCATGCTCTTCAAGAGTCTGGTACGTCGATCAGATAGCCCATTCCACGAGCAGTTTGTATCAGCTTCGGCTCGAACTCATCATCAATTTTTGCTCTCAACCGTCGTACTGCCACCTCGATCACGTTGGTATCGCTGTCGAAGTTCATGTCCCATACCTGGGAGGCGATAAGTGATTTGGAGAGGACTTCCCCGCGCCGCCTAAGCAATAGCTCAAGAAGTGCGAATTCCTTGGCGGTTAGGTCTATGCGTTTCCCCGAGCGCACCACCCGGCGCCTCAGCAGGTCCACCTCTAGGTCCAGGAGCTTGAGTATTGTTTGGTTGGGGGCATGGTTGCCGCGGCGAAGCAACGTACGGATCCTGGCTAGCAATTCGGAAAATGCAAACGGCTTGATGAGGTAATCGTCTGCGCCTAGCTCCAGTCCCTTGACTCGATCCTGGACCCCATCTCTCGCGGTGAGAAAAAGCACGGGAACCTCGTTGCCGGCAGCGCGAACCTTCTGCAGCACCTGCCATCCATCAAGGCCAGGCATCATTACATCTAAGATGAGCAGGTCGTAAGCCTCGTTAAGCGCATGCTGAGCAGCATCGGTCCCATTCAGAACCCGATCGACAGTGAAGCCCGCCTCAGTGAGCCCCTGCTGTAGGTAGGTGCCCGTTTTCGGCTCATCTTCAGCAACAAGAAGCTTCATTGAAAGTACTCCGCCTGCATTGAGATAACAGTGTGCCGACTGTGAGGCCGTGCGGCCAGTACCTTACAGAATCGTAATGTCCGCATCATCTGTCTGACAGCTTGCAACGTTAACGTCTACGCAGCAGTTGCTCCCTACACTCTGCTTTTTGGCATTCCATGCTCCTTTGGCCTATCGGCGCCTAGATGGCGCCTTTTTTTTGCCGGATGGAAACAAGACCTATTATTGCCAGAATGAAAAGGCGCCATACACGCAACCTGCGCTTTCGCTTGTGTTCACTGCTTGGTCTGCATTACTGACGAAACCGTAATGTCTAAATCAGGATTCTGACAGGAACGCTCGGTTAGCTTAGACACAAGCCCAAGCCTCTGTTTATGGAGCTGCGCTGGGTCTTCCGTGTCTTCGAACGAGGTAACAAGTAATGAAATTTTTCAGATCCCTTTCTGTACTGCTCGCCATCGCAGCAAGCTCTTCCTATGCAATGGCAGAAGGTGGTGGCGATCGTACCTTTGCTCGTATGGAGCAGGCTCGCCAAGTAGCGATCGCTAGTTATCAGGCTGACCAGAAGGACCAAGCCCAAGAGGTAGCCTCAAAGGCAACTTCAGCGAAGCACGCTCACGCTAATTGCTGAAGCGAAACCTTACGCAAATGTGGCCACGCGGCTCTCTGAACTGTGGCAGCTTCTACGAATGTTGTAGCTGCCACAGTGTTGGCACCGCAACATTAGTTGGAACCGACGAAGCCGATATTAGCTACTTCGAACCTTGGCTCGTAAAAACGACCCAGCATCCCCGCACCGAGCGGATGAACCTTATATTGGCTAGTTAAAATACGATCATCTTCAATGGCTGAGATTGATAATTATCGAATCTCCTACCTTTGTTCGGTTAATCGACGCCTTCTACATTGCCCGCACAGCCTGAAAAAACGCGCTGAAAAGGGTGAAGGAGCATCAAAGAACCCTAGAAAACCGCTCGTTTATGTCGGGATGTGACGTTTAGATCACATCCTTTTAAACGGTTCTTATCAAGCCTGCGACTTAAATAAAACCAGTTAAAGTGACCGGAAACATGCTCGCAGACGCTTTCTGGTGCGCATTAAGCTTACAAAAATGTAATCACGCCTCTTCCTCAGGTATGCCATCTTTACGATAAAGGCGAGTCGCTTGATAAGACAGACCGCGCGAGCTTCTAAGATCAATTAACGCTGGCAACATCAACCCTTAGGGCTGGTTTCAGCTTGGCTCCTTAGCTTGATTGGAACGTACACATGCAACGTAAAACCTCTAGGCGAACCTTTGTTAAAGGCTTGACCGCCGCGGGCCTCCTTGGCGGTCTTGGCTTGTGGAGAGCCCCAGTTTGGGCAGTGAATAGCCCCGGCCAGCCCAGCGTACTAACCGGCACAGAGTTCGATCTACTGATTGGAGAGACGCCGGTTAACATCACCGGCGCGGCCCGGACGGCGATGACCATCAACGGGACTATTCCAGGGCCGCTTCTACGTTGGCGTGAAGGGGATACCGTCACGCTGCGAGTCAGAAATCGGCTGAGCGAAGATACATCGATTCACTGGCATGGCATGATTTTGCCGGCCAACATGGATGGGGTGCCCGGATTGAGCTTCCAGGGCATTGCTCCCGATGGCATGTATGTATACAAGTTTCAGGTTAAACAGAACGGAACTTATTGGTACCACAGTCATTCGGGGCTGCAGGAGCAGGCAGGCGTCTACGGCCCATTGGTCATCGATGCTAAGGATCCCGAACCGTTCAGCTATGACCGCGACTACGTGGTGATGTTGACTGATTGGACCGACGAGGATCCCGCCCGTGTTCTAGCCAAGCTCAAGAAGCAGTCCGATTACTACAACTTCCACAAGCGCACCGTCGGAGACTTTATCAACGACGTGAGCGAAGACGGCTGGGCCGCAACGATCGCAAATCGGAAGATGTGGGCTCAGATGAAGATGAGCCCCACCGACCTCGCCGACGTAAGTGGCTACACCTATACCTACTTAATGAACGGCCAAGCACCCGACGGGAACTGGACCGGTATCTTTAAGCCCGGCGAGAAGCTTCGTCTGCGGTTCATTAACGGCTCGGCCATGAGCTATTTCGATGTCCGCATTCCAGGGTTGAAGATGACCGTAGTCGCAGCCGACGGCCAATACGTCAACCCCGTTAGCGTCGACGAATTCCGCATTGCCGTGGCAGAGACGTACGATGTGATTGTCGAGCCTGCAACCGAGGAGGCTTACACGATCTTCGCCCAATCGATGGACCGCACAGGGTACGCCCGTGGCACGCTAGCGGTTGCCGAAGGGCTGAGCGCTCCTGTTCCAGAAACCGATCCTCGACCGCTAATCACCATGGACGACATGGGGATGGATCACGGCAGTATGGGCGGGATGGCGGGCATGGACCATGGCGGCGGCATGCAGGGCGACATGGGTGCGATGGACCATAGCAACATGTCCGGTATGAACCACGGTGACATGCAGGGAATGGGCGGCATGGGCGCAATGTCCGGAATGGATCACAGCAAAATGGCTGGGATGTCAGGGATGGACCACTCTGGGATGGCGGGGATGAGCACAGGTATGCAATCGCACCCGCCCTCAGAGTCCAATAACCCACTGGTGGATATGCAGACCATGAGCC
>NZ_CEXBBO010000041.1:0-31395 GCF_982611455.1 Stutzerimonas sp.
TTTTCAGTCGGCAGAACAGCCTCTACTGGGTCAGTTTTCGGTCAGCGGCAACACAGCGTGCAACTCTGGCACTTTGAACTCCAGTAGCAGTGCATATTCATGCCTTTCTCAACGCTGGAGAATCGCCAGGTCAGTGCCTCTCCCGCCGGGCAGGTGTATTCGTTTTTCGTCGGGTCATACACGAAGGCATCTTTGTTGAATCGGCCATCAGCCTTGGCGCTTGAAGTCATTGGCTTAGGCACGTAGGCCGTGATGTTTGCGTCGTGACAGGCAAGGATTTCTTCACCCTTGAAGTAGCCTCGGTCAGCCACCACGGACAGCGTTTCTGCGCCGATGGCTTCACGAGCCTGCTTCGCCATTGAACTGAGTTGGTCACGGTCGGAACCGCTGTTGGTGACCTCGTGAGCAACGATCAAATGGTGCTGCGTATCGACAGCCGTCTGCACGTTGTAGCCGACTATACCGCTGCCGCGCGTCATCATCGAACGGGCATCCGGGTCAGTCAGCGAAACCTGTTTGTCAGGGGAATTGTTGAGCTGAGTTTCGATCCCCTGAAGCTCTTCCATCTGCGCTTTGAGCTTGGCGATTTTATCTTCCAGGCTGGCAGTGTCTGGCGCAGAGGCGCTAGGAATCTGTCGATCAGCCGCATCGAGCGCAGCCAAATAACGGCTGATGCTCGCCTCGATTTCTTCCATGCGCCGCTTCAGTTTGGCGCTGGTGAAATTACGGTCACGGTTGTTCATTGCCTTGAATTTGCTGCCGTCGATGGCAACTAAGTTTTCGCCAAACAACCCCAACTGCTGGCAGAGCAAAACGAACTGGCGGCAGACGCCGCGAATGGCCTTGCTGTTGTCTTTTCGGAAGTTGGCGATGGTCTTGAAATCGGGCATCAAACGCCCGGTTAGCCACATGAGTTCGACGTTGCGCTGGGCTTCTCGCTCCAGACGTCGGCTCGATTGAATTCGGTTTAGGTAACCGTAGATGTAGATCTTCAGCAGGATCGCCGGGTGGTAGGCAGGTCTGCCGGTTTCGGCTGGAATGACGCCATCAAAACCTAGATTGGCCAAATCGAGTTCATCGACGAAAACGTCAACCACCCGAACCGGATTGGTATCGCTGACGTAGTCGTCGAGGCTTTCGGGAAGTAAGGTGCTTTGACCTCGGTGTTCACCTTGGATAAACCGTTTCATGGGTTTCCCTTGCGATGAACTTCTCGGAAATCATAGCAAGGGTTTGTTCCGGCGTTTTTACACACTCTGGGCCTGAAGCAGTCATTAGATTGGGACGGCTGATCGTTAGCGGCCACTTACTTTCTTGGTATCCGTCCGGCCAACACATCTTCCTGACGCAACCGCCGAAGGCCATGGTGTCCACCTAATTTAAGTGGACTGAATCGCTTAGCAGGGCCATCTGCTTGAGATGAAAATCATTCTCCGCGGCTTGAACTCGACGTAGCTCTTTCGTCACAGAACAGCGGTTCAGCTACTAACCAGCAGCCCAATGCCGGATGGAGGGGACCATGCTTGTCCGCCAATAGAGATAATTCCTCTCTGCGTCGTGCTTCAAGCTTGCCTGCGAGCCAGATGTCAGCTGCTTCTGGGTAGTGTCGTAAAAGACGTTCTGCCTGGTGGCGGATGGGTTCAGGCAGGGATGAGTCCCTGGATAAGTCGCGCAAGAAGTCTCTTGTCTGCACCACGCTTCGGGTGCGCTCATGAACCATGGTCACGGCAACTCTCCTAAATTGTCCGTGGGGGGACGGCTTTCTGACAAGGAGTCCCACGGCCCAGAGGAACAGTGAGATCAGGGGGCCGAACTGCCTCCGTCATTGAAAAAATCATCGCGAGTAACGCACCCGAAACTGCTTAAGTCTTCTTCAGCGTCACTGAACATGGTGTTCACCATTCGCTCACGCTTCAGGCCGGAAAGTGTCCTGAAAAAGCAGAGTTCGCACAGATGGACTTCATAACGTTCGCCATCATGAGCAGAGCCGAATCCCCAACTGGCGCGAAGAGTTCCGAATTGCAATCCATAGCCTTCAACACGCGTGCTGTCGCCACAAACGTCGCAAAGGATATCACTGACAGATTCGGCCTGTTCCATAGCTGTGACCTTCATCGAAAGCCTCCCTCTGGGGGAAATATAAACCTTTGTTTGTCTGGCCCATAATACTCCTTATGAGAGTCGTGAATCGCTCCTAATTCCATAGGCTGAGGCGGTCCGGGGCTACGATCCATGAGTGAATGCAGGTCGAGTGGGGCTGTTTGAGTTGAGGCTGCGTGAGAGTGAGGCACCGTGCTCGTCCTGGGTATGGCGTTCGTCAGAAACACCACCGCAATTGGCCTTGCGACTGTTGCTAGGCTGGAAAGCGCGAAATGTAAGACTTACAGTCATCCTACCTGTCAGAAAATATCTGTATTTCTGCTGGTATTTGGAATCTCTTATGTCCGTCGCAGAAGCAATTTCGAATCGAATCAAGCGCATGCAAAAGGGTAGGCCCTTTGTCGGCGCAGTGTTCGCGCAGGCGGGTTCCCGTGCATCGGTAGACAAGGCACTGTCTCGGATGGTGCTCAGCGGCTCCCTGGAACGCGTTGCTCGCGGTGTCTATATGCGCCCCAAGCAAAGCGAATACACGGGTAAGAATGTCCGCCCCAGCCCGATTGCCGTCATGGAAGTAGTCACAAAGGCAAGGGGAGAGACTATCCAGATTCACGGCGCAGAGGCTGTTCGCAGGCTAGGCCTCAGCACGCAAATGCAGATGCTTCCTACCTATTACACCAGTGGCCCTACTCGCGAAATAAAGGTTGGTAATGCGGTTGTACGCCTCCGGCACACCTCCAGTAATCGCTTGCAGCATGCCGGCACGAAGGTGGGGATGGTGCTCATCGCTCTGCATTACATCGGAAAAGAGGGGATATCCATTCAGGTGATTTCCAAGATCACCAGTGTGCTCAGCAGTGAAGAACTGAACAAGCTCAGGGCCTGCAAAATGCCGGAATGGATGCGGTCGGCACTTATCCTTCCCGCTAAAGAAACAGAATGCCTGAGTCCTACTTCGACATACCCGCAACTGAACAAGGCGAACTGTCGCTACGCGGTCAGCAGGTAGCGAATTGGTGAAAACCAGCTGACGTCTGCTTCCTAAAGTTGCCGGTCGCGATACGTAAGTTGCCTGGAAACGCTGCAAGCCCAGTGAAATCGCGCGTAGCTTAGCGCAGGTGCAGTTAGCTGAAAGTATTGTCGTAGAGAGGTTTAAGCGTAATTTAGCGAAATCTATATAAGCAGGGCACTGTACAGACAGCGTACTGTTTTTTGTACGATAAAACGGCCAGGTTTTCTCTTCCAGCAGGCAGAGTCTCCCTGATGCTGTTGCTGTGTTGAGGGGTAGACGTTGACGCGACTGTTTCGATAACCCTGATCGAGTTGTACGGCCCGCAGGGCGACAACCGTCACCAGCTCAACATCATGCTGGGCAAGACCGCCGAGCAATGTTTGCAGCAGCTGGAGTTAAGAGCGTTGTCGCGCTGCCTCGCTGGATATTCCCGAAACCTATTAAGAACTCTTCAGTCTCGTGGGGTAAGCAGGACGCCGCGCAAGGTTCCGAGAGCCATGTCGCACAACAGATCCTGACGTGCCTGAGGACTTAATTGCGGTGCCTCGACCCAGGCGGGCAGTTGGTTGAGCAGGGTGACGATGCCACTTAGCGCCGCGCGGCCGCTGGCGCCAACCGACTTCCCACTGCACCGCTCCACGCTTTCGATCAACAGTTGTTCGTAACGCGCGCGAAGCTCGCGTATCCGCGTCTGCTGCTCGCTGGCCAGGCAGTGGCTCTCGTACTCGGCAAGGCGAAAATGCGCACCCATCTTGGCGTGCAGCCGCAGGTGCGCCTCGATCAGCGCCTGCAGGCGCGCGGATGCCGTGACGGCCTGGCGGCTCGCCTGGTGGGCGCTTAGCAGCAGCTCCTCGTAGAGCTCCTCGATGAACTCGAACAGCAGCGCTTCCTTGCTTTCGATGTGGTTGTAAAGCGAGCCCGCGGCGATGCCCATGTGGGCTGCCAGGTCGCGCATGCCGACCCGGCTGAAGCCGCGTTCGGCGAACAGTTCCAGCGCCGCGCGCTGGGCATCCTGATAGCGTACCCCGATCTTGCTTCGCGGCGTCGGACGCGCCACCGGGCTAGACACGGAACTGCCCCAGGGCGCGGCTCAGTTGGCCGGCCATTTCGCCGAGTTGCAGGCTGGCCTGGTGTGAACGGCCGGCGGCCAGGGCATTGTCCTGGGCCAGGGCCGCGGCCTGGGTGACGTTCTGGTTGATGTCTTCGACCACGTGCGCTTGCTCCAGGGTGGCGCTGGCGATGGAGGTGTTGAGTTCGCTGAGGTTGCGCAGCGCCTCGGTGATCAGTTGCAGGCTCTCGCCGGCCTGGCGTGCCTGCTCCACGGTGAGACGTGAGGCCTCGCTGCTGGCGGTGATAACCTCTACCGCGGCGGCGGAGTTGCCTTGCAGGCGTTCGATCATGCCCTGGATCTCGGCGGTGGACTGCTGGGTGCGCTGCGCCAGTAGGCGCACCTCATCGGCCACCACGGCGAAGCCGCGGCCCTGCTCGCCGGCCCGCGCCGCCTCGATGGCGGCGTTGAGTGCCAGCAGGTTGGTCTGTTCGGCGATGGCGCGGATTACCTCAAGCACGCTGCCGATTTGGGTGCTTTCGCTGGCCAGTGACTGGATCACGCCAACGGCGTGCTCGATGGTGCTGGACAGTCGGTCGATCTGCTGCAGGCTGCCGTCAATGCTGGTCTGGCTCTGGCGCGCCTGCTGTTCGGCTCGGCGCACCTCGTCGGCAGCGTGTTCGGCGTTCTTTGCCACCTCCTGCACGGCGTATGACACCTCGTTGATGGCGGTGGCCACCAGCTCCATCTGCTGCGACTGCTGCTGACTGTGACGCTGGCTGTCGCCGGCGATCTGCCCCAGGGCGGTGGAGGCCTGATCTAGGTTGTCGGCGGTTTGCAGAGACTGGCCGACCAGGCCGCGCAGCTTGTTGGTGAAGGCGTTGAAGTGGCGGCTCAGCGCGGTCAGCTCGTCGCGCCAGTGACTGTCCAGGTTACGGGTCAGGTCGGCCTCGCCGCTGGCGATGTTTTCCATGGCGCCGACCACTCGGTCCAGTGGCGAGGCGATGCTGCGGGCGATCAGCAAAATCAGCGCGGCCAGCAGCAGGACGATACCGAGCAGGAGGAGCAGGGCGTGCAGCGCCTGGCTGCGAAACTCGGCCTCGACGTCGTCGACGTAAATGCCCGAGCCGATGATCCAGCCCCAGGGCTCGAACAGCTCGACATAGGAGACCTTTTCCAGCGGCTGCTCCGAGCCCGGCCGTGGCCAGCGGTAGTGCATCAGCCCGGCGCCGTCGCGCTTGGCCAGTTCGACCATCTCATCGAATATCTGTTTGCCGTCGGCATCGCGGGTACCGGACATACGCTTGCCCTCCAGGGACGCGTTGGGGTGCATGACCAGGCGGGTGTCGAGATCCTCCAGCCAGAAATAGTCCTCGCCGTTGTAGCGCAGCCGGCGCATCACCGCACTGGCCTGCAGTTGAGCTTGTTCGCGGGGCAGCCCGGCCTGCTCCAGATCATGGAAGTGACGTAGGATGCCGCCGGCGGACTCCACCACATGGCGGGTCTTCAGTGCTTTGGCGGCGTAGAGGTCATCACGGTGCTGCTTGAGTAGCAGGCCGGCGAGCACCAGCAGCATCAGCACTGAGGTCAGCAGAATCAGCCACAGGCGCTGGCTGATGGGAATGTTACGCAGGCCAAGCATGGGGGAACTCCTCCAGCAGGAAAGGAGGGCGAACGCGTGGCGCCCGCCGGTGCGTCAGAGCGGGTAATGCGCCAGTTCGCGGGCGATCAGCAGGCGCTGGACCTCGCTCGTGCCTTCGTAGATCTGGGTGATGCGTGCATCGCGGTAGTAGCGCTCCACCGGATAATCCTCCAGGTAGCCGTAGCCCCCATGGATCTGCATCGCGCTGGAGCACACGCGCTCGGCCATTTCAGAGGCGTACAGCTTGGCTTGCGAGGCTTCCGACAGGCATGGTTGCCCGGCGCTTTTCAGGCGCGCAGCATGCAGCACAAGCAGTCGGGTGGCATTGAGCCGGGTGTGCATATCGGCGAGCAAGTTGGATACGCTTTGGTGCTCGATGATCGGCTTGCCGAACTGGACGCGCTCGCGGGCATACCCCAGCGCGGCCTCGAAAGCGGCGCGAGCGATGCCCAAGGCCTGGGCGGCGATACCGATACGACCACCTTCCAAGTTGGATAGGGCAATGGCCAGGCCCTTGCCGCGCTCGCCCAGCAGATTGGCCTCGGGGATCGTGCAGTTGTTCAGGGTTACTGCGCAGGTATCAGAGGCCTTGATACCCATCTTGTGTTCGCTGCGGTCGACCACGAATCCGGGATTTTCGGTCGGAACCAGGAAGGCCGACAGCCCCTTCTTACCCAGCTCTGGATCGGTCACGGCAAAGACAATGGCCAGCTTGGCGCGCTTGCCGTTACTGACGAACTGCTTGGCGCCGTTGAGTACCCACTGGCCATCGCGTAGTTCGGCGCGAGTGCGCAAATTGTGTGCTTCGGTGCCCGCCTGTGGCTCGGTCAAGCAGAAACAGCCAATGGCTTGGCCGCTGGCCAGAAGCGGCAGCCAGCTGTCTTGCTGAGAGGGGCTGCCATATTTCAGCAGAGGGCCGCAGCCCACTGAGTTGTGGATGCTCATCAATGCGCCGAGTGCGCCGTCGCCGGCCGAGATTTCTTCCACGGCCAGGGCGTAGGCCACATAGTCGGTGTAACTGCCGCCCCAAGTGTCCGGCACAACCATCCCCAGCAGGCCCAGTTCACCCATCTGCGCCACCACGGCGTCATCGATCCAGCCGGCCTTTTCCCAGGCTTGGGCATGCGTGCCTACTTCGCTGCGGGCAAAGTCGCGTGCCATGTCACGTATCATGCGTTGTTCTTCGGTCAATTCGATATCATGCATTGCGAGTCTCCTGCTGTTCAGGCGGTGCGAAGGGGTTTGCCAGAGGCGGTACGAAAGCCGCTAAAGAAGGCCTGCACCCGAGCAGGTACCAGTTCCGCCAGGGTTGGCGGGCTCCAGCGTGGAGTCTTATCCTTGTCGATGATCAGGGCGCGGACGCCTTCCATCAGGTCGCCCTTGTCGAACCACTGGTAGTCCAGGTGCAACTCCAAGGCAAAACAGTCAGCCAGGCTCAGGTATCGACCGCGCCGCAACAGCTCCAGTGTCGCGGCCATTGCCAGCGGTGAGCGGCTGTCGAGCAGCTCGACCGTCTGTTCAGCCCAGTCGCGCAGCTCGGGACGCTGCTCGCGCTGCAGCGCGTTGCGAATCGCCGGTACATCAGGCAAGGCGAAGTACTCATCGATCACCTGTCGATAAGCCTTAAGTTCAGATCCCGCAATACGCTCGGTGGCCAGGTCAGTGAGCAGGTCTTGCAAGTCTTCGTTGGGCGCACCGCTCCAGTTGAAGTGATCGAGGGCGGCATCCAGTTCGACCAGCCGCTCGCTGGGCAGGCAGTAGTCGGCCAGGTTGGCATAAAGCGCATCGGCGGCACGTACCTGGCAGCCCGTGACACCCAGATAGACACCCAGCTCACCCGGAAGGCGCGGCAGGAAATAGCTGGCGCCGACATCGGGGAAAAAGCCGATGCCGACTTCCGGCATGCCCATCCGCGTGCGCTCGGTGATCACCCGCAGTGAAGCAGCCTGTGCCAGCCCCATGCCGCCGCCCAGGACGAACCCATCCAGCAACGCCAGCACCGGTTTGGAATAGCCATGCAGGTACTCGTCAAGGGCGTACTCTTCCTCGAGAAACAGCTCGTGCAGGTTGTCGCCGGCCTTGTGACTGTCGTACAGCATTCGGATGTCGCCACCAGCACAGAAGGCTTTTTCCCCGGCGCCACGAATGGTCACAGCGACGATCTCCGGGTCCTGTTCCCAGGCCCACAGGTACCGGCACAACAGTGTCACCATAGGCCGGTTCAAGGTGTTCAACGCGCTTGGTCGATTCAGCGTCAGATGGCCGATGCGGTTGCGCACACTGGCCAGCACCGGGGCTTGCTGCTCGCTCATGCTTATGCTTCCCCCTGGAACAGTTTGATGATGGCGGAGAAGTCCAGGCTGCCGTTACCTTGCAGGCTGAAGGTCTGGTACAGCTGCTGAGCAGCAGCGCCGAGGACCACAGGCTGACGCGCATGTTTCGCTGCTTCGGTGGCGAGGCCGAGGTCCTTGAGCATTAGGTCGGTACCAAAGCCGCCACTGTAACCACGCGAGGCCGGAGCATTTTCCAGCACGCCTGGGAACGGATTGTTGATCTCCGAACTCCAGCAGCGACCGCTGGAGGTGTTGATGATGCCGGCCAGAACCTTGGCGTCCATCCCCAGGGTCACCCCCAGGGCCATGGCTTCGGCGACGCCGACCATGGAAATGCCGAGCAGCATGTTGTTAGCAATCTTGGCCACCTGACCGTTGCCGGCGCTGCCGCAGTGCACCACGTTCTTGCCCATGGCCGAGAGGATCGGCAGGGCCTGGTCGAACACGCTGGCCGAGCCGCCGACCATAAAGGTCAGGGTGCCGGCCGCGGCACCACCGGTGCCACCGGAAACCGGCGCATCGAGCATAGGGTTGCCCTTGGCGGTGGCCAGGGTCGCCACCTCACGGGCGCTGAGCGGGTCGATGGTGGAGCTGTCGATCAGCAGCACGCCCTGGCCGCAATGTGCCAGCAAGCCGTCCTGGCCCAGGTAGACCTGTTTCACATGGGCGGCGGTGGGCAGCATGGTGACGATGGCCTCGACCCCTGCCTTGGCTACCGCTGCGGGCGAGTCGGCGGCGCTGGCGCCGGCCTCCACCAGGGCGGCGACTGCCTGCGGGAAGGGATCGAAAACGGTGAGGCTGTGGCCAGCTTTGAGCAGGTTGCGGGCCATTGGGCCGCCCATGTTGCCGAGGCCGAAAAATCCAATATGCATGATGGCTACCTTTTGCGAGTGGGGATCAGCGGTGCAGGAAATTTGGCACGCGCTTGTCGACGAAGGCTTGCATGCCTTCCTTTTGGTCGTGGCTGGAAAACAGCGAATGGAACAGCCTGCGCTCGAAACGTACGCCTTCGCTGAGGCTGATCTCTTCGGCGCGGTTGACGCATTCCTTGATCATCATGGCCGCCGGCAGCGACTTGCCAGCAATGCCATGGGCAACTTCCAGGGTCCGTTCCAGCAACTCTGCGACGGGGAAAATACGGGCCACTATGTTGGCGCGCTCAGCTTCCTCGGCGCCGAGCTGGCGGCCGGTCAGGCACATCTCCATGGCCTTTGACTTGCCAACGGCGCGGCTCAGCCGCTGGGTGCCACCGATCCCGGGGATCACTCCCAGGTTCAGCTCCGGTAGGCCGAAGCGGGCGTTATCGGCGGCGTAGATGAAGTCGCACATCAGCGCCAACTCGCAGCCGCCACCCAAGGCATAGCCGGCTACTGCGGCAATAATTGGCTTGCGCCGAGAGCCGATGCGGTCGGCGGCGGCGAAGAAGTCGTCCAGGTAGATCTGCGGATAACCCAGCGCGGCCATCTCTTTGATATCAGCGCCGGCAGCAAACGCCTTGGTCGATCCGGTGATGACCATGCAGCCGATTTCGGGGTCGGCCTCCAGGCGGTGCAGAACTAGGTTCAGCTCGGCGATCAACTGACTATTCAGCGCGTTAAGCGCCTGCGGCCGGTTGAGAGTAATCAGGCCGACGCGCTGTTGCACATCAACCAGTAATGTCTGGTATTCCATCGTTCAGCTCCTGGCCGGCCGACGCTGGGCGCCGGCCGGCAGAGATCATTTCAGGGTGATTGTGGTGTTCACCGAGCCGCTGGTGTCATCCTCGTCGAACCAGCGCTGGGTGACCGTCTTAGTCTGGGTGTAGAAGGTCACCACCTGCTTGCCGTAGGGGCCAAGGTCACCGAGTTTGGAGGCGCGCGAACCGGAGAAGGAGAACAGCGGCACCGGTACGGGGATCGGCACGTTAATGCCTACCTGGCCGACGTCAATTTCTTCTTGGAAGTGACGGGCAGCAGCACCGGAGCGGGTGAACAGGGCGGTACCGTTGCCATTCGGGTTGGCGTTGATGATCTCGATCGCCTCGTTCAGGCTGGCGGCGTGCATGACGCACAGCACCGGGCCGAAGATTTCTTCGTGATACACCGACATTTGCGCAGTGACGCTGGAGAAGATGGTCGGGCCGATGAAGTTGCCGTCCTGGTAGCCAGGCACGCTCGGGTTACGTCCATCCAGTTCGAGCTTGGCGCCTTCTTCGACGCCGCTGGCAATCAGGCTGTGGACTCGGTCCAGGGCCGCGCAGGAAATCACCGGACCGATGTCGGTGCCAGGCTCGGTGCCGCCATTGATCTTGAGGGTCTTGGTCCGCTCGATCAGGTCCGGCAACCAGGCCTGTGCTTCACCTACCAGAATCACCACCGGCAAGGCCATGCAGCGTTGACCGGCGGCGCCGAAGGAGGCTCCCAGCAGGTTGTTCAACGTCTGCTGCTTGTTGGCATCGGGCAGGACGATGGCGTGGTTCTTCGCGCCCATCATGCACTGTGCGCGCTTGCCGTTCTTGGTGGCGCGGTTGTAGACATGGGTGCCGACTTTGGTCGAGCCGACGAAGGACACAGCTTTGATGTCCGGGTGGTCGCAGATCAAGTTCACCGCGTCGACGCCGCCGTGGATGACGTTGAGCACGCCCTTGGGTACACCGGCCTCTAGGGCCAGTTCGACCAGGCGCATGGTCACCAGCGGGTCTTGCTCGGACGGCTTGAGGATGAAGGTATTTCCGGTGGCGATGGCCATCGGGAACATCCACAGCGGGATCATTGCCGGGAAATTGAACGGGGTGATGCCGGCGCACACGCCTAGCGGCTGCATCAAGGTGTAGGTGTCGACGCCGCTGGCGACGTTGTTGGCCAACTCGCCCATCTGCAGGTTGCCGATGGAGGTGGCGTGCTCGACCACCTCCAGGCCGCGGAACACATCCCCTTCGGCATCCGGCAGGGTTTTGCCCTGTTCGGCGGTGAGCAGGGCAGCCAGTTCCTTGATGTTCTCGCGGATCAGTTGCTGGTATTTGAAGAAGATCCGAGCGCGGGCACCGATCGGAGTCTTGCGCCAGATCTTGAAGGCTTCCTTGGCGCTGGCCACGGCGGCGTCCATTTCCTCGGCGGTGGCGAAGGGTACGCGGGCAAGAACGTCCTGAGTGGCTGGGTTAACCACGTCACGCCATTGAGTGGTGCGCGACTCAACGAATTCGCCATTAATGAGGAGCTTGACGGTTGGAATGCTGGATGAGGTCATTTTCGGGTCCTACCTACTTTCTTTGGGTCGAGTGAAGCCCCTCGGCCTGGTTGGCCGAGCGGTCGCGTTTGAATTCAGAAGGGCCGGCGTACCGGCCCGGGTTCAGCCCTTGAGCTGCGGGAAGTCTTCTTCGAAGTACTCTTGCGCGCCGTGTGCATCGCTTTGGCGGCGTTGCACTTCCATTTGCCGCAGTTCTACCCGACGGATCTTCCCGGAGATGGTCTTGGGTAGTTCGCTGACGAATTCGATACGTCGCACCCGCTTGTAGGGAGCTAGATGCTCGCGGGCGAAGGCGAGGATGTTCTCGGCCAGTTCGGCGCTGCCGGGTTCGTCATGGGCCAGGATGAGGAAAGCCTTGGGTACCGCCAGGCGCACCGGGTCCGGGCTCGGCACCACGGCGACTTCCATCACCGCTGGGTGCTCGATCAACGCACTCTCCAGCTCGAAGGGACTGATGCGGTAATCGGAGGCCTTGAATACATCGTCGGCGCGGCCAACGAAGGTGATGTAGCCATCGCTGTCGATCATTGCGGTGTCGCCGGTGCGGTAGTAGCCGTCGCGCATCACCTCTGCGGTCTTCTCCGGGCTGTCCTCGTAGCACAGCATCAAGCCGAGGGGACGCACGTCCAGCGGCAGGGCCACCTCACCCTCGTTGGCGGGGGTGCCGTCGGGGTCGAGCATGGTCACCCGGTAGCCTGGCAACGGGCGGCCCATGGAACCGGGCTTGAGCGGCTGGCCGGGGGTATTGCCGACCAACGCGGTGGTTTCCGACTGGCCGAAGCCGTCGCGCAGCAGCAGGCCCCAGGCGTGCTGGATCTGCTCGATGATCTCCGGGTTGAGTGGCTCACCGGCGCCCACCAGTTCACGTAGGCTCAGGCGCTCCTTGTAACTGGCCAGATCCTCCTGGATCAGCATGCGCCACACGGTGGGCGGGGCGCACAGGCTGGTGACGCCGTAGCGCTCCAGTGTGTCGAGCAGGGCCGAAGCGCTGAAGCGCGCGACATTGTGGATGAAGATGCAGGCGCCGGCGTTCCACGGTGCGAAGAGGCAGCTCCAGGCGTGCTTGGCCCAACCTGGTGACGAGATGTTCAGGTGCAGGTCACCTGGCTGCAGGCCGATCCAGAACATGGTCGACAGGTGGCCGACCGGGTAGCTCTGGTGGCTGTGCAGCACCATCTTCGGTTTGGATGTGGTCCCGGAGGTGAAGTACAGCAGCATCGGGTCGCTGGCTAACGTGCGGCCTTCGACGTCGAACTGCTCGGAGTATTCGCTGGCGGCGCTGTGCGGGGTCCAGCCAGCGGGGGCCGGGCCGACGCAGATGCGACTGCAGCCGTCACCCAGTCCGACGAACTTGTCGACATGGGCGCTACCGACCACCAAGTGACGAACCTGGCCGCGCGCGATGCGGTCGTCCAGATCATCGGGGGTCAGCAGGGCGGTGGCGGGGATAACCACGGCACCAAGCTTGAAGGCGGCCAGCATGGTTTCCCACAGGGCCACGTCGTTGCCGAGCATCAGCAGGATGCGCTCGCCGCGGCGTACGCCCAGGGCACGCAGGTGGTTGGCCACCTGATTGGAGCGGGTGGCCAGCTGCTGGAAGCTGTAGCGCTGCTCGCTGCCGTCTTCTTCGACGATCCACAGGGCGTTAGCCTGGTTGCCCTCGGCCATGGCATCGAAGTAATCCAGTGCCCAGTTGAACTCGTGCAGTTGCGGCCAGCGGAAGTCACGCACGGCAGTGGCGTAGTCGGTACGGTGGGTCAGCAGGAAGTCTCGAGCGGCGAGGAAAGGTTGGCAGTTGCTGTTCATTGGAGTCTCCATCGATCGTGGCGACGATCGGCGCGGGTACAGGTACGGGATGGTCAGGCGGCGAGAGTGGCTTCGCTGCGAGCAGCAATGCGTACGAGACGCGTGCAGGTACTTGAGAGCGGGGAGACGGCAGCAGGTATGGATGTCTTCACGATGTATGCCCTTGGTTGTTTTTGTTGGGTCTGGCCAGGTTCATTACCAGGCGTTTGAACCAAGTATATGCCTGCAAAAATCAATTAAAAATGCTCATTAAATCCGGTGCGTTGTGCAAAAAAGTCATAGGTGTGGCGCGTTAGATGAGGCCACTCGCGCCGTCAGGCGACGCGAACGGCCCCCGTCTGGCGGGAAGACTTACCAGAGCGGCAACGTGTAACTGACAATCAAACGGTTTTCATCGATATCGCTGCCAAAATTGGTCGAGCGCACCGTTGCGTTGCGCCACTTCACCCCGACATTTTTCAGCGGCCCGCTCTGCACGACATACCCGATATCGGTATCGCGCTCCCACTCCTTGGCTTCCGGGCGGTTGCCGCCCAAGTCAATATTGTCACCGGTGATGTAGCGGGTCATGAACGTCAAGCCCGGAATGCCCATGGCCGCGAAGTTGTAGTCGTAACGCGCCTGCCAGGATTTTTCATCCTTGCTGGCGAAGTCGCCGATCTGCACGAAGTTCACCAGGAAGGCATCGGTGCCATTGACGTAGGCATACCCGGTGTCGCCGCTCATGCCTTGATAACCCAGGCCGAACGCATGTCCGCCTAGGTTATAGGTGAACATCGCGCCAATCGCGTTGTTGTCGACATTGCTGCCACCATCATCGGTAGAGCGGGCGAAACGCAGGTCGGTCTTCAACGACTGACCGGTGGTGACCGGCAACATATAGGTCAGGTTGACCAGGTGCTGGCTATAGAGGGTGTCGAGGTGACCGTAGCTGTAGCCGGTGGCGAGGTTGCTGGTCCATTTGTAGTTCAGGCTGGCGAAATCGAAGCTGTCGCTATCGACATAACGTGTTGTGATGCCCTTGGCACCGGTTCGGGTGATGCCCATGTCCTCGTAGTCCGAGGAGTCGCGCTGGTTGACCTGTGTCAGTCGTCCGGCATCCACGCTCAGGCCTTCGAGTTCCAGCGAAGTCAACTGTCCGCCCTTGAACGTTTGCGGTAACAGCCGTGAATCGTTGGCCAGCACCGTCGGCAATTTGGGCAGCAACGTGCCGAGTTTCAGCGTGCTTTTGGAGGCGCGCACTTTGGCAGTCAGACCCAGTTCACCGTACTCGTCCTGAGCGCCTTTGCGCGTGTCGCGATGGCGCTGGAGCACACCGGAACCGGCGCGATCCGGGCTGGAGTCGAGCTTGAGACCCAGCAGGCCGATCGTATCGAAGCCGACCCCGATCAAACCCTCGGTGAAGCCGGATTCGTAGCGCAGCAGGAAACCCTGCGCCCATTCCTCCTGTTTCGATTGCGCCGCGTTGGCCTGACGATAGTCACGGTTGAAGTAAAAATTGCGCAGTTCCAAGCTGGCCTTGCTGTCTGCGAGGAAGTCCGCGTGGACCTGGGTGGCAAGGCTGCTGCCTGCCATGAACAAGGTGAATAGGGTAGGTTTCATTGCTTGTCTCTTGTTGTTATGAGCAGTGTTGTTATGAGCAAGCCGCTCCCGCACTGGCCGGGGCCAGTGGAGGGAGGGCTCGTTGAAGGTGCCCTGCGCGGGGCGGCGCAGGGCGGGAGTAAAAAAGCGCGACGCTAAGGGGGTGAACTCGCGCTCGGGGCATAGCGCCCGTAAAACTGCAGCGTTAGTGACTGCTGGCCATGGCTGCACCCAAGCCAGTTTGGGCGCGGACGAACTGATCGGCGTAGGCTGCGCGTTCGCGGTCGGCACGTTCGCTACGGTCCAGCTTGGACGCCACCACGATGACCAGAAAGGCCAAAGGCATGGAGAACAGTGCGGGCTGGTCGTAGGGGAATATCGCCTGGGCATGGCCCAATACGCCGACCCACACCGACGGAGAGCCGATGACCAGGGCCAGGGCGCTGATCAGGCCAGTCAGACCGCCATAGAGAGCGCCACGGGTGGTCAGGCCACCCCAGTACATGGCCATGATCAGTACTGGAAAATTCGCAGAGGCCGCTATGCCAAACGTCAGGCCGACCAGAAAGGCGATGTTCTGGCCCTCGAACAGAATGCCGAGGGCAATCGCGACGATGCCCAGACCCACAGTGGCGATGCGCGACACGCGCATTTCCTGCTTCTCGTCGGTCTTACCCTTTTTCAGTACCGAGGCATAAAGGTCGTGAGAGATGGCCGAGGCGCCGGCCAGGGCCAGGCCGGCCACGACTGCAAGGATGGTGGCGAAGGCTACGGCGGAGAGGAATCCGAGAAACAGGTTGCCGCCCACCGCCTTGGCCAGGTGCATGGCCACCATGTTGCCGCCGCCGATCATGGCGCCACCGAGCTTACCGTCAACATAGTACTGCGGATCTGTGCCGACGATGACGATGGCGGTGTAACCCAAGATGCAGACCACCAGGAAGAAAAAGCCGATGAACACCGTGGCGAATAGCACCGATTTGCGCGCCTCCTTGGCATTGGGCACGGTGAAGAAACGCATCAGAATGTGTGGCAGCCCGGCGATGCCGAAGACCAGTCCGAGGGACAGTGACACTGCGTTGATCGGGTCGGCCAGCAAAGTGCCCGGGCCCATGATCTGCACGCCGCTGGCATGTACCGCCACGGCTTGGGCAGCCAGCGTCTCGAAGCTGAAACCGAAGCGGCTCAGGGCCATCAGCATCAGGGTAGTGCCGCCGGCCAGCAGTAGGACCGCCTTGGTGATCTGCACCCATGTGGTGGCGAGCATGCCGCCGAAGGTCACGTAGACCAGCATCAGCAGGCCGACCACTACCACCGCTGTGCGATAGTCAAGGCCGAACAGCAGCTTGATCAACTGGCCAGCACCGACCATCTGCACCACTAGGTAGCAGCACACCACCGTCAACGAGCCGAGGGCTGCGAAGCTGCGCACACGAGTTTGATCCAGGCGGAAGGAGACGATGTCGGCGAAGGTGTAGCGGCCCAGGTTGCGCAGGCGCTCGGCCATCAGGAAGGTGACGATGGGCCAGCCAACGAAGAAGCCAATGATATAGATGAAGCCGTCATAGCCCTTGGCGAACACCAGGCTCGAGAGACCCAGCAAAGTGGCCGCCGACATGTAGTCACCGGCGATCGCCAGGCCATTCTGAAAACCCGTGATACCGCCGCCGGCGCTGTAGAAGTCGGCAGCGGAGCGCGTGCGGCGGGACGCCCACCAAGTGATTAGCAACGTGGCGAGAACGAAGATGAAGAACATGCCGATGGCATGCACATTGAGTGGTTGCTTCTCCGCGGTGATCGGGGCGGCGTTGGCCAGCAGGGGGCTGAGGGCGAGAAGGGCGAGTAGGCATTTCATGCGCGGGTCTCCTGGAGGATCTGCGCGCTGAGCGCGTCGAAGCGGGTGTTGGCGGTGTGCACGTACCAGGCGGTAAGCAGCCAGGACAGCAGAATAATTGTTACGCCGATCGGTATGCCGAGGCTGAGGTGACTGCCGTCGTACATCGGCAGGTGCAGCCAGGCAGGTGCGAAGGCCACTACCATGATGAAACTGTAATAGACAGCCAGGACTGCGCTGCTCAGTGACCAAGCCAGCAACGCGCGCTGGCGGGTGAGTCGCTGGAACTTGGGATTGGCCCTGACTTGGACGCAGGTCTGGGAGTGGTTCGGATGGTCAGTCGTCATGGTGAGGCTCCGCTTTTAATTGTTGTTGTGTGCCGACCTTTTGAGGGGCGTACGGGTACCCGGGCGACGTCCCGAAGCGGGGCGTTACCTGAATGTTGCTGGAGTCATTGCCGCTCTTGCGATCTTTCGGATGCGAGCGGATGGTGAAATGCCACAGGCTTGGTGCCGATAGGGTGTCTGCCGAATGAACCCTTGGCGGGCGCGACTGTGGCAGTGATTGCACTGCTGCGCAGCTGCCGTTTTTCGGCTTGTAAGCCGGCGCTCCACCCTGCACTCATGCTGTTAGCCCTGATTGAAATTGGAGCCGGAAAGGCTGCTGGCCAAACTAGGTTGAATGCGAGTATATGTTGGCTAATATCCAATATGAATTGACAGAAAAGCCTGATGAATATGCAAAAAAGCACAACGCAAGGTCCCGTGAATTGGGACGACATGCGCTTCTTCCTCGAAGTCGCCCGTGCCCGCACCGCCAGCGGTGCAGCACGCCGCCTGGGAGTGGACTACACGACGGTGTCGCGGCGCATCCGCGCCCTCGAGCAAAGCCTGGGCGCCTTGCTGTTCGAGAAGTCGCGAGCGTCGGGCTTCGTCATGACTGTCGAGGGGCAACGCCTGGTCAGCCACGCCGAAACTTTGGAAAGTACGCTGCTGGCAGCCTGCGAGCAGGTTTCCGGAACCACTAGTGGGCTCGCCGGGCACCTGCGCATTGGCTGTACCGAAGCCTTCGGCTCCTGCTTCGTCACCACGCAGATGAGCCACTTCATCATCAACTATCCGCATATCTCAGTGGACATCCTGCCTGTCCCGCACTTCGTCAACCTGTCACGGCGCGAGGCGGATATAGCCATCACCCTTGAGCGGCCTGAGCGCGGGCCGTACGTGTGCTCGCGGTTGTGCGACTACCGTCTGCGTCTGTATGCGACACCAGAGTACCTGGCCAATCACTCGCCGATTGCCAGCCGCGAGGACCTGGCCGGTCACCCGTTCGTGACCTATATCGAAGATCTGGCCTTCAGCTTCAAACTGCTCTACCTGAACGACCTGCTGCCCGGTGCGCACAGCCGCCTGCGCAGCACCAGCGTAATCGCCCAGTACCACGCTGCGCTGGAAGGGCACGCACTGGCCATTTTGCCCTGCTTCCTTGCCGGTCCCGACCCGCGGCTGTGCGAAGTGCTGCCGGATCAGGTGGAGGTCACTCGACAGTTCTGGATGTATTACAGCGAGGATCTGCGCAAGCTCAAGCGGATCACCTTGGTAGCCGACTACCTGCGCGCCTGCGCGGAGCTCAATCGCCCGCTGCTGATGGGTGAGTCGAACGAAATGCTCTATCTACCGAGTCTTTAAAGGACACGACGCCAGCGCGAATCTGGCGTGGGGGCTGTGCCCAGGCAGAAGCAGCCGGTGCCGGGCTCACCCAGCGCGAGAAGGGCCCGCTTCAAGGCCGCCGAGTCGAGGCCGGCCACGGCCTCGCGCAGCCGCTGCAACTGTTCGTGGCCCCCATGCTGCCAGAGCAGAGCCGCAGCCGCGCCAGGGGCCAGTTGCGAGGGGTCGAGCTGGGCCTGCAGCAGCTCGCGCTGGCGCGCTAGATCGAGGCGTGCCTGTAGCAGCTGCTGGGCGTCGATAAAGGCTTGCACATGCCCGAGCATCGCGTGGGCGCTGGCGTATGGCGATTGCACGGCGAACATCAGTCCGTCCAGTCCGGCCAGGCGACGATATCCGGCGAATACGCCGTAGCCTAGGCCCAGTTGCTGACGCCAGTGATGGTGGAAGCGCGCCTGCAGCCACTGGCCGAGTAGGCGCGAGGCAGCCTGTTCGGTGGCGCTGCCCTGGCCGTTCGGAGCGAACAGCAGCAGCGCCTGTTCGCCCGCCATGGGCTCGACCTCCAGCCACAGCCGCTGCTCCAGTCGCGGGCGCCGCGGCGGCCAGCGCCCGGCTTGCCCCGGCGCCGCGTTCCACCGCGAACAGACCGCGTGCCACTGCGCGTCGTCCAGGCCCAGGGCCAGGCCGTCGCGACGGCAATCGCGCAAAGTCACCGGGTCGCCAGGCGGATGTAGCTGGCGCGTCAGCTCGCCTTCAAAACGCTGCCACAGGCGACGCAGAAGCATCGTCGCGGATGCCGAGGGCGCCAGCGCCAGCGCCGGCGGCGGAACCGGAGCATCGTCCAGGGCATCCAGGCTGGCGCGCAGCAGGTCCGGCAGCAGCGGCGCGGGTCCGCTCAGGCGCAACTCACACAGCTCGCCGCCGGAACTCAGACCCAGCTCCAAGCCGGCGCGCCGGGTCGTCGTGGCGAGCGCTTGCACGGCGCCCTGCAGCAGGCCGCCGGGCGGCGAGTAGCCCGGCGCTGCCTGCCAGCGTAGAAACAGCGCTCCATAGGCATGGCCGCCGGGCAGGCGCTCGCGGCGCAGGCCTGTGGCATTGCTCGGCGCCGTCGTACCGCTCGGGCCACGCTGCTGCAGCCAGGGATTGGCCGAGAGCAGCTGCCAGTGCGGCGGGGTGGCCGCGTGCCGCGCCACTGCGCCGCACTGGCCGACCAGACGCAGCAGGTTGCCGAGCTGCAGCTGGGGCAGGATCTCGCGCAGTACGTCCTCGTCCGGCGCCGGCGTCTCGCCGACCTGCAACCAGTGGCGCAGCAGACCCAGCGGTTCCACCGTACTGGCCTGGCGCGCCAGCCATCGGCGATGTTCGGTACTCAGCGCGCCCCAGTCCTGGCGGGCGAAGAACGCCAGCCAGTCGAACAGCAGCTCGAGCACCGCGGTTTCGCCGTCCGCGGCGATGCTGCCCAGGTCGAGTTGCAGCAGTGCCTGATCCTGGTGGTGGTAGGCCAGGCTCGCCTGTACCGGACCGCCCAGGCCGCGTTCGGCCAGGCTGGCGGCCCAGCCGCCGGGGGCGTCGTGCTGCAGTTGCTGGCAGAGCCACTGCAGCGCCGGCGCGGCGCCGTCCGGCAGTTGCTGCAGGGTAAACAGCAGGCACAGACCGGGGCGCGCCATCGCCACGCGGCTGTGGCGCGGCGGCAGCAGGGCCGGCGGCGGCGGGCGCGGCGTGGGCGTAGCGGCACGCAGGCGATTGCCCTCGCGTTCGGCGAGCTCGCGCAATTGCTCCGGCGGCTGCGGGCCGAGCAGCACCAGGCGGGCCTGGCCGGCGTGGTAGAAATCCCGGTGGAAGCGGCGCAGGGCCTGCTGAAACCCCTCTTGCTGCAGCGCCAGGCTGGCGCGCTCGCCGGCGTGGCAGCGCGCCAGCGGGTGCCGCGCCGGCACGGCCTCGGCCAGGGCCCGGCTGGCGGCGCTCAGGTCGTCGCGCGACCAGGCCAGGTATTCGGCGTGCAGCACCTCGCGCTCGGCGTGCTGCTGGCGCAGATCCAGGGTCGGCGCGGCGAGCATGTCGCACAACCGCGCCAGGCCGGCGTCGACGGCGGCCGTCGGCAGCTCGAAGAAATAGTCGGTGTGGCGTTCGCGGGTGCTGGCGTTGGCCTGGCCGCCGTGCTCCATCGTCAGGGGCAGCAGGCCGTCCTGCGCAGCGAAGTGGCGGCTGCCGAGAAACACCAGGTGTTCGAGGAAATGCGCCAGTCCCGGGTACTCCGGCGGTTCGTCGTGGCTGCCGGCGCCGATGCGCAGGGCGGCGCCGCAGCGGTTCAGCCAAGGCGCGTGCAGCAGGGTCACGTGCAGGCCATTGCTCAGGCGCAGGTGCTGCACGTTTGGGCTGGGCATTCAGCGAACCCGGGCGATCAATCGTGAGGTGGCGGCGTTGCGAAAGGTCAGCTCGGCGATGGCTTGCTCGGCCTGCTCGGCCTCATCGCGGGCGGTGAGGATCACGCCGTGATGGGCCGACTTGCTGCACACCGGGTCGGCGTTGCTGGCGTCGCCGGTGAGCAGGAAGGCCTGGCAGCGACAGCCGCCGAAGTCCTTGTGCTTCTCGTCGCAGCTGCGGCAGGGCTCGGGCATCCAGGCGTCGCCGCGGAAATGGTTGAAGCCCGGCGAGTCGTGCCAGATCTGTCGCAGCGGCATCTGCCGCACGTTGGGGAACTCGATCGGTAGCTGCCGCGCGCTGTGGCACGGCAGCGCGGTGCCGTCCGGGGTGATGTCGAGGAACAGGCTGCCCCAGCCGTTCATGCAGGCCTTGGGGCGCTCCTCGTAATAATCCGGGGTGACGAAGATCAGCTTGCACGGGTGGTTCTCGACCGCGAGCCTGTCACGCCATTGATTGGTAATGCGTTCGGCGCGTTCCAGCTGCGCACGGGTCGGCAGCAGCCCAGCGCGGTTGAGCTCCGCCCAGCCATAGAACTGACAGGTGGCGAGCTCGACGAAGTCTGCCTCCAGCTCAAGGCACAGCCTGATGATGCGCTCGATATTGTCGATATTGTGCCGGTGGGTGACGAAGTTGAGCACCATCGGATAGCCGTGGGCCTTGACCGCACGGGCCATCGCCAGCTTCTGGGCGAAGGCCTTCTGCGAGCCGGCCAAGAGGTTGTTCACCTCCTCGTCGGCGGCCTGGAAACTGATCTGGATATGATCCAAGCCCGCCGCGGCGAACTCGGCGATGCGAGCCTCGGTCAGGCCGATGCCGGAGGTTATCAGGTTGGTGTAGTAGCCCAGGCCACGTGCCGCCGCGATCAGCTCGGCCAGATCCTGACGCACTAGCGGCTCACCGCCGGAAAAACCCAGTTGCACCGCGCCCAGCTCACGGGCCTGGCGAAACACCTCGATCCACTCGGTGGTCGACAGCTCGGTGCCCTGCTGGGCGAAATCCAGCGGGTTGGAGCAGTACGGGCACTGCAGCGGGCAGCGATAGGTCAGTTCGGCCAGCAGCCAGAGCGGCGGGCCGAGCGGGGTGTCAGGCGAGTTGCAGCCAGAACTTGTCACGGGCCACCTCCATAAACTGTTCAACGTCGTCGCCCAACTCCGCGACCTCGGGATAGCGCGCCTTCAGTTCGGCGACGATGGCGGCAACGCTGCGTCGACCGTCGATCAGGCTGGCGATGGCGCCGGCGCTGTCGTTGAGCTTGACCATGCCCTCCGGGTAGAGCAGTACATGGGCCTGCTGCGCCGGTTCCCATTGCAGGCGGTAGCCGGGGCGCAGGCGCGGGACCAGGCGACGGTCGAAGCCGCTCACAGGGCGATCCCCCGATGCCAGACGCGTTCGGCGGTCACCGTGTGGTACGGCGGGCGCTGCAGCTCGTAGGCCATGCTCATGGCGTCGAGCATGCTCCACAGCACGTCGAGCTTGAACTGCAGGATATTTAGCATGCGCTCTTGCGCCTCGCGGGTGCGGTAGTGCTCCAGGGTGATGCGCAGGCCATGCTCGACGTCGCGCCGCGCCTGGCTCAGACGATTGCGGAAGTAGTCGTAGCCGGCCGCGTCGATCCAGGGATAGTGCTGCGGCCAGGCGTCCAGGCGCGACTGGTGGATGGTCGGGGCGAACAGCTCGGTCAGCGAGCTGCTGGCCGCTTCCTGCCAACTGGCTCGGCGGGCGAAGTTGACGTAGGCGTCGACGGCGAAGCGCACACCGGGCAATACCAGCTCCTGCGACAGCACCTGCTCGCGCTCCAGGCCAACCGACTCGGCCAGGCGCAGCCAGGCTTCGATGCCGCCTTCCTCGCCTGGAGCCCCATCGTGGTCGAGGATGCGCTGAATCCACTCGCGGCGGGTTTCCCGGTCCGGGCAGTTGGCCATG
This sequence comes from Stutzerimonas sp., assembly GCF_982611455.1. NCBI lineage: Bacteria > Pseudomonadati > Pseudomonadota > Gammaproteobacteria > Pseudomonadales > Pseudomonadaceae > Stutzerimonas > Stutzerimonas sp. The sequence continues at coordinate 22,590 of NZ_CEXBBO010000041.1, forward strand.
ATCGCGGCGTCCTTGAGCGGAATATTGACCTGATAGTAGAAGCGGTTGGCCACCCAGCCCTGGATCTGCTCGCGGCTGGCCCGGCCTTCGTACATGACCCGGTGGTAGGGATGGTGAATGTGGTACAGCGCGCCCTTGGCGCGCAGCGCCTGCTCAAATTCGGCAGGTGTCATGGCAGGTTGGCTCATCGACGCTCCGGATTTTTGTTGTTGGCCCGTTACAGGTGGATGCTCATGCCATCGAACGCGACCTCAATGCCGCGGGCGTCCAGTTCGGCACGCTCGGGCGAGTCCAGGTCGAGAATCGGGTTGGTGTTGTTGATATGGATCAGGATCTTGCGCGCCGCCGGCAGGCCATCGAGCACCTCGAGCATGCCGCCTGGGCCGCTCTGCGGCAGATGGCCCATCTCGCTGCCGAGCTTGTCGCCCACCTCGCACCGGCGCATCTCGTCGTCGCGCCACAGCGTGCCGTCCACCAGCAGGCAATCGGCGCGGCGCATCCAGCCCAGCAGCGGCTCGTCCACCTGACCCAGGCCGGGGGCGTAGAACAAGGTTCCCCCCGTGCGCAGGTCCTCGATAAACAGGCCGATGTTGTCGCCCGGATGCGGATTGCCGCGGTGCGGCGAATACGGCGGCGCGCTGCTGCGCAGGGCGATGGCGGTGAGGCGCAGCCCAGGACAGGCGGGGATGGTGAACGGCTTGGCATCCAGCTCGATCAGCTGGTGCTGCAGGCCGCCGTTCCAGTGGCTGAGCATGTTGAACAGCGGAAAGCCGCTGGTCAGGTCCTGATGGACCATCTCGGTACACCAGACCTGGTGCGGGCAGCCTTCGCGCAGGGTCAGCAGGCCGGTGCAGTGATCGATCTGGCTGTCGAGCAGGACGATGCCGGCGATCGCCGTGTCGCGCAGCTGGCGCGCCGGTTGTAGCGCCGGGAAGGCCTCGAGCTGGGCGCGGATGTCCGGCGAGGCATTGCACAGGACCCACTCGCCGCCGTCATCGGAAAGGGCGATGGACGACTGGGTACGCGGCTGCGCCCGCAGGGTGCCGGCGCGCACGCCGCGGCAGTTGCGGCAGTTGCAGTTCCACTGGGGAAAACCGCCGCCGGCGGCGGAACCGAGAATCCGAATATGCATCTGGGCCTCGCGCGGCAAAAATCAGGCCCCGGCAGGCCGGGGCGGGAAACGCGGCGCGCCAGGCACGCCGCGGCAGGCTCAACGGTTGGCGAAGTACAGGGTCACTTCGAAGCCGATGCGCAGGTCGGTGTAGCTAGGTTTGGTCCACATGCTGCTGTTCCTCCGGTGCTTGGGGTGGTGTCCACGGGCGGGCCGAGCCCGCCCATGGGGGTCAGGGTCTGGCGGCTTGCTGCGCCTTGAGATGGTCCTCGTACTCGCGGCTCATCACATAGGCCTTGATCTGTTCCACCTCGGCCGCGCTCAGCGAGTTCTTGAAGGATGGCATGCCCAGCGGACGGAGGATGCCGTCCCGGACGATCTGCTGGAAGTTGTCGCGGCGCCATTGATCCGTATGGCGCAGGTCGGGGATCAGGCCGCCGCTGACGGCGCCGACGCCGTGACACATCGAGCAGTAGTTGCCGTACAGCAGCTTGCCGGCGTCCAGGTCCGCGGCACTCGCTTGGACCGCTTGCGGCGTGCGCTGCACGGCGGCCGTGGTCGCCTGCGGCAGCGGCGGCAGGCTGCTCTGGCCGCCGAGCTTGAACACCAGCAGGCGGCTGAGGTTGCGCACCCCGGGCGCCAGCGCCGCGTCGCCGCCGAACAGCGGCGCCACGCCGCCCCAGCCGGCCATGACCGCCACGTACTGTTCGCCGTCCAGGCTGAAGCTGATGGGGGCGGCGACTATGCCGGTCTGCGCGGCGAAGCTCCACAGGCGCTGTCCCTTGTCCGCCGAGTAGGCGTGCAACTGGCCGTCGGCGGTGCCCTGGAACACCAGGTTGCCGGCGGTGCTCAGGGTGCCGCCGTTCCAGTAGAAGCTATGCGGCACGCGCCAGGCCTCGCGCTGGCGTACCGGGTCCCAGGCCAGCAGGGCGCCGCTCACCGCATCGCGGGGTATCTCGTGGGTGTCGCTGAAGCCGGTACCGGTGTTGAAGCCGTCGATCTTTTTGAACGTGGCCCCCTCGTTGCGATAGACGCCGGGGATTTCCTGGTAGGGGATGTACATCAGCCCGGTCTGCGGGTTGAACGACATGGAGTGCCAGTTGTGCGCGCCGAACGGGCTCGGCCACATCACCACCTGCTCCTTCTCGTAGCGCGAGCCGGGCACCTCCACCGGGCGGCCGGTGGCCAGGTCGACCTTCTCGGCCCAGGTCACCTTGCCGAACTTTTCCGCCGAGAGCAGTTCGCCGGTGGCGCGATCGAGCACATAGAAGAAGCCGTTCTTCGGCGCCTGCATCAGCACCTTGCGCGGCTTGCCGTCCAGCTCCAGGGTGGCCAGGGTGATCTGCTGGGTGGAGGTGAAGTCCCAGGTTTCGCCCGGTGTGGTCTGGTAGTGCCAGAGCAGCTTGCCGCTGTCCGGGCGTAGGGCCAGGATCGACGACAGGTACAGGTTGTCGCCGCCGCCCGGACTGCGGATCTCGCGGTTCCACGGCGAGCCGTTGCCGGTACCGATGTACAGCAGGTCCAGTTCGGGGTCGTAGGCCATGCTGTCCCACACGGTGCCGCCGCCGCCGAGCTTCCAGTACTGGTCGCCCTTCCAGGTCTTGGCCGCTTCGGCCAGTTCGGGGTGCTCGTAGGGCTGGGCCGGGTCGCCCGGCACCGTGTAGAAGCGCCAGGCCATCTTGCCGGTCTCGGCATCGTAGGCGGAGAAGAAGCCGCGCACGCCGTACTCGGCCCCGCCGTTGCCGATGATCACCTTGCCCTTCACCACCCGTGGCGCGCCGGTGATGCTGTAGGGCTTGGTCGGGTCGGTGGTCTGTTCGCTCCAGACCTCGCGGCCGGTCTTGGCGTCCAGGGCGATCAGGCGACCGTCCAGGGCTCCGACGTAGACCTTGCCGTTCCACAGGGCGACGCCGCGGTTGACCGCGTCGCAGCAGGCGTAGCGGGAGCGGCCGCGATCCACTTGGGGATCGAACTGCCACAGGCGCTTGCCGCTGCGCAGGTCCACGGCCATCACCCGGCTCCAGGACAGCGAGGCGTAGAGCACGCCGTCGGACACCAGCGGGGTGGCCTCCAGGCCACGGTTGTTTTCCAGATCCATGTACCAGGCCAGGCCCAGCTTGCCGACGTTGCCGGCGTCGATCTGCTTGAGCGGGCTGAAGCGCTGCTCGGCATAGGTGCGGCCATGGCTGAGCCATTCGCTGCCGTCTTGCTCGCTGGCACGGATGGCGGCCTCGTCGACCTTGGCGGCCTGGGCGCTACCGGCGACCAGCAGCGCAGTCAGCATGCAGACGAGACGGCGTGATTGAGGGAGGGTAGGCATCACGTGAAACTCCTGTTGTTGTTGGAATGGGAAGGCAAGCGGCGGTGCTTAGAAAACGTGTAGCAGGCGCAGGTTGACCCGTCCCTGCTCCTTGAAGCCATTGTCCACCGAGAGGTCGCGGCCGAAATTGACCAGCAGCTGGTCGCGCGGGGTGAAGAACCAGCTGGCGCCGACGCTGAACTTGCTGGTGTTGGGTTTATCGTCCATGTCCAGGCCGTCCACCTCGGTCTCGCCGCCCCACAGGCGCGAGACGCCGGCGCGCAGGTCGAAGCGTTCGTTGACGTGGTAGCGCAGGAACGCCTGGGCCTGGAACAGCGGCTTCTGCTTGAGAGTCTGGCTGGCGGGGCCGAAGTCGTCGTTCTTGCCGAAGAAGGTCACGTCGCCCACCAGGTCGAGGCTGAACTTGTCGCCCAGGCCCTCGATGTAGCCGGCCTGCAGCGCACCCTTCCAGCGGTTCTCGCCGAGGTTGATGGCGCGGTCGTTGTCGTAGCTGCCGGTGGGCAGCCAGAGGTAGGGGGTGATGCCGAAGTAGCGGCGCTGTTCCGGCTGGTTCACCAGCCATACGGTGGCGGCCAGGATCAGGTCGCCGGTGCCGCTGTCGCTGCCCAGGGTCGACAGATCGTCCTGGGCGCGCACGTTGCCGAAGGGCAGGAGGAACTGCGGGTCGACGATGTAGCTGCCCAGTTCCATGAAGTGCACGCCGCGCAGGATGCCGATGTCCGAGTCCAGGCCGGCGTCCAGCGGCAGCTTGTCGCCGTTGGCGTAGAGGCGGTTGCGTTCGGCGTGCTGGTAGTAGAGCAAGCCCAGGTTGGTGCCGGCAGGCAGGGCGGTGTAGTCGCCGGCGTCGACGTCGACCGCCGAGGCGCTGGCGGAGAAGCCGGCCAGCAGGCCGAATAGGGAAGCATGCAGCCACTGCCGGGCCAGTTTGGGCCGAGCCGCATTTGTGCTCAATTTCATGACATCACCTTTATTGTTTTTGTTTAAGATCATAGTGCTACCGGGTTTCTCTCCGGACGCTGTGAGGTCATTGAGCAGAGTCTATGCCAGCTTTTTTATTTCGGCAAAAAACCAATCTAAATCAATGACTTATATAACAACAAGAGTCCTCTAGCAGGGCGCGAGCACCGCCTCGCCGTAGCGCTGTTTCAAACTGAGACAGTGGCTCGGGGCCGGGCTGGCCCAGTTCGAGACACCAGGCCGTGAGACATATGCCATGCACAGATCCAGTGACCCCGCCGCGACGCCCACCTCGGGCAAGCATCTGGTCGATTCACAGGTGGTCGCCCGTTCCTGGCAGCGTTCGCAGCACTACGGCCTGTGCCAGCGCGACAAGCTACTGTTCGAGGCACCACTGGTGGCCAGCGGTAAGCAGATCGCCGAGCGCGACCGCCTACTGCTGGGCTGCGCCATGCCCGAGATGCAGCAGCTGCATGCGGCGCTGGCACCGCAGGATTGGGTGCTGGCCTGCATCGACCTGGAGGGCGTGGTGCTTAGCAGCCTGAGCGGGCGCGGCGCCGGCACCCGCGAGCTGAGCCAGGTATTTCGCATCGGCGCGCAGATTTCCGAGCAGAACGTTGGCACCACGGCTCCGGGCTGCGCCCTGGCCGAGCGCGAGTCGGTGTTCTTCGTCGGTGAGGAGCACTATCTGGAGGAGGCCCGCCAGTTCTCCTGCCTGGCCACGCCGATCTTCGGCCTGGACGGCGGCATAGTCGGGGTGTTGGACGCCAGCAGCCGGCAGGGCGCGCCCTCTGTCTACACTCTGGAGTCGCTGGTGTTCGCCGCCCGCGCCATCGAGAATCGCCTGTTCGCCCAGCTCGGCGAGGTGCTGCTGGTGCACCTGCACCATCGTCTGGACATACTCGGCACGCCGCTGGAGGGGCTGCTGGCCTTCGACCCGGCGGGCAAGCTGCGTTGCGCCAACCGCATCGCCGGCCAGTTGCTGCATCTGGGCGAGGTGCGCGCCGGCCTGGACTTCGCCGAACTGTTCGACATGCCCTTTGCCCACGCCGCCTGTTATCGCCGCCACGATCTCAGCGCGCCGCTGCGCCTACGCAGTCACCATGGCGGCGAACTGCACGCTTGCATCACCCAGGACTCGCCGCAGCGGACGGCACCGACGCTTGCCGAGACGCCGCGTCCGCGGCGCACCGCCGAGTCGCTGCCGGCCCCGCAGAGCGGCCCCTGCCTGCAGGACCCGGCGCTGCAGGATGCCCTGGCGCGGGCGCGCAAGGCCTTTGCCCGCGATATCCCGGTGCTGATCAATGGCGAGACGGGCACTGGCAAGGAGGTCTTCGCCCGCCTGCTGCATGAGGGCAGTGCGCGGGCCGGCGAAGCCTTCGTGGCCATCAACTGCTCGTCGATTCCGGCCAGCCTGATCGAGTCGGAGCTATTCGGCCATGTCGAAGGCGCCTTCACCGGCAGCCGCAAGGGCGGCGCCATCGGCAAGATCGAGCAGGCGCACAAGGGCACGCTGTTTCTCGACGAGATCGGCGACATGCCGCTGGAGCTGCAGGGCCGTCTCTTGCGCGTGCTGCAGGAGCGCAGCCTGAGCCGCCTGGGCAGCAACCAGCTGATCAAGGTGGACTGCGCGCTGATCTGCGCCACCCACCGTGACCTGCAGCAGCTCAGCGCCGAGCAGGGCTTTCGCGAGGACCTCTACTACCGCATCAACGGCCTGCGCGTGAGCCTGCCGGCACTGCGCGAGCGGCGCGACCTGGCGGCGCTGATCCAGCACCTGCTGCGCGCCGAGACCGACGCACAGCAGCCTCTCCAGCTGAGCCCAGCGGCGCTGCAGGCGCTGCTGGACTATCACTGGCCGGGCAATATCCGCCAGCTCTACCAGTGCCTGCGCCTGGCTGCGGCGCTGGCCGAGGACGACGGCGAGATCGGCGTGCAGCACCTGCCGGACGAGGTGCGCGCCGGCCGCGGCGAACAGGCCGCGGCGGTGGCGAACGAAGGGCTGACGGCGGAGGCGGGGAGTACGCTGCAGCGTGCCGAGGCGCGGGCCATTCGCGCCGCGGTGGAGGCCGCCGGCGGCAACCTCTCGGCCGCCGCGCGCAGCCTGGGCATCGCCCGCGCGACGCTGTATCGCAAGCTCAAGGGAATGGAGCAGGGGTAGCGAGCCGCTTGCCTGCGCGGCGGCCGTCGCCGAAGCGGCGAATCAGCCCGCGGTGGTGGGATCGATGATGCCGCGCACTTCGGCCACCTGGTTGACCGGGAAGCCGCCTTGCGCGGCATGCTCGCGTACCTGGGCCTCGGTGGCGGCGATGTACAGGCAGTAGACCCGGTCGTCCGTCACGTAGCTGTGTAGCCACTGGATCTGTGGCCCCATGGCGTTGAGTACGGCGCAGGAGCGCTGCGAGATGGCCTGCAGCTCCTCGACGGTGAGCTGCCCGGCGCCGGGAATATCGCGCTCGATCAGGTATTTCGGCATGTCGGTTTCCTTGTCGGTTGGGGCGCCACTGGCGCGCCCGGAAGAAAAAGGGCAGGGCGCCGCTCGGGACGGCATCCCACCTGCAAAACTCACAACTTGATCATCACGGTCTTCAGTTCGGTGTAGTGCTCGATGGCGGCGGCGCCCATCTCGCGGCCGATGCCGGACAGCTTGTGGCCGCCAAACGGCAAGACCGGGTCGAGGGCGCTATGGCAGTTGACCCACACAGAGCCGGAGCGGATGCGCGGAATCATCCGGTGCACCGCTCCGAGGTCATTGGACCAGATGCTGGCACCCAGGCCGTAGGGGTTGTCGTTGGCCAGGCACACCACCTCGTCGATATCGTCGAAGGGCATGGCCACCAGCACCGGGCCGAAGATTTCTTCTTGCACCAGGCGGTGGCGCTGGTCGACGTCCACCAGCACCGTCGGCTGGACGAAGTAGCCGGGGCCGAAACCTTCGCCGCCGCAAGCAACGGTGGCGCCCAGCTCGCGGCCCAGGTTGATATAGCCGGTGACCCGATCCTGCTGCTTGGCGGAGATCAGCGGGCCCATCTGCACGCTGGGGTCGAGGCCGTTGCCTAGCTTCATGCCGTTGGCGATGGCTGCGATGTCGGCCACCACGTTGTCGAAGTGCTTGCGCTGCACGTACAGGCGCGAGCCGGCGCAGCACACCTGGCCCTGGTTGAAGAAGATGGCGCTGGCGGCGCCAGCGGCGGCCTGCTGCAAATCGGCATCGGCCAGCACTATGGTCGGCGACTTGCCGCCCAGCTCCAGGGTCACCCGGGTCATGTTGTCCATGGCCACCTTGCCGATCTGCTTGCCCACCTCGGTGGAGCCGGTGAAGGTCAGTTTGTCCACGCCCGGGTGGCTGGACAGCGCGGCGCCGGCGTTCAGGCCGGTGCCGGTGACCACGTTGAACACCCCGGCCGGGTACCCAGCCTCCAGAACAAGCTCGGCCAGTTTCAGCGCGCTCAGCGGGGTTTCGTCGGCCGGTTTGAGCACCAGGGTGCAGCCGCTGGCCAGCGCCGGACCGAGCTTCCAGCAGGCCAGCAGCAGCGGAAAATTCCAGGCCACGATGGCGCCCACTACGCCCACCGCCTCGCGGCGGATATAGGCGTGGAAATCCTCGTTCGGCATCAATGGCAGAGATGGCTCAACCGTGCTGCCTTCGATCTTGGTGGCCCAGCCGGCCATGTAGCGCAGGAAGTCGATGCACAGTTGTACGTCCATAGCGCGGGCGACCTGGGCGCTCTTGCCATTGTTCAGGCACTCCAGCTCGGCCAGCACGTCGGCGTCGCGCTCGATCAATTCGGCCAGGCGCCACAGCAGGTTCTGCCGCTCGCGCGGGCGCACGCGGCTCCAGGCGGAGTCGTAGAAGGCGCGGCGGGCAGCCTGCACGGCCTGATCCACGTCCACGGCGCTGGCCGAGGGTACGCTGGCCAGCGGCTCGCCGGTGGCCGGGTTGCGCACCTGCAGGCTATTGCCGTTGGCGGCATCCAGCCACTGGGCGCCGATCAGCATGCGTTGCGGTCGGGCAAGGAAATCGAGGGTTTTGCGGTGTAGCGGTAGGGTTTCCATGGACGAAGCCTCTTGTTGTGGTTTTGTGTCGGGGCTTGAGCAACGCCTGTGCCAGTGCCGGCAAGGCCGTGCCAGATTGCGTCTGCGGGCTTCCGCTGGCGGTCGCGGGGCTGGCCAGGCTGTATCGAAGACATACAGCTGTCGCAAAACGAGACAGCTGCACCGCTCCGATTGAAACCGCGCAGCGGTAGCAGGCGCTGGGAACAGACGGCTTGCGTCTCCTTGGCATGCTTCCTGTTGGGAGTGCCGGCGATCTCCGCGCTCGCGGATTCCCCATAACAAGCACAACAAATGGGTACCGACATGACTCAGCTCAGCTACACCCGCGGCCCGCAGGACAACCCCCTGCTGGCCATGACCAT
>NZ_CEXBBO010000042.1:0-31115 GCF_982611455.1 Stutzerimonas sp.
ATATTCCGACGTCCCATTAAGCACCCTGATTCGCTAAAAGCGGAATGGTACTTTGTAAGGAGACAGCGCTCCGCGTTGGTAGTGCCTCATCGTCGTTGCCCGCAACGCCGCGTAACAGAAGCTCGCGACCGCCTGTCAGGGTTGCCGAGTAGCCGAACGGCCGTGGGTGCCACGCCAGCCGAGCTCATTGGTGAGCGTTGCCATCGGCGAGAACATGTCGTAATTGAATTCCGTCAACTCTACGCCTTGCTGAATGCGGATCGGCCAATCGTGGTTGGCAAGCGCTGCCTTGCCGATCACCAACAGATCCGCCTCGCCGTTATCCAGCAACGCTCGAGCCTGCGCCTCGGTGCCGATGCCGCCGTTGACCATGACCGGAATGGTCACGCTGCTCTTCGCAATGGCGGCCAGGCTCGCCCCCTCGTCGAAAGCAGGTGCGCTGGCGTCGTATTCAGTGACGTGGAGGTAGTCCAGGCCGGCCGAAGCCAGCGTCGAGAGCCGATAACGCGCCGCATCGACGCCACCGTCCCACTTCAATCGGCTGTCAGTGACCATTCCCTGCGACAGCCGCATGCCAACGACGAAATCCGCGCCAACGGCCTCTCGCACGACGCGAATGACCTCAAGCGGCAAGGCCAGCCGGGCCTTGAAATCGCCACCCCAGCGATCGGTGCGCTTATTGAATTCGGCGGTGATGAATTCATGCAAAAGATAGCCATTGGCAGCGTGCAGTTCGACACCATCGAACCCGGCATCATGCGCGTGTCGCGCAGCCTGGACGAACCCGGCAATGGCTTCCTGAATTTCGGTCTCGGTCATTTCCGCCGGTGTCGCGTAGGGTCCCTCGCCGCCGTAGAAACTCAGCTGCCGGCCGCCGGGCTGAACAGCGGAAGGCGCGACATGGCGCGCATGGTGGATGTTGCCCTGAGTCTGCGCGCCACCGTGCATCAGCTGCGCGATGATCGCGGCGCCGTCTTCGTGTACGGCGCTGACAATGGGCACCCAGCTGTCGCGCTGGTCTTCTGTCGCCAGCCCGGGTTGATTGAAATAGCCCTGGCTGTATGCCGTATCGGTGTAAGTACCTTCGGTGATCAGTAGCCCGAAGCCGCCCCGTGCGAACGCCTGGTAATAGTCGCGCATCAACTCATTGGGGCAGCCGTTCGATTCAGCACTGACACGCGTCATCGGTGCGAGCACGGCGCGGTTGCGCAGACGCAGCTGCTTCAGTTGGACGGGTTCTAACAATTGGGGCATCGGCAAATCCTCATGAAACACGGGTCGTGCTGAATCTGAGGCACTTGCGGGTATTGGAGTTCGGCGTGTGCGATAGCTGGTCTGTCGTAGGGATAAAAAACGCGACCCGAAGGCCGCGTTGCATTACAGCGAGGGGGCAACCGAGGTAAGCGCGCCGCACTTGCCGGAATAAAAAAAGGCGCCGATCCAGACTGTGTGAAAAATTACTGCGCTCGGTTATGCCGCGTTAAAAACAGGCTCGGATGCGAGCCCAGTCCGCTTCCTCGCCTGTTTTTGCCTTGCCTAACCTTCGCTCGCTACGTTTTCACACGGTCTGGATCACCGGCGCCTTGGCTGTGCCGACCAGCACTTCAGACGAGGCGGAACCGGCCGACCTGCGACTGCAATTCGCTGCCCAACCGAGCGAGGTCGGCGCTGGCCGCGGACGTCTGCTCAGTGGCAGCAGCAGATTGATCGGCCACGTCGCGAATGTTCGAAACGCTGCGATTGATTTCCTCCGCAACGGCGCTCTGCTGCTCCGAAGCGGTCGCAATCTGCTGGTTCATCTGCTGGATGCTCGATACCGCGGCATTGATCGCATTGAGCGCTTCTCCGGCCAATTGCGCCGCCTCGACCGTCTGGTCTGCCAGGCCACAGCTCTTGCCCATGACCTCAACCGCGCTTTCGGCGCCATTCTGCAGCGCCCCGATCAGTTGTTCGATTTCCAATATGGATTCCTGGGTGCGTCGCGCCAGTGCACGCACTTCGTCAGCCACTACTGCGAAGCCTCGGCCAGCCTCGCCTGCACGGGCCGCCTCGATGGCGGCGTTTAGTGCGAGCAGGTTGGTCTGGTCGGCGATACTTTTGATCACACCCAGCACGCTTCCGATGCCGCTGCTGTCGTGTTTCAGCCGCTCGATCGATTCGGCCGAGTTCTCGATGGAACGGGCCAGCTCCTCGATGCGTTCAATGGTCTGCCGAACCACCGAGTGCCCCTGTTGTGCCTGGACATCAGCCGAGGCTGCCGAATGCGCTGCCGACTCGGCATTGCGCGCAACGTCCTGGACCGTAGCCGTCATTTCGTTCATCGCGGTAGCCACCTGATCGGTCTCGAGCTTCTGCTGCCCCACGCCGACACTGGTCTGTTCGGTCACCGCGGACATTTCCTCCGCAGCAGTGGCAAGCTGGGCGATGCCATCCGAGAGCCGGGTCATCAGCGCGCGTAGATTCTCGGTCATTTGCTGCATGGCCTGCATCAACTGACCCAGCTCGTCACGGCGATCAACCGTGAGGTTCTCGGACAGATCCCCTTCGGCCACACGACGCGCAAGGGAGACCACGCGCTGCAGCGGGCCGACGATCATCTGAGTGATCAGCACGGCACACAGCAAACCCATCACAAGCGCCACCGCCGTCGCGCCAATCCCAATTTATTACCACGTAGCGACCAGCTGGCTCCACGTTAAGCACAGCCAAGGCATACAACCCGCGTTTATGGGCAGGTAATCACGGCGCAAATTGCGACACATGACTGCAAGCCGATACAGTAGGCAGCTATCGGTTGCAGGCTTCATGAGCCGCAACACCCTATCCAGTACAGGCATTTGAAATGAAAGAGACGTGGGCCCCGTTTCCCTGGGTGTGCTTCGCCATGTGCGTGGGCGTGATGGGCACGGCCCTGATATCACCGCTGTACCCCCTCTATCAGCAAGCCTGGCAGCTGCGTACCAGCGATATTTCAATGATCTACGTCGTGTATATGCTGGGGGCGCTGTTCGGGTTGCTGTTCATGGGGCGTCTGTCGGATACGCTGGGTTTTCGTCCGGTGATGATGACGGGGTTGCTGCTCGGATGGGGCGGCACACTGCTGACGATGATCGCCTGGAATCTGCCGATTTTGGATATCGGCCGCTTTGCTGTCGGTCTGTCTTCCAGTTTGATTGTCACCAGTGCTTCGGTGGGGCTGGTACAGATCTCTCGCGACGGCGCTTCTCAGCGGATATCGATGATCACCAGCTTCCTGCTCGCCTTCGGTTTTGGCCTGGGTCCGATAACCGGCGGAATCATCGGGCAGTGGCTGCCCTATCCACTGGTCGTCACCTATATACCTTCGTTGTTGCTAGGCGTTCTCGCCGCTTATGCGCTGATGCGGATCAAGGTGAGCAACGACTCCAGCAATGCTGTCGCGCCGAACAAATGGCGCGCATTCATGCCGCGCCTGACCTGGGCTGCCCGCCGCGATTCGTTGGCTTTCGTGCTGACTTGTGCCTGCCCGTTTTTCGCGTTTGGCGTCTTTGGAATCTACGCTTCGATGGCCCCGCTGTTCCTCGACACAATGGTGCCCTGGCACGGACCGATCGTGAGCGGCACGGCGATCGGCGTCATCTTGCTGGCTTCGGCGATGGTGCAGCTGCTGTCCGCGAAAATGAGTGTGCGTTGGTGCGGCCTTCTCGGTCTGCTGGCGGTTGTCATGAGCAACGCCATGCTGCTTTTCAACTTCAGGATCGGCTCGCCAGGCATCTTCATGATCGGCGTTTGCGCGGCGGCGGCGAGTCATGGCATGTGTCTGTTGGCGGGCATAAGCATGGTCAACCGCATCGCCAGCCCGACACAACGGTCAGGGCTGATCTCGACTTATCTGGTATGCGGTTATGTCGGCAGCATTCTTCCTCTGATCGCCGTCGGCTGGATCGCCGACCATTACGGGCTACCCACTGCGATAACGATACTGGGCCTATGCGTCATCACCATCGCCGCGCCGCTGGCGGTCTGGTTCTTCATACATCCGAGGATGCGAGAGGCTTGAAAGGGATGCGCAAGGGGCGCTGGGTTGAGCCGGAGCTTCATACCCAACATTCCTATTCAGCCGCCTTCGCACCTGCATAGGCCACTTGCGCAGCCTCGCTCCGATGGGCTCCGTGGACGCCAACCGCACCGATGCATCGGTCATCGACGTAGAGGGGTATGGCTTCTGTGGAAGCTTTCAGGTGCTGCGGATGAGTCGTCAGTCGTGCATCGTCCATCAGGCCGCATTGCTCGACAGCCGTGACTTGTTGGGCCTTTTTAATCGCGCATCGGGCACTGTCCGGCGGGCTGCCGTCCAGCTTAACAAGCCCGAGCGGCTCTCCCGTTGAATCGACGATAGCGATCGATACCGCCCACCCATTACGTTCAGCCTCGGCGCGCGCGGCGCTCAATACGACTTCAGCTCCATGCGCACCGAGCTGGTAACGGTCCTCCACGGGAGGAGGCCCCGCGTAAATGGCGGCCTCCACGTCCCACAGCCCTGACAGGAATCCGCGTCCCATAAGCCCTCCGATACCGATCTAGCTTTTATTTTTGTTATTCACCAGGCAGTGCTGGGTTACGTCCTCGATCCGCGTCAGCCCCAGCAACGCCATGTCACGCTGCAATTCGGCACCTAGCAGCTCGATTGCATGGGATACACCCGCCTCGCCCGCATAGGCCGCGGCGTAATTGAACGGCCGACCAATGAACACCATGCGCGCCCCCAGCGCCAATGCTTTCAACACATCCGTCCCGCGCCGGAAGCCGCTATCGACCATCACGGGAAGACCATTTACCGCCTCGACAACACCAGGCAACGCTTCCAGCGCCGAGAGGGTGCCGTCGAGTTGACGCCCGCCGTGGTTGGACACAATGAGCGCATCGGCTCCAATGTCGCGGGCCTTGCGCGCATCGTCCGGATGGAGAATCCCCTTGACCACCAGCTTGCCCGGCCAAAGCCTCCGAACAAGTTCAAGATAGCTCCAGTTGAGGTGGGTACGGCCAGAAAAATCACGCTTCACGTTACGTGAAATTATCGCGATGCCGCGCGTTGCGTAGTTGTTTTCGAAATGTGGCATTCCGTGGTTCATCAGCGTGCGCAGAAAGGTTCCGAACAACCAGCGGGGTCGTATCAACCCGTCATAGGCGAGACGGAGGCTGGGACGCAGCGGCGAACAGAAGCCCGAGCGGGTGTTGTTATCGCTGTTTGGCGGTACGGGGTAATCGACGGTGATTACAAGCTTGTCGAAGCCGGCATTGCGGATGCGTTCGATCAGCGCCTCGATGCTGGCGTGATCACCGGGCAGGTAGGCCTGGAACCAGTCCGTCTTGCCATTGTTGAGCACATCTTCCATGGGGATCAGCGAGCTGCCACTGAGGATCATCGGGATGCCCGCCTTGGCCGCCGCCTGCGCCTGAACCAGGTCGCCGCGGTAGGCCGACAGCGCGCTGATGCCCATCGGCGCGATGCCGATCGGCAAGGCGTAGCGCTGGCCGAACAGTTCGGTTTCGAGCGAAATGTTCGAGACGTCAACCAGTGCACGCGGCAGAAGCGAATAGGCGTCGAAGGCGCTGCGATTGGCCCTGGCGGTGTGACCGTCTTCGGCCACATTGGCGATGTATCCATAGATCGGCCGCGGTAGATGGCGTTTCGCCGCGCGGTCGAGGTCGTGCAGGTTCAAGATCGACGCCAAGCGTCGCGAAGGGTTACTTGGCATGTACGGGTTGTTCCTGCTGTGGTTGTGGAAACCCGCTCGGGCGGGCCTCCGGATTGACCAGATCCCGGGGTCGTTCGCCATACAAGGCCTGACAGATATTCTCTACCGCGCAGTTGGCCATGGCTTCACGGGTCTCATGCGTGGCCGAGCCGATGTGCGGCAGGGTCACCACGTTATTCATACGCAGCAGCGGCGAGTGGGCAGAGACTGGTTCCTGCTCGAAAACATCGAGCCCAGCTCCGGCGATCAGGCCCGCCTCGAGCGCCTGGATCAGACCCGCCTCGTCGACCACCTGCCCGCGGGCGACGTTGATCAGAAAGGCCGAACGTTTCATCGCCCGGCACTGCTCGTAGCCGACCAGGTGTTTGGTCTGCTCGGTGAGTGGCACTGTGAGGCAGACGAAGTCCGACTCGGCCAGCAACTGTTCGAAAGTGCGGTGCTGAAGGCCCCACTCGGTTTCCAGTTCGGGCTTGGGCGACGCATTGCTGTACAGCACGCGCATGTTGAAGCCAAGCGCGCGACGAGCGATGGCTCGGCCGATGCGCCCGAGCCCGACCAGGCCGAGGGTCTTGCCATGCACGTCGTGACCAAAATGCGGCTCGCCCACGTGCTGTGTCCAGCGGCCCTCGCGCACCATATTGGCCAGCTCGACCAGGCGCCGGGCGCTGGCCATGATCAGCATGAATCCGGTGTCCGCGGTGGTTTCGGTAAGCACATCCGGGGTATTGGTCAGCAGGATGCCGCGACGACTCAACTCGGCCACCGGCAGGTTGTCGTAGCCCACCGAGATAGTGGCGATGGCTTCCAGCTCCGGTGCCTCGTCGAGTAGTGCCGAGGTGACTTGCAACTTGCCGCCGATCAGACCATGCGCCTGGCGCAGCGCGGCGGCGACCGCGTCGGGCTGAAGCTCCGGCTCTTCGAAGTAGGCGACATCGAAAGCTTCGCGCAAGCGTTGCAGGTGCGCCTCCTTCAAGCGGCGCAGGGCAACGATTCGTTTCTTGGGCATCTGTAACTCCATGGTCAGCTTTGCTTGAGGCCGGGCATGTCGAAGCTGGCGTCGTCGAGCAGCGCGAAAAGCTCATCACGCTGCTGTTCGTTGAGTTCTACCAGTGGCGGGCGCAGCCGAGACCATTGCTCGACGTCACTGTAGCGTGCGGTAGCGGCCTTGAGAGCCGGAATCATCGGGAAACGCTCGAACAGCTTTCGAGTGCCTGTCAGCTCGGCCTGCTGATCGTCGGCATTCGCCGCGTGCCAGGTCTTTGCAAGCGCGGCGATCGGCCCCGGATTGACGTTGGCGGTGGCGCTGATGCACCCGGCACCGCCGGCACGCAGGGTCTGTAGCAGAAAGTGCTCGCTGCCGGCATAGACCTGGAAACCGTCGGCGCTGAAGCTGTCGATCATCGCCAGCGTGTTGGACCAATCACCGGAACTGTCTTTCACCCCGACCACGTTGTTCGGATAGGCCTTGAGCAGGCGCTCGATCAACGCCAGCGAGAGCGGTACCTGAGAGACCGGTGGGATGTGATAGAGGTAGATGCGCAGGCGGTCATCGCCGACTCGCTCGATCACCTCGCTGAAATAGCGGAACAAACCTTCGTCGGAAACGCCCTTGTAGTAGAACGGCGGCAGCATCAGCACGCCTTCCACGCCCTTGGCGACCGCATGACGAGTCTGCGCCACCGTATCGGGCAGCGCGCAGGCGCCAGTGCCCGGCATCAGACGCTCGGCCGGAATACCGTTCTCGATCAGAAAATCGAGTAACCCAATCTTCTCCTCGACCGAAAGCGAGTTGGCCTCCGAGTTGGTACCGAACACCGCCAGCCCGACGTCGTTGTCGAGCAGCCAGCGGCACTGTGCAACGAAGCGTTCCCCATCAGGCGCGAGCTCCGCCGTGAAGGGTGTGATCACCGGGGACCAGACACGACCCATGGTTTGGCTCATGGTTTTTCCTTTCTGTTCAGGTATTTCGGCAGCCCAAGCGGGCTGCCGGTGTGATTTCAGGCCAGCCGGGTACGCCGGCGCAGGGGTGCAAGTAGCCAGCGGAATACCGGCGTCGCCTGCAATATCGAGAGCAACGCGATGGACAGCAGCACCACGGCGATCGGGCTGGTCAGGAAGATGCGGTAATCGCCGTTGCCGATGAGCATCGATTGATGGAAGGCGTTTTCCATCACGGGCCCGAGGATCAATCCGATGACCATCGGTGCCGGCGATACGCCGGCCTTGGCCAGCCAGTAGCCGAACAGCCCGAAGCCGAGCATCAAGCCCACCTCGAACAGGCTGTTGTTGAGCGCATAGGCGCCGATGATGCACAACGCGATGATCGCGCACGCGACGAAGCCATCCGGGATACGGGTGACCGCCACGCTGGCCTTAGTGAACATCAGGCCAACGCCGAGCAGGCCGATGTTGGCGAAGATCACAGCCCAGATCAGGGTGTAGGTGACATCGCCGTAATCGCTCAGCAGATTCGGGCCGGGCAGGATGCCCTGCACCATCAGCGCCCCGAGCAGGATCGCGGTGGCGGAACTGCCGGGAATACCCAGGGCGATGGTAGGAATCAGCGCCCCACCGACTACCGCGTTGTTCGCCGCCTCGGGCGCCGCGACCCCGGCCGGATCGCCATTGCCGAAACGACTCTTATCCTTGGCGAAGCGCTTGGCCTCGTTGTAGGCGAACCAGCTTGCGGTATCACCGCCGGTGCCTGGGATCAGGCCGACCACGATGCCGATTCCGCTGGAACGGAGGATGTTGGGCATCAACGTCTTCAGTTCCGAAAGCTTGGGAATCAGCCGGTCGGTGATGCGGCTGGCGACCTTGGCGGCGCCGTGTGAGTTCTCGATCAGCGACAGCGCCTGGGGTATCGAGAACAGGCCGATCAACGCCACAGTAAAGCTGATACCGGAGAACAGATTGATGTTGCCGAACGCCATGCGCGGCGTGCCGGTCATCAGGTCCATCCCCACGGTGCTCACCAGCAACCCGACAGCACCGGAAAACAGTCCGTTGATCACCGATCCCTGCGCCAGCGAGCCAATGATGGTGATGCCAAGCACGGCAATGGAGAACAGCTCGATCGGGCCGAACTCGACCACGATGCTGCCAAGCAGCGGAGCCGCCATCAGCAACGCGATGCCGCTGATGGTGCCGCCGATAAAGGAGGCGAACAGGGAAATCCCCAGTGCCTTGCCCGCCTGGCCCTGCTGCGACATCGGATAGCCGTCGAGCACCGTCGCGGCGGCCGAGGGAGTGCCCGGCGTGCGCAACAGGATCGCAGCGATAGAGCCGCCGTACGAGGCGCCGACATAGAGCGAGGCGAGCATGCTCAGGCCGGTCGCGGTATCCATGCTGAAGGTCAGCGGCAATAGCAGGGCCAGCGCCATGGTGGCGGAAAGTCCCGGCATGGCGCCGACAAACAGCCCAAGCAGGATGCCGCCAAAAATGGCAGCGAAGTTAGCCAGGGTCAGTACGTTGACCAACCCTGTCATGACGATCGAACTTTCCACGGAAAAAGCCTCGTCGAAAATGGAAGGGAGCGATCAGGCGATCGCCGATGGCAACAGCGGTATGGGAAGTCCCAGAAACTGCACGAACACCAGGCATACCACTGCCACCAGCACCACCGTGCCGATCATCGCGAAGCGCATCGAGACAGTACGGATCAGCAACAGCGCCACGCCCATGAACAACACGGTCGATAACACATAGCCGAGCGTGGTGATGGCCGCGACGTATGCAATCGCCAGGACGAAAACGAGGGCCGTCACCGCATAGCGCGGCGGGGCCGTCACTTCGTCGGCGGCGATCGTCGGCGGAGCTTCGCTCCGCCCCGCCGCACGCCAGCGCAACAGTTCCGAACACACGATCGCCAGCGAGAGCAGCGCCACTGTCACGGAGTAGATCAGCGGCATCTGCGCAGCAGCCTCTGGATAGTCCTTCGCGTTAGTGAAAAATGCCGCCGCCAGAGCCATACCAAAGAGCCCGAGTACCAGCCTGTTCTTGTTCATCGGCATCTCCCCTCGTTCAGTCCGGCGGATGGCTTCACTGTTGTTTACCGCCGACTTCACTCCAGATGCCCTGGAACTCCTTCTCCATGCCCTCGAACATCTCGCCGTAGGCATCGCCGGTAACGATGTCGATGTTCAGCGCGCGCTTCTTGGCATCTGCGAGGAAGGCCGGATCGCTCTTCAGCGCCTCGAAGGCGGCGATCAACTGGTCACGCGCCTCGTCGGGAATACCGGCCGGCGCGCTGTAGCCGCGCGAAGAGCCGGCGACCACATCGATGCCCTTCTCTTTCAGGGTCGGCACGTCGGGCAGGCTCTCGAAACGCTTGTCCGCAAACACCGCCAACGCTTTGAGGTTACCGCTCTTGATCTGGCTGTAGACGTTGCCGACGTTGTTGAAGCTGACATCGATCTTGTTGCCCATGGCCGCGGTGGCCGAGGGGCCATCGCCCTGGAACGGCACCTTCTGGAAAGAAAGACCAGTGGCCTTCTCGATCACCAGCGTGGTGAAGAAATCATCACCGCCCACGCCGGAGTTGCCGACGGTTATACGGCCTGGCTTTTCTTTGGCAGCCGCAAGCAGGTCCTCGATGGTGTTGTAGGGGCTGTCTTTGGCCACGACCGCAATGCCCGAGTCGGTGACTACGTTGGCGATTGGGGTCAGGTCATCGATGTTGTAGGTGATCGCGTCGTTCATGATGTAGTTGGTCATCAGCATGGGCGTGTTGGTGATGCTGATCACCGTGCCGTCTTTCTTCGACTGCTTGGCCAGACGCGTCCAGGCGATTGCACCGGTCGCGCCCGGGATGTATTCGTTGACGAAATTGGCACCCAGACTCTTGGTGAGGTACGGCTGCACCAGTTGCGCCAGCACGTCGCTACCGCCGCCCGGCTTGAAGCCCTGCAACACGGCGACTTCATCACCGGCGACGTATTCCGCGTGGGCGGCAAAGGGAATGGAAAACGCCGTAACGGTAGTCAGGACGGCAGCGGACAGTGTCTTGTTGATCTTCATTTCGCTAACTCCACATTTCTTGTTGGTTTATGTTGTTTGTTGCGAATCGAACCTGGTTGGGGCCGAAGGGGTGCAACGGAGCGCCAACACCCCTTCATGAGTCCAGCGGTTTACCTCCTCATCGATTGTTCTCCAGAGCCATCCACGGCTGGCTGCCGGTTGCGGCGATCGAATAGCGCGCAACGGCCTGTTCATCGAAATCGAAGCCCAGTCCCGCGCCCTTGTGCAGTTGGATATAACCATCCTGCTGCTGCAGTTGGCGGTCGATCAGACGACGGAAATTGAGGACTTGGTCGTCCCAAAAGAACTCCACATAGCGCGCGTTCGGCGTGGCGGCTACCAGCGGTGCGTGTACATCGTGGAACCAGTGCGGATACATGGGCACGCCGTAGCCGGCCGCCATCGCGGCGATTCGCCGCCACTCGGTGATGCCGCCACAGACCACCGCATCGGTCTGCAGAATGGCGGCGCCCCCCTTGTCCAAGAGCTCCTTGTGCCGCCAGCGCCCGACCTCCACCTCGCCGGTGGCGATCGGAATCGACGTAGCCCGCGCCAGGCGTGCGTGGCTGTCGATGTCGTCGACCAGGAACGGCTCCTCGACGAAGGCCGGGTTGTAGCGCTCGAAGCGGCGCACGTACTGCAGCGCCTCGGTGACGTCGCTCCAGCCGTTGTTGACGTCCAGCATCAGTTCGACATCGGGACCGATGGCTTCGCGTGCGGCTGCGACTCGCGCCTCTTCTTCCTTCGGCGAGAGGCGGCCAGTTTTCATCTTCACTGCCTTGAAGCCGAGCGACACGTAATGCGCCATTTCTTCGCCGAGCAGATCGGGCGTCTTGCCATCGAGGTAGTAACCACCGCTGGCGTAGGCCGGCACGCGATCGGCGCTGGCCGCACCGAGGTAACGGTGCAACGGCAAGCCGGCACTGCGCGCATTGAGATCCCAGAGCGCGGTGTCGAGGATGCTGATGGCGCGCATGACGACGCCAGCGCGGCCCTGCAGCAGTGCCTCCTGATACATCTCCCGCCACAGCGCCTCGACATCCAGCGAATCACGGCCGAGCAGTACTGGAGCCAAAAGCTTTTCCACCGCAATCGGCAGCAGCTCGCCCCCGGCACTGCCGACGTAGCAGAAGCCGATGCCGGTCACGCCATCCACCGACGTCACTTTCACCAGACCGTAGTCACGGGCATGAACCGTGCGATTGGAGAATGACGTGACTCGATCCAGCGGCACGCGGGCTGCGCAAACAGAGATGGAGCTGATTATCGGCATTGTTTTTCCTCATCTCGAAGTCGATGTAAGCGCTTTCATTCCCTGTCGCTAATGCCCTGGTCGCCTACGTTTCAGAGCATTTTGTGGGAGCTACAGCAGCTATGTAATCGCTTACATTTGTAAAATAATGCGATGTAAGCGTTTACAAAAACTTAGTTTCGGTTTTTCCTAATGTCAAACAACATTTGCTCAGCGGCCAATCAGAAGGACACGGAAATGGATGATTCGGTACCTGGCTTTTCATCATTGCTGTCACGTGCCAGCCTGCAAGACGTTGCCCGACTGGCAGGTGTGTCGACGGCTACGGTATCGCGGGTGATCAACGGCAGCGCGACGGTCAGCGACGACAAACGTCAAGCTGTGCAGCGCGCCTGCAACGAGCTCGGTTATGTGCTTAACGCGGCAGCCAGAACGTTGGCGTCACGGCGCAGCATGACCATCGGAGCAGTCGTCCCGACGCTGGCGACAGAAACGTTTTCCCGCCCGCTCGCAGCCTTTCAGCAGACGGTTCATGAGGCCGGCTACACCCTGCTTGTCGCCAGTTTCGGCTTCGATGCGCAAGTTGAGCTGAAGGAAGTGCAGACCATGCTGGAGCATGGCGTGGACGCGCTGATGGTCGTCGGCCGCTCCCATGATCCGAAGATGTGGGATCTGATCGACCGCAAGCGAATTCCCTGCGTCCAGGCCTGGTCGCAGGACAGCGATCGCCCCAGCGTTGGCTTCGACAACGTCGTCGTGGCGCGGCAGATGGTCGAACATCTGCTTTCCCTGGGGCACCGCAAATTCGCCATGATCGTCAACGAGCGATCGTTCAACGACCGTGTCGGTGACCGGATCGCAGGCACCCAGGCGCGTCTCGCCGAAGAGGGGTTGGACCTGCCCGCTCAATGGCGCGTGGCGGCTGACCTTACGCTTGAAAGCGCGATCGTGGCCATGCAGCGTCTGCTGCGCGGCCCGACCCGCCCCACTGCCGTCATTTGTGCCAACGATCTCCTGGCGTTCGGCGCACTGCTGGCCGCCAAGAACCTGGGCGTTCGTGTGCCCGAAGATATTTCGGTGGTCGGCTTCAACGACTTCGATTACGCCAAGTACATGTCACCGCCGCTGACCACCACCCGCGTGGAGCTGGCGCAGATAGGCGCGTATGCGGGCGCTTACCTACTCGACGCGCTGACGGGTAAGTCCCCTAAGGGGCCAATCGAGACCACCACGGAATTGATCGTTCGCGCCAGCTCCGGTCCGGCGCCTGCCACATGAATCAACAGCACGCCTCATAGCGTGCATGACGTGCCGGTTGCTTCGGCGCCGCCACCCCATCGAGAGGAAACGCCCATGAACAAGAACAACGGCAACTCGGTAAACAACGCGGCGCAAGGCATGCGTAAAGGGCTCACCAACTATGGCGATGCGGAGTTCTCGCTGTTCCTGCGCAAGGCCTTCATCAAGGGCGCCGGCTACTCGGATGATGCCCTGTCGCGGCCGATCGTCGGCATCACCAATACCGGCAGCGGTTTCAATCCGTGTCACGGCAACGCGCCGCAGCTGATCGAAGCGGTCAAGCGCGGGGTGATGCTGGCCGGTGGGTTGCCCGTGGATTTTCCCACGATCTCGATCCACGAAAGTTTCGCTCATCCCAACAGCATGTTTCTGCGCAACCTCATGTCCATGGATACCGAGGAAATGATCCGCGCCCTGCCGATCGATGCGGTAGTACTGATCGGCGGCTGCGACAAGACCGTGCCCGCTCAGCTGATGGGCGCCGCCAGCGCCGGTGTGCCGGCCATCCAGCTGGTCAGTGGCTCGATGCTGACCGGCTCGCACCGGGGCGTACGGGTCGGTGCCTGTACCGACTGCCGGCGCTTCTGGGGCATGTACCGCGGCGATGAGATCGACCAGCAGGAAATCACCGAGGTCAACGACCAATTGGTGGCCAGCGTCGGCACCTGCTCGGTCATGGGCACCGCCAGCACCATGGCCTGCGTCACCGAAGCGCTGGGCATGATGCTGCCAGGCGGCGCCACGCCACCGGCGGTCACTGCCGACCGCATCCGCATTGCCGAGCGCACCGGCACGCAGGCGGTTGCGATGATTCAGGCGGGCATGACGCCGGACCGGATTCTCACCGAGAAAGCCTTCGAAAACGCGCTGATGGTATTGCTCGCCATCGGCGGATCGACCAATGCCATCGTGCACTTGTCAGCGATCGCCGGCCGCTGCGGCATCCGTATCGACATGGACCAGGTCGATGCACTCGGCCGCAACATCCCGGTGCTGGTCAATCTCAAGCCGTCCGGTACGCACTACATGGAAGACCTGCACAAGGCCGGCGGCCTGGCACCCGTGCTGCGCGAGCTGCGGCCCTTCCTGCACCTCGACGCACTGACCGTCACCGGACGCACGCTGGGCGAAGAGCTCGATGACATCGCCGCGTTCCCGCAGGAGGTGGTGCGCCCATTGGATAACCCCATCTATCCGCAGGGCGGCATCGCATTTTTGCGCGGCAACCTGGCGCCGGACGGCGCGATCATCAAGCAGTCCGCCGCCAGTGCCGAGCTGATGGAACATGAAGGCCGAGTGGTGGTCTTCGATGGCCTGGAGGATCTGGCTCAGCGCATCGACGATCCGGACCTCGACGTGAATGCCGACGACATCCTCGTATTGAAAAATATTGGCCCGAAAGGCGCGCCTGGCATGCCCGAAGCCGGCTATATCCCGATTCCGCGCAAGCTGGCGCGCGCCGGTGTGAAAGACATGGTGCGCATCTCCGATGGTCGTATGAGCGGCACGGCGGGCGGCACCATCATCCTGCACGTCACGCCCGAGGCGGCCGTTGGCGGGCCACTTGCGCTGATCGAAAGCGGTGATCGCCTGCGCCTGAGCGTGGCCGATCGCGCCCTGGACCTGCTGGTCAGCGACGAGGAGCTGACGCGCCGACGTGATGCCGCCAAACTCCCCGAACCGCGAGAAGGAGACGGTCGCGGTTACCGTAAGCTTTTCCTCGAAACCGTGACACAGGCGGATAGCGGCTGCGATTTCGACTTTCTGCGCAGCCTGGACGAGGCGGGAAGCGTGCCGCAACGCAAATGAATGATTTCGTCGCGCCGTACCAGCGGTGCGGCGATAAACATCGGTAACAAGAACCCGGAGTCTGCAACGTGAACTCGATTGACCAGAACGACTACCTTTTCACCCCGAGCATCCCCAGCCTCGCCATCGCGGACAGCGACCAGCGCTTCCCGGTGCGACGCGTGTACTGCGTCGGCCGTAACTACGCCGAGCACGCTCGTGAAATGGGCCACGACCCAGACCGCGAGCCGCCGTTCTTCTTCACCAAACATCCAGATAGCCTGCTGCCGGATGGCAGCGTGTTCCCCTATCCGCCGGGCACCGAAAGCGTTCATCACGAGATTGAAATGGTCGTAGCCATTGGCCGCGGCGGCGCCGATATTCCGGTCGAGCAGGCGCTCGAACACGTCTATGGATACGCCGTGGGGCTGGACATGACCCGCCGTGACCTGCAAGCCGAAGCGAAGAAGATGGGCCGGCCCTGGGCGGTCGCGAAAGGCTTCGATCATGCAGCGCCCTGCTCGGCGCTGGTGCCGGCTGAGAAAATCGGCCATCCGACTGAGGGACGTATCTGGCTCGAGATCAATGGCGAAACCCGCCAGGAAGGCGATCTGGCTTCCCAGATCTGGCAGGTATCGGAAGTCATTGCTTACCTGTCGCGCCTGTTCGTTCTCGAACCGGGAGACCTGATCATGACCGGCACCCCGGCCGGCGTCGGACCCGTACAGCGTGGCGATCGACTGAGCGGCGGCGTACAAGGCATTGGCACACTCGATATTGTCATTAGCGGATAGCGACCGAGCTCCGCCGTGGGTCGCCTTCGTGATACGGAAGCGGCGCCGGCTTTGAGGCCCTATCCGGCTTCGCCATCAGACCGCGCACCGGAAGCCAACTCGCAAGACCAGTGCGCGTCCGGTGCGGTCGCGTTGGCAACGATGACCCGGCCGCCAATGCCATTACGTAAAGCGTCCAAGGCAGCCGCAAGGTCCATGGAGCGCAGCGTGCCCATGGCTATGGCGACCTGTGTCGAGTGGGTGATGTCATGACCCGCCAGGCAGCTCTGCCAGGCTTGTTCGGCCCGAGCGCGAAGATCGGTCGAGTCTGCAACATGCCGGCCGCTCAGTTCTTGGGCGGCGCGCTCGATGTCCTCGGCAGGTTGATCGGCCAGTTTTTTGGCGAAATGGTCAAGGAAGTCCTGAACGTAGCCCAGGATTTCCACAGCCGAGGCCGTTGGGGATTGCACGCCGAAGAGCATGCCTGAATGACTGCCGAACTGGCTGAAGCGACTAAAAACTGCATAACCCAGCTGCAGTTCGCTACGCAGACGGCGAAAAAAATCCCCTTCGATCAACCGTCCCAGCAACCGCCAGGATGCCTCGCATCCGGGGTCGCGATCTGGCAATGGACAGAACAGCAAAAATGCCGTTTCGGCCATGGTCGCCCCGCCGCTGACATCAAGCCATCTATCGCTTGACCATGGTGCGCTCGCAGCGCTCGGCGTTGCTGCGGGAGTTCCCGGTAAGGTCTTGACCGCATCGCCCAGCGGGCCGCTCAAGCCCGACGGAAAACCGATCGCCAATCCCTGCCACTGCGCTGATTGCCAATGCTGAAACACTGCCGAGCGCTCCAGCGCCACCCGTTCGACGACGTCCGGTTTCGTACCCGCCAGCAGGCGCGGCAGCTGGTTGATCAGTTGGCGAATCAGCATGTCGTCGCCGCCAAGCGATCCGGCGCGTTCGGCCAGCTGCGCGCCCTGAACGAAGGAAGCAACTGGCGGCTCAACGAACAGCTGCGAAATATCGCCAAGAATCGTGGGTATCGCCTCAGCGAAGCCGCTCAGTCCCAGCGTCCAGCTGTCGCCCAGATCATCGAAACGCAGCTCGACGCCGGCCTGCTGTGCCGCCCATATTCGTGACTGCAACGCATCCCATAACACATGCCAGAGCCCAGCCGGCGGCTGGCCATCAATGAATTGCCAGCGCAAGAAAAGCGCCCCCTGCCCGTCCGTAGCTTCCGGCCCAAGCCAGCGCAGCGCGGGATCGAGACGGCTCGCTTCTCGCCGTGTGGCGAACGTCCGCAACCACGGATTGGGCGACGGTTGCTGCCAGCGCCACGCTAGCGGCGCTGCTCGCGTCGGTGGCTCGCATGCCAGACGCAGGGGGAAGCCGCCGCATTCGACCGGCTCGCATTCGGAGGAATCAGACGTCATGACCAGCGGTCCCGATGCGATCATCTGCCCCAACAGCACATCAAGTGCATGACGAGTGGCCGCTTCGTCGTTGTCGTCGCTCCAGGCCAGCGGCTCGACCCAATGCCGCAATCGCGTCAGCGGCTCGGCGCCCTGCAGGCTTCGCCGGCGAATGACCAAATATTCCTCGCGGCACGGCTGCCAACGCGCTGCGTCGGTAAAAAAGCGCAGCCAGTCGAGCAGCGCATCGACGACCACCGCACGCTCAAGCAGCCCACGATCGGTCAGCGCCAGTTCGATCACTACGACGCCCTGCCCTGCATACCAATACGGCACGCGTGCCTTCACCGCTTGACACAGGTATTCATCACGCAGCCGCTGGGCGAGCCCCGCAGGCGCTTCGGATGTGATCCACATACATAGATGGTCCAGTGCCGGCACGCCATGCTCGGGCACCCCGTCAAGCGCAAAGGCCAGATGCAGGCGCGGCTGGGCATTCTCCAATTGCAGTCGAAGCCAGCTTTCGCGATTACAGCACAACGGCGGTGCCTCACGGGCAATCGCAACGTCAGCGGCGAGCGAGTCATCAGCCAGCGTAGCGAGACGCTGCAACTCGATATCGGATTGCGGGCCGGCCAGTAGCAACTCCGTCTGCCCGCTGTGATAGAACCGCTGGTGATAATCGTGCAGCGCCTGCTGAAACAGCGCGTCTTCTACTGGCAGCGAGTCGCGGTTGCCCGCATGAAACGCGCTGAATGGATGTGCCAGATCGAAGGCGCTTCCCAATGCTGCATCGCACAGTGTTTCGGCATCCTGCGCACGGGCGCGATATTCGGCATGCAGTACCTCGCGCTCGCGCAACTGCGCGGCTGGGTCGAGCAGCGGACAGGCGAGCATATCGAGCAGGCGCCGCAAACCGTCTTCGAGCTGGTCGGCTGGAAGCTGAAAGAAATAGTCGGTATGCCGTTCTCGAGTCGATGCGTTCAGCTGCCCACCGCAGCCTTGAACGAAAGGCATCAGGCTCTGCGTGGCGGGATAGTTGCGGCTACCGAGAAACAGAAGATGCTCAAAGAAATGGGCCAGCCCCGGGTAAGCCTTGGGCTCGTCATGTGAGCCCGCATGAATCCGTACCAAAACTGCCGCCTGCGCGCTTTGCGAAAGGTGCAACAGGCGCACCCGCAAACCACTTTTCAGTAGCACTTGCGGCGGACGCTGGGCAGGATCGGTTGGCTGGTGCATGGCGGTATCGTGGTTCCGGCGGGTGGTCCAACAGCATCGCGCCAAGCCGTGCCCGACACAATGGTGCTAAAGCATGACCCAGGCAGCCTCGCGACAACCGCGACTCAGGTATCCAGATGCCCGTCGAGGAATTGCAGCAGACGGCGCTGCATCAGCTTGCCCGAATTACCCAGGCAAGCGATTGGTGAGCCGCGCAGGCTTTGCTCTGAAAACTCTGCCGCTTCACCGGCTACCGCCAGCGGACAATCGAGTCCCAGCGTGAGCTTGGCCAGTTGGCGCAACAGCCCTGCGTTCGGCGGCAGATTGGAATAAAGCACCAGGGCACGCGGGCGAGCCTTTTCGCAGATCAGCGTGAGCTCATCCAGTGGCTGACCGAGCGCCAATACGTTGACCGCCACAGCCTCGCTGGAGAGCAGCAGACCAGCGATCAGCAACTCCAACTCACGGCACTGCCCAGGTACCGCGGCCAACAGCACTCGGCTCTCCGCCTGACCACGCGCTAGCTGCAAGCGCTGCAGCACGCGGGCTCGCAAGAATGTATCGAGGAACAACCATTCGCTGGTCCGGCCAAATTCGTCCTGACGCAGCAACAGTTGTTGCCATAACGGTAGCAACACGTCCTGGAAGACCACCGGCAGCGGATAGGTGGAAAAAATCTGCCCGTAAACCTGGTCCAACCGGGACTCGTCGAAACGGCTCACCGCACGCTGCACTTGCGTCTGCCATTCACCCCACTCCCCGGCCACCGCTTGCTGCTGTTCCGGTGGAGCGGCGGCCTTGGTGGCGGCGCTACGTGAAAGGATGCTGCCCACTTTGCTCACCGCAACGCCACGTTCGGTCCAGGCCAGAATGCTGCGTACCGCTTCGATATCCGCCATGGAATAAAGACGATGGCCGCTTTCGGTGCGAGTGGGTTGAATCAGACCGTAGCGTCGCTCCCAGGCTCGCAGAGTGACCGGATTGACGCCGGTCAGGCGCGACACTTCGCGAATGGGGAACAGCTCTTCCCGCTTGAGCGAATCGGAAGAGAGCAGCGTGGAAGCACGGGCGAATTCGGTCATGACGCGGCGCGGCTCATACAGAGGGACTGACGCATTGTAGCTCAGGGTCTGCAGGCATAGGCCGCGCGTGCAAGGTAGAAATCAAAACCTTGGCGTACGCCCGAGCGGCGGCTACTCCTCTCGCTTTAAGCCATACCAACCGGCCAATTCAGTTGATACAAAGCATCGTGCCGCCCCCTTTCGAACTTGTTCTAAAATGCCGCGATAACGAGCAAGAGACATCCAAATGATCAATGCCAAGCTGCTGCAACTGGTAATCGAAGCTTCCAACGATGGAATCGTGGTAGCCGAGCAGGAAGGCGACGACAACATCCTCATCTATGCCAATCCGGCATTCCGGCGCCTGACCGGTTATGAAGTGGACGAAATCCTCTACCAGGATTGCCGCTTTCTACAGGCGGATGACCGAAACCAAACGGGCATCGCGGCCATTCGCGAAGCCGTGAGGAGCAACAAGCCATGTCGCCAGATCATCCGTAACTACCGCAAGGACGGCAGCGCATTCTGGAACGAGCTTTCGATCACGCCGGTGTTCAACCAAGCGGACCAGTTGACCTACTTTATCGGTATCCAGAAGGATGTCAGCCCCGAAGTCGAGGCCAAGCAGCGGGTCCGCGAGCTGGAAGCCGAAGTCCGGCGACTCAAGGACCAACTCGCCGCCCTGAAGAACTAATTCGCCGCCCGCGCCTGGCTTTTATAGCGTCTGCGGGGCCCGACGGCACAGCGTAACCAGCGCCTGCACCCAGCTCTCGTGCGTGTTCAGGCAGGGAATCAGCTGCAGCTCTTGACCCCCGGCTGCAATGAATTGTTCGCGGCCGCGGTCGCCAATTTCCTCCAGGGTCTCTATGCAATCGGCGACGAAAGCCGGGCACATCACCAGTAGCTTTCTTACGCCCTTCGCCGCCAACGCTTCCAAGTGCGCTTCGGTATAAGGCTCGATCCACTTGGCGCGGCCCAGGCGCGACTGGAAAGACACCGACCATTGCTCCGGGCGCAATCCGGCGCGCTCTGCAAAGGCGGTGCTGCTCTGCAGACATTGTGCGCGGTAGCAACTGGCGAGCACCGCGCCTTCGGCACGTTGGCAGCAGTCGTCGGTTTTCAGGCAATGCGAGCCGGTAGGATCGGTCTTGTGCAGGTGCCGTTCGGGCAAGCCGTGAAAGCTCAGCAGCAGATGATCGAACTCCTGCGCCAGGTGCGGCTTCACGCTGTCGACCAGCGCGTCGAGGTATTCAGGCTGGTCGTAAAAGGGCTGCAGGATCGAAAGCTTGATGTCGAGGCGCTTGTCGCGAATGACCCGGCGCGCCTCTTCGATCGCGGTGGTCGTGGTGCTGTCGGCAAACTGTGGATACAACGGCGCGAACGTCACCTGCTTGATGCCCTGCCCCGCCAGCTTGACCAGCGCGCGCTCGATGGACGGCTCGCCGTAACGCATCGCCAGTTCCACCGGCCCGTCCTTCCAATGAGGACGTACCGCATCGGTCAAGCGTTGACTAAGCACTACCAGCGGCGAACCTTCCGGCCACCAGATCGAGGCATAGGCGTGCGCCGACTGCGCCGGACGCTTGATCAGGATCAGCGACACCAGCAGCCGACGAATCGGCCACGGCAGGTCGACGACGTGAGGATCCATCAGAAACTGGTTGAGATAGCTGCGAACGTCGTCCACCTCGGTGGACGCCGGTGAACCCAGGTTGACCAACAACAACGCCTGCTCAGTCATGCATATTCCTGACTACTTATTTTAAGGATCAGCCGCAACCTATTGGCCAGCAGCGTATTTTCACACAGCGACTACGGCTTGCGCAGGTCCGCCAGTGCCGCATCCAGCTCGACGAAGCGAAACCGAAAACCGGCAGTTTCCAATCGCATCGGCACGGCCCTCTGTCCACCGAGAATCAGCCCGGACAGCTCGCCCAGACCGGCCTTCAATACCAGCGCCGGGACCGGCAATACGGCCGGTCGCCCCAAGCTGCGCCCCAGCGCCTTGGCGAACTCGGCATTGCGTACCGGTTGCGGCGCGCAGGCATTGTAGGGGCCGCTCGCCTCGGGCTGCTGTAACAGAAAATCTATCAGGGCAATCTGATCATCCATATGAACCCAGGGCATCCATTGGCGACCGTTGCCCTGTCGCCCGCCCAATCCAAGCCGAAACAATGGCATCAGACGCTGCAGGAATCCGCCCTCGCGAGCCAGCACCAGGCCGGTACGCACCAACACAACACGGATCCCGAGACTCTGTGCACGAACGGCACTCTCCTCCCAGGCGTTGCATAGCTGCCTGGCGAAATCATTCGTGACGGGTGGGTGGTCTTCAGTCAGCTCGCGCTCTCCTCCATCGCCGTACCAGCCGACCGCCGAGCCGGAGATCAACACCTGCGGTTTCTGCTCGCGCCCCGACAGCCAATCGATCAGCTGCTCGGTGAGATTGATGCGGCTGTTCCACAGCAACAGGCGTCGCGATTTGGTCCACGGGCGATCGGCGATCGGTGCGCCAGCCAGATTGACTACCGCATCCAGCGGCATCTGATCGAGCTCGTGCAGTTGACCCACGCCCGTCACCCGTTCACCGCATCGCTCGGCGACCTGCTCGGGTGACCGACTCCATACCCACAGGTTGTGCCCTTGAGCCAGCCAATCACTGCATAGCTTTCGCCCGATCAGACCAGTTCCTCCTGTCAGCAATATATTCATGGCGGTCACCTCGTATCGTTCGTCACGGACGGCTGGGTCAGACCGGTGCGCTGCGCAGAGATGCCCAGCGCTGTATAGCTTATTGGCTAAAAGCGTAGCCTACAGACACCGGCAACAAGGAAATCCTGACCGTTTCCTTCCACTTGGTCTGACGCGGCGGCGACGGCGCCGCATGGCAAACGAGCGCAGCGAATTGACAAAGACCGGAGGCAAACCCAACGCGGCGCTCTAACAAACGAACGCTGCTGAACGTGCAGAAGATTTGCCGCTTACTTTTACAGCTTCATTGACTTGTATAACTGCGCGTCTATGATGGCCTCATTGTTGTACGAATACTATTTTTTGTACAAGGCAAATAGAGGTCTATCCATGACCACCACCTCGCGTTCCATTATCAAAATCGGCATCAGCGCCTGTCTGCTCGGCAAACCGGTGCGCTTCAATGGCGGGCACAAGGAGTCGCGTCTGTGCAGCGAAACGCTGGCTCGCCATTTCGAATTCGTGCCGATCTGCCCGGAAGTGGCCATCGGCCTGGGTACGCCGCGCGAACCGATCCGGCTGGTTGGCGATCCGGCCAACCCTCGCGCTGTCGGCACAGTGCACCCCGAACTGGACGTCAGCGACGCTTTGACCACCTACGCCAAACACATCTCGATCGAACTGGACGACATCAGCGGCTACATCCTCATGCAAAAATCCCCTTCTTGCGGCATGGAACGGGTCAAGGTTTACCAGGCCAACGGCCACCCGACCGAGGGTGGCGGCTCGGGTCTGTTCGCCCGTGCCTTGATGGAGGCACGGCCAGATCTGCCCATCGAAGAGGACGGCAGGCTCAACGACCCAGTGTTGCGAGAAAATTTTCTTACTCGAATTTTTGCCTACGCCGAATGGCAGCGCCTATTGAAGGATGGCCTGACTCGAAAGGCAGTGGTCGATTTCCACTCGCGCTACAAATACCAACTGATGGCGACCGATCCGCTGCAATACAAGGCGCTCGGCCGGTTGGTGGCGACCATCGGCAACGCGCCGTTGGCTGAATTCGCCCCGCCCTACTTCAGCCAGTTGATGGCTGGGCTCAAAAAGACCGCATCGCGCGGTACCCACGGCAACGTGCTACAGCACCTGAGCGGCCATCTCAAAAACGAGCTTGGCAGCGAAGACAAGCAGGAGCTTCAACGCCTGATCACTCAATACCGCGAAGGCACCGTGCCGCTGGTGGTGCCGCTGACGCTGCTCAAACATCATTTCCGCCGGCATCCGGATCGCTATGTGGCCAACCAGGCCTATCTACAGCCGCACCCCGAAGATCTCAGCCTGCGCAACGGTATTTGAAATGACCAAGGTCTCCGATGACGACGTCGATGCGGGCGCTACCGAAGGTTGGGTTCCGATCAGAGAAGTGGCGCGCCTTACAGGCGTCAACCCGGTGACCCTGCGCGCCTGGGAGCGGCGCTATGGTCTGATCGTCCCGCGCCGCACGGCCAAGGGCCACCGACTCTATGACGACAACCTCGTACAGCGCATTCAGAGCATTGTCGGGTGGCTCAACCGCGGCGTCGCGGTAAGCCAGGTCAGGCAGTTGCTGGACACGCTCCAGCCGCTCAGCGTGGCCGAGTACAACGAGTGGGACACTCTGCATGATGAGATGCTTCGCGCGATCAGCGTGTTGGCAGAGCGCCAACTCGACGAAAGCTTCAACCGGGCATTGGCGCTCTACCCGCCGCGCACGCTCTGCAAACATTTGCTGTTGCCGCTGCTAGTGAGCCTTGAACGACGCTGGCACAAAAGGTTCGGTGCGGAACTCGAGCGCGCACTGTTTCATTCGTGGCTGCGTACCAAACTCGGTACGCGCCTCTATCACGGCAATCGTCAGCACAGTGGCGCGCCACTGCTGGCGGTGGGACTGGGTGAACAGCGCTTCGAGCCGGGGCTGTGGCTCTGCGCCTGGCTCGTCTCCAGCGCGGGTTGCCCGGTTGAAATTATCGAATGGCCCGTACCGCTCGCCGAGCTGCCTCTGGCCCTGGAGCAGATCGCGCCGCGCGGCTTGCTGCTCTATGCCAACCAATCGCTCGATAGCAATCGCCTCCAGCGGCAACTGCCGCGACTGGCAGCCGCGAAGGAGGCCATGCCGCTAATGCTCGCGGGCCCGGCAGCCAGCATTCACCGAGCCAAGTTAGACAGCCTGCCCGGCCTAATGCTCGCTGACGACCCACTGACCGCACTCGAAGCGCTGCAGGCAAGCCCGCTGTTCGATGGCCCGAAAGGATATATGGAATGAACCAGCTGCTCTGGATGCGCACTGATCTGCGCGTCACCGATAACTCCGCGCTGGTGGCCGCGATGAATGCCGGACCGACCATCGCGCTCTACCTGATCACGCCTGGCCAGTGGCTTGCCCATGACGACGCGGCGTGCAAGGTGGATTTCTGGCTGCGTAATCTCAGCGAAGTCTCGACGCAGCTGGCCGAACTGAACGTACCGTTACTGATTCGCATCGTCCATGACTGGCAGGGCGTACCCGCACTGATCGCCGATCTGTGCCGCGAACATGCAATCGGCAGCGTACATGTCAACGATGAGTACGGCGTGAATGAGCAACGCCGTGATGACGCCGTGGAACGGGCGCTATGCGACACGCAAGCGAGTCTGCGCCGCCATCTCGATCAATTGCTCTTTGCGCCGAGCAGTGTGCATACCCTCTCTGGGGGTTGCTTCAAGGTCTTCAGCCAATTCCGCAAGGTTTGCTATTCGCGCCTGAGCCAGTCGCTGCCGCCCTGCCTGCCTGTGCCGGTACGACAATCGGCGCTGCCACTGACCAGCGATCCGATACCGGCCGCGGTCGATGGTTTCGCCGTACCCAGCGACTACTTGCGCTCGCTCTGGCCTGCTGGCGAGAAGTTTGCCCGGGAGCGCTTGGCGATATTCACCGAAGACGATTTGGCCGAGTACCAACTGCGTCGGGACCTCCCTGCCGAACCCGGTACCAGTCAGCTTTCGGCCTACCTTGCAGCCGGCGTCATCTCGCCGCGCCAATGCCTGCACGCTGCGCTGAGAACCAACCAGGGCGAGCTGGACAGCGGCAACCCGGGGGCGGTTACCTGGATCAACGAGCTGCTCTGGCGAGAATTCTACAAACACATTCTGGTTGGTTATCCGCAGGTTTCCATGGGTCGCGCATTCCGTCGTGAGACCGAGGCGCTGCCTTGGCGCCATGCACCGGATGAGCTGGCCGCCTGGCAGCAAGGCCACACCGGCTTTCCAATCATCGACGCCGCCATGCGTCAGCTACTGGCGACCGGTTGGATGCACAACCGCCTACGCATGATCGTTGCCATGTTTCTGACCAAGAACCTGCTGATCGACTGGCGCGAAGGTGAACGCTGGTTCATGCGCCACCTGATCGACGGCGATCTCGCCGCGAATAACGGCGGCTGGCAGTGGAGCGCATCCACCGGTACCGACTCGGTGCCTTACTTCCGCCTATTCAATCCGCTCAGCCAGTCGGCGAAGTTCGACCCGGCGGGCCGTTTCCTACGCCGCTGGTTGCCTGAGTTGGCCGAGTTCGACAAGCGCGACATCCA
Organism: Stutzerimonas sp.; assembly: GCF_982611455.1. Lineage (NCBI taxonomy): Bacteria > Pseudomonadati > Pseudomonadota > Gammaproteobacteria > Pseudomonadales > Pseudomonadaceae > Stutzerimonas > Stutzerimonas sp. The sequence continues at coordinate 25,857 of NZ_CEXBBO010000042.1, forward strand.
CAATCCAGCCGCCGGTCTGTTTGGCACCGCCGAATATCCACAGCCCATCACTGACCTGGCGATGAGCCGCGAGCGTGCGCTGTCCGCGTTCAAAAGCTTGAGCGAATCGGCTTTCTCACCGATCGATAGCTAACTAGCAGGAGCGCGCCAATGATTCCGGCCCCGCTGATCGAAGCCTTACGCTGCGCCTGTCACGTCGTGGTGTTCACCGGCGCGGGCGTTTCGGCCGAGAGCGGTATTCCGACTTTTCGCGATTCGCTGACCGGCCTTTGGGAGCGCTTCGACGCCGCCTCGCTGGCGACGCCCGAAGCCTTTCGTGCGGACCCGGAATTGGTCTGGGGCTGGTACGAATGGCGGCGCATGAAGGTGCTCCAGGCCCAGCCGAACCCGGCGCACCGAGCCATCGCCGAACTGGCCCGGCATGTGCCCCGCCTGACGCTGATATCGCAGAACGTCGACGACCTGCATGAACGTGCCGGTAGCACGAACGTCGTCCACCTTCACGGCAGCCTGCATCAGCCGCGTTGCTTCAGTTGCGGCAAGAAACCGAACGAGCCGTTGGGCGTTCCCGATGAGCCGGAAGGCGGCCGTCGATTACAGCCACCGAGATGCGCGGCCTGCGACGGTCAGTTGCGCCCTGGCGTGGTTTGGTTCGGCGAGAGTCTACCCGCCGACGCACTAAGCGCTGCCTTCGCCGCCGCCCAGCAATGCGACGTGCTGATATCGGTGGGCACGTCTGGCGTGGTTTATCCGGCTGCGGAAGTGCCCGGGCTCGCCTGGGAATCCGGAGCTTCCGTGGTGCATGTCAATCCGCAAGCGCAATGCAGCCACCGCGAACGGGAATATGCGCTGGCCGGGCCGGCCGGAGAGTTGATGCCAGCGTTGCTCGATCAGACATTCGGGCAGAGCTGACACACCTAAACCTGCCTGTCCGCGACGATCACCAGCCCGCTGGGGCGAGCCGGGTGAAGCCGTCGGCATTTTCATCGCCAGCGCAAACAGCACTTCAAACCCCGCCGCCAGCAACAAAGGAACAACCAGGCGCTGGTCATCAGAAGTCCAGCGCCAGGCCCTGTCAGGTCAGCGGCGTAACCACCGAGGTCTGATACGCCGGGCGCTGTTGCAGTCGCTCATACCAGCCGCGCAGATGCGGCAGGTCTGGTCGCTCGATGGGCATTTCGAACCAGGCGTAGGCGAAACAACCTAGCGGAATATCACCCATGCCAAAGTTTTCACCCGACAGATAGGGCTGTTCGGCGAGGGCTCGATCGGCGATGGCGAGCAAGTTGCCGCATTCTTTCAGAGCCGCCTGCACCGCAACCATGTCGCGCTTTTCGGGAGCCGTGCGCACGATGTTCCAGAACACCGGGCGGAACGGTGCCGCTAATGACGAGGTTACCCAGTCCATCCACTTGTCCGCCTGGGCACGCTGACCTGGATCGGCATTCCACAGCACTCCCTCGCCGTATTGCGCAGCCAGATATCGCACGATGGCATTGGATTCCCACAAGACCAGCTCGCCGTCTTCCAGGCACGGCACCAGCTGATTCGGATTCTTCGCGACGTAATCGGCCTCGCCAACGACCCCAAAAGCGCCACCGGCATCGATACGGGTATAAGGAAGTTTTAGCTCTTCAAGGCACCAGAGCGCCTTCTTCACGTTGGTCGAATTGATCCGACCCCAGAGTTTCAACATGCGACTGCGCTCCTGTCCGCGACGGTTGACGTCAAAGCGTCAACCCTAGCCGTAAACCGGTGTCAGCCGCCAGCGATACGGGCGCCTCGGTTAGCGAGCCTTGCCCCTGTCGGCCAAGAGCCGCGTCGCACCCTGGGCTTTCTGGGTGTACCAGAACACGCGGCTGACGCCACGGGTGATCGCCACGTAAGCCAGGCGCTGACTCTCGTCGGCCATGGCCTGGTCATAACTATTGCGAAAGAAACCGCAGTAGGCGTACAGCGCGTTGCGCAAGGGATGGCGTTCCGTTGGCAGGCAATCATCGACGATGATCGCAACCTCGGCTTGCAGGCCTTTGGCGCGGTGAATGGTGTAAGTCTTGACCGGCAGCTTGCGGTCCAGCTGCGCCTCGATGGCACGCAAGGGCTCGTTGCGCCGACTCAGCACCAAGACGGCATTGCGGTCCGCGTTCGGGCGATTGGCGACGTGTTCGCATTGAGCCTTGATGTCGCGGATCAATTCAGGCAGCCGTGTTTTCACATCGAAGCGGGTTATCAACTTCACACCGTGATCGCCCTGCTGCAGCGCCTTGGCCGCCTGGCTGACCTTCGCCTGTTTGAACGCCACGGCGCTCAAGACCGCTTCCCCGTCTCGGATGATCGGCTCGATCGAACGGTAATTGGTTTCGAGCATCAGCACCTTGCTCTTCTTCGTGGCCTCCCGGCTGGGAAAGTACTTGTCGAAATCCATGAACAATTCCGGTGAGCTGCCGCGCCAGCCGTAGATCGATTGCCAGTCATCGCCGATGGCCATCAGGCTCACGGCCTCGCCCTGGCGTGACAACGCCTGATGTAACGCCTGCAACCACTGCACGATCTGCGGTGAGATGTCCTGAAACTCGTCGATCAACAGATGGCTGAACGGTGCCAGCGCGGCGGTCGATACGCCTTGACCAGAAGCCGCCAGGCGCTGGGTCAGCGTCTGAAAGGCACCGTTGAAGGTGATCAGTCCCTCGCGCTCGAGTAGAGCCTGGAAATGCTTCCAGAACAGCACCAACCCCTCGATGAAGGCGCGTTCACGAGGCGAACATTCCATCCGGGCAGGCTGCATCTGTTCGATGCGGATGCCGATGCTCTCGATGAAACCGGCCTGCGCGTAGAACGCCTCGAACAGCGGCAACGGGGTGAATTCACCGGCCAGCTTGAAGGCGTCCAGGGGAGCCTTGGGCACGCGCTTGCTTTTCGACTCGCCCGGCTGCGGCAATTGCAACAATTCGTGCACCCGCAGGCGGAAAGCCTCTTCTTCGGCATAACAGGTCTGATAGGCCTGCTTCAGCAGCCGCTGCTGAGCCGGCCGCAAGCGCGAGGAAGTCAGTGGATTGTCCAGCTCGGTGGGTGACGCGCTTTTTTCGTCCAGCTGCTCGAACCAGACGGGTTTGCCCAGAACCTCCTTGGCCAGCACCGCCATCGCCGAATGAAAAGTCCGTACGCACTGGCGCGCGCTGGACGGGTCGAAATCGAAATTCCAAAAACCAAGCACCCTGATCAGCTGTTCGCGCAGTTGCGCGCAGGAGGCGTTGGTAAAGGAAATGACCGTCAACCGTTCCGGCGCGATGCCCATATGGCACAGCATGAACACCACTCGCAGCACCAAGGTGGTGGATTTCCCTGAACCGGCACCGGCGAAGATGCGCGTCACCGGGCTGTCGCTGAGGATCATCGCCCACTGCTCGTCCGAGGGCGCGCAGATTACGCCCGCCTCTACTGCACGGCCGACGCGCAAGCGCATCGCCTGGAGCTGCGGGTCATCGACCGGCAGTTTCGCCGGCCCATAAATGCCTTCGCCGGAAGCCTTTCGGGATTTCGTCCGGGGTTTGCTGGCTTTAGTGGCCGCTGCCGATTGCTTGGGTGTGCGACCGGCCTTGGCCGGTAAGCTGCCGGACAGTTTATTTACGCGCTTGGCTGTCTGCTTGGCTGCGGCGTTGGGCCAGCGTCGCAAAACCAACTCGTCCTCCGATTGCAGATAGGCCGATGTGCGGGGAAAACAACGCGCCAACGCTCCCGACAGCAAAAGTTTGTAGCGCTTGACGGCGGACAACATCGAAAACCAACCAGAGCATCAACAGGTGGTTGATATGGTAAGGGTTTTTAGCTGTCGGCTGGCACCGGAACGAAGAGTGGTAACGGCGATAAGCCCCGTTTTATTGGGTTGACCCGCCGCCAATCGGTCGTTCGTCCGATGCACGGCACGCCGCACGCCGTCTGCGCACTAAACAGAACAGTCATCTGCAGCGTTCAGCGTGTCACCCGCGCTACGTCACATAGGTCGTTATGTACAGAATCGGTTTCGCCTGCATGTATCGTCATCCCGGCCACAGCGAATCGCTGAAAGAGCTGGAAGCCATCGAGCGGGCCTTCAATCCGCGATCCACAACGTTGCGCTGGCTTAACAGCGTGTCGCAGGAGGTGGCGCGGGAAAAGCTGAACGGCATCATCGAGCACAATCTGGCGGCGCAGTTGCGGTTGCTCGAATACGTCGGAACGCTGCCGGAACAATTGAAAATGTTGCGTCTGAGCAGCGATCTGCTGCCCTTCTACAGCCACTCGGAAGCGACCGAATTTTATCGTCAGGCCGAGGTGCGCCGCGTGATCGAGGCGGGCTTCGCGAAGATTGGCGAGCGCGCCAGAACGCTGGGCATTCGCCTCTCCCTCCACCCTGGGCAGTACTGCGTGCTCGGTTCGGACAAACCTCAGGTAGTGGAAAACAGCCTGGCGGAGTTCGAGTACCACGCCGACATGATTCGCATGATGGGCTTCGGCCGGCAGTTTCAGGACTTCAAATGCAACGTGCACATCGCCGGGCGACTGGGCATCGAAGGTATTCGCACGATTTGGCCGCGCCTGTCACAGGAAGCGCGCAACTGCATTACCTTCGAAAACGAGGAAAAGACCTACGGCGTCAATGACTGCTTGCAACTCGCTGACCTGGCGCCGGTGGTGTTGGACATCCATCATTGCTGGATCAACGAGGACCACTACATCGATCCGCACGACACGCGCGTGGCGAAAATCATCGACAGCTGGCACGGCGTGCGTCCGGCGATGCATTACTCGCAGCCGCCCGAACGCCTGATGGACATGGGTTTTTCCGCCAACGACAAGCTGGAAATGCCAGCCTTGCTGGAAAAAGTCAGCAAGCGCGATCTCTACAGCCACAGCAAGCGCATGTGGAATAACTGGACCAATCTGTACGCCCGTGAGTTTCTCGACCGTTTCGACATCATGTTCGAGGCCAAGGACAAGAATCTCGCGACACGGGATTACTACCGCGACTACCTCGCCTAACCGGCTGCGCGCGGTGGATATCCAAGATCGGCGCCAAGGATTATCGGCGAGTGAAGTAAAGCTCGGGAAATGAATAACGACGCGATTGCGGATGCGCTGAGTATTCATCCTGCGCGAACCCCGTGACGGTTTGCGCAGGATGGCAGAGGTCAAAAATTCCTTACTCGAATTTCCTGCTCCCGCCGTCTAGGGAAACTCTGAAGAAGACTTCCAGATTTTGGCAAAATACCCGGATTCCAC
>NZ_CEXBBO010000043.1:0-30112 GCF_982611455.1 Stutzerimonas sp.
CGGAGAAGGTGCGCATTATAGGCACTCAGAACATCACGTCAACGGTTGTTTTGCATTTTCTTAATGGCGGTTTGCGCAGCCGATTATCGAAGTGACTGAGGAAGCCCATCACACAGGCGCCCACCTATTCATTCTGCCTAAACGAACACGACTAGAGCCAAGCATTTAAGTTCACAGGGGAATCGATCCATAAGGTCAACCACTACTCATCTTGGACGCCAATCTTGCCCCGCCGAACATCACAAAGCCTTAGATGGAAACCACTTCACAGTCATCCTCAGCCTTCCTGCGTAGGATTCGCACCTCATTGACGTGCTGGTTATTGCACGTAGAAGTCGTTGCGCATGGAGCGCCCTGCTAACAGCAACAATGCTAAAGCAGACATCAGTTGAGTCACGGAATGACGTTTTCTAGCAAGCTAGCCGCCCATGCCTTGGCGGTAGCAAAAACTCCAATCTCGGCAACCTGCTTCGCGGGCGATGATGTTCGCTATGCCGCTGAGTATGAGGGGCTGGAGCAAGAGCTTGGCAAGTCGGCGTCTTTGCACGCCGCCGGGTCCGTCGATTGGGAGGCCGTGCGTGAGGGTAGTGAAAGCCTGCTAAGCACCCAGACAAAGGATTTACGAATCGCTGCATGGCTGACTTGGAGCCTGTATCAACGCGATTCATTTCTCGGATTGCATGCCGGCCTGGCCGTGCTCGGCTTCCTCTGCCGCGACCATTGGGAAGAACTTCACCCACGCAAGGACCGCACCCGTGCTGCTGCGATCAACTGGCTGGTCCCCCGCATGGAACAGGTGCTGGCCGATCATGTGCCGATGGGCGAACAGCTCCTTCTATTCAAACAGATCGCGGTCGAACTACGCAGCCTCGAAAGCTGCCTAGCGACACACCTAGGGACACAGGCGCCGCTTCTTTTACCGCTATGCCGTCGACTTGAGGAAATGGTCAAGCGAGCTGGTGCTGCGCATCCGCAGCCAGGTGCTGTTGGCGCAGCTATCGCCCAGGTCAAGCAGGCTGCGGCTCAAGTGTTTACCGTCACCACACCGGTTGAGCACGAGAAAGATGCACACAAGAGTCTGCGAAGCCTACAGGATCAGGCCCGACCGCTATGCAACTGGTGGCTGAAGCAGAAAGCCACCGATCTCAAACCACTGCGCCTGGCCCGCACTCTGCTGTGGCTGCCCATAGATAGCCTTCCCGAGCGCAACCCCGAGCAGATCACGGCTCTGCGGGGCATTCCCGCTGACAAGCTTGCCAGCTATCGCGAGCGTTTCGCCCAAGGCCTTTATGCCGATCTTTTGGCAGACCTGGAAGCCAGCATCGCCCGCGCGCCCTTCTGGCTGGACGGTCAACGCTTGGCCTGGGAGTGCCTGAACGAGCTGGATGCCGAGCAAGCGATGCGCGAGGTGGAGATCCAGCTCGCGCTATTCCTGCAGCGCATGCCGGGTCTCGATGAGCTGCGTTTCCATGACGGCACAGCATTCGCCGATGCAGAGACGCGTGCCTGGATCAGTGCGCGAGTGCTGCCCCATGTCGTGCCCGCGCAGGTCCTGAGCGAATCGCTCAGCAACCAGCTCGGCGCGACACCCGCCTGGGAAGAAGCCCTGCAGGGTGTGATTCCGCATCTTCGCAAGGATGGCCTCAAGAGCGCGGTACAAAAACTCAAGCTGGGCCTCAACCAGGCCCACGGTGGACGCGAGCGTTTCTTCTGGCAACTGACGTTGGCCCGGTTGTGCTTCCAGGCCAAGAAATACGATCTCGCCAAGACCCAGCTCGAATCCCTCGATCAGACGCTACAGGCCTCTGGCCTCGGCGACTGGGAACCCGATCTCGCCCTCGAGGTGCTGCGTCTGTTGCATAGCTGCTGTGAGCTGCTGCCGCAGAACCACGCCGTGCGTGAAAGCAAGGATGAGATTTACCGCAGGCTGTGCCACCTCGACCTCGAAGTGGTACTCGATTAGGCCCCCGGGCCGTAAACACAAAGGAGAAGACCCATGGCCAAAGAAGGCTCGGTAGCCCCTAAAGAACGCATCAACGTCACTTTCAAGCCTGCCACTGGCGGCGCTCAGGAAGAACTGGAGCTGCCATTGAAGTTGATGGTACTCGGCGACTTCACCCAGCGCGCCGACAATCGCAAGATCGAAGACCGCAAGCCTATCGCCATCGATAAGAACAGTTTTGACGAGGTGCTGGCCAAGCAGGAGCTGAACCTGACCTTTTCGGTACTCAACCGTTTGCAAGACGAGGCCACCGACGAAGAGCTGGCCGTGCAGCTAAATATTAATTCGATGAAGGACTTCAACCCGGCCAACCTGGTCGAGCAGGTTCCGGAGCTGAAGAAGCTGATGGAACTGCGCGACGCCCTAGTCGCTCTGAAAGGCCCGCTGGGTAACGCCCCAGCCTTTCGCAAGGCGATTGAAAGTGTGCTCGCCGATGACGACTCGCGCGATCGTGTGCTCGGCGAGCTGGGCCTCGCCGCGAAAGAACAATTGGACGCCTGAAACTCTCGACAAGGAAAGCTGAACCATGAGCACTAGCGCAGCAGCCGTCGCAAGCAATAACAATCTCGCCGACCTCGGCATCCTCGACCGTATCATCGCAGAAACCAAGCTGACCCCGGATGACGAGGCCTACGGCATCGCCAGGCGCGGCATATCGGCCTTCATCGAAGAGCTTCTCAAGCCGCAAAACGAGAACGAACCAGTCAAGAAGGCCATGGTCGACCGCATGATCGCGGAAATCGACGCCAAGCTCAGCCGGCAGATGGACGAAATCCTCCACCACCAGCAGTTCCAGGCCCTGGAATCGTCCTGGCGCGGCCTGAAGCTGCTGGTCGATCGCACCAACTTCCGCGAGAACATCAAGCTCGAAGTCCTTAACGCTTCCAAGCAGGACCTGCTGGATGACTTCGAGGACAGCCCGGAAGTGGTTCAATCGGGTCTGTACAAGCACATCTACACCGCTGAGTACGGCCAGTTCGGTGGCCAGCCGGTCGGCGCGCTGATCGCCAACTACTTTTTCGATCCGAGCGCACCGGACGTCAAGACCATGCAGTACGTGGCGTCCGTCGCCAGCATGTCCCATGCGCCGTTCATCGCCGCTGCGGGTCCGAAGTTCTTCGGTCTGGAAAGTTTCACCGGTCTGCCGGACCTGAAGGATCTCAAAGACCACTTCGAAGGCCCGCAATTCGCCAAATGGCAGAGCTTCCGCGAGCAGGAAGACGCCCGTTACGTCGGCCTGACCGTCCCGCGCTTTCTGCTGCGCAACCCCTATGACCCAGAAGACAACCCGGTCAAATCCTTCGTCTACAAGGAAAACGTGGCCAACAGCCACGAGCATTACCTGTGGGGCAACACGGCCTACACCTTCGCTAGCCGCCTGACCGACAGCTTCGCCAAGTTCCGCTGGTGCCCGAATATCGTCGGCCCGCAAAGCGGAGGTGCGGTAGAAGACCTGCCACTGCACCACTTCGAGAGCATGGGCGAGATCGAAACCAAGATTCCGACGGAAGTTCTGGTTTCCGACCGCCGTGAATACGAACTTGCCGAAGAAGGCTTCATCGCCCTGACCATGCGCAAGGGCAGCGACAACGCCGCGTTCTTCTCAGCCAACTCCGCACAGAAACCGAAGTTCTTCGGCAACAGCGAAGAAGGCAAGAACGCAGAGCTCAACTACAAGCTCGGTACCCAGCTGCCTTACCTGTTCATCGTCAACCGCTTGGCGCACTACCTCAAGGTACTGCAGCGCGAGCAGATCGGCGCCTGGAAAGAACGCACCGACCTGGAGCTGGAACTGAACAAGTGGATCCGCCAGTACGTGGCCGACCAGGAGAACCCAAGCTCTGAAGTCCGTAGTCGCCGCCCGTTGCGCGCCGCGCAAGTCGTGGTCAGCGATGTGGACGGAGAGCCGGGCTGGTACCGCGTGAGCCTGAACGTGCGCCCGCACTTCAAATACATGGGTGCCGATTTCACCCTGTCGCTGGTTGGTAAGCTGGACAAGGAATGAGGTTCTACCCATGAGCAAAACACACCGGCATTGCCGTTCTGAATTGCGCCAGGCAAGGCGCGAGCCCCGTGGTTTGGTAGCTCCAAACAAGGGGCGAGCAACGCAGCATGTCGCAATTCAGGACGCAACCCGCTGGGACGCGCAGCGTTGCCTCCGTGTTTTGCTCGTGGGGAGAACCTGAGATGGCCTACGGCAGCCTTTTCGAACGCCTCGGCGGTGACGCCGACAAGCGTGTTGGCTGGAGCCGCGAAGTCGCGGCAATGGCTTCGGTGGCTGCCCATCTGGCCAAAATGCTCAGCACCCGGGCGGGCAGCGTGCAAACGTTGCCCGACTACGGGCTGCCCGATTTGAACGATATGCGCCTGTCGCTGCACGATTCGTTGCAACAGGCGCGTATCGCCATCGAACGCTTCATAGAAGCGTACGAACCCCGCTTGAGCCAGGTCCGGGTGATATCCCTACCCCGCGACCACGATCCACTGAGCCTGTCATTCGCTATCGAAGGCCTGCTGGAAGTCGACGGCTTCAAGCCTCACGTGAGTTTTTCCGCGAGCCTGGATGGCAGCGGACAAGTGAAAGTGCACTAAGGAGAGCCTGATGTCCGGTAAACCCGCAGCCCGCCTGGGCGACCCCACCGATTGCCCGAAGAAGGGCCACGGCACCAACCCGATCACGGCTGGCTCCTCCGACGTACTGTTCGATGGCCTGCCCGCTGCGCGCATGGGCGACCCGACCGCCTGCGGCAGTGCGCTTGCCAGCGCGGTGATTCCAACCGTACTGATCAACGGCAAACCGGCCACCACAGTGGGCACTACAGGTGATCACGGCAATCCGGTGATTGCCGGCTCCGCCACCGTGTTGATCGGCAGCTGATGATGCGTTTTACAGAGATGACCCGCTGATGTCTTTCAACCACTACTACCAGAGCGAACTGACCGCCCTGCGCCAACTCGGCAAGCGTTTCTCCGAGCGCAGCCCGGCGCTGGCGCCGTTCCTCGGCCAGGCCGGGCGCGACCCGGATGTCGAGCGGCTACTGGAGGGCTTCGCCTTCCTGACTGGGCGGCTACGACAGAAGCTCGACGACGAGCTGCCGGAGCTGACCCACTCGCTGATGCACTTGTTGTGGCCGAATTACATGCGCCCGCTGCCGGCGTTCAGCATGTTGCAGTTCGACCCGGTCAAGCGACCTGGGCCAGCGCTGATGGTGCCGCGCGATACTCCTGTCGAATCGAAACCCATCCAGGGCGTAACCTGCCGCTTCCGCACCGCCTATGCCACCGAAGTTCTGCCGCTTGCGCTCAATGCGCTGGAGTACTCAGTCAAGGGCGGTGGCGCGCTGCTCAATTTGCGCTTGGCGATGACCGCTGATGGCCATCTGGGCGAGTTGAACCTCAAGCAGCTGCGCTTGCACCTGTGCGGCGAGCGCTATATCAGCCAGATGCTCTACCTGAGCCTGCTGCGTCATCTCGACGACATCCAGCTGGTGGCGCTCGACGGCGAAGGCAAGCCCTTCACCGATGCCCTCGACGTGCCGCTGTCGGCATTGCGGCTAGATCCGGCGCAGCTGCACCCGGTCGGTTTCGCCGAGGATCAGGCGCTGATCCCCTACCCGCTCAATACCTTCCGCGGTTACCGCTACCTACAGGAATACTTTGCCTTCCAGGAGAAATTCCTGTTCGTCGACCTGCTGGGCCTCGATGCCCTCAAGCGGCTGCCTGAGGATTTGCTCAAACAGGCGCGCGGCTTCGAGCTACGCTTCGATATTCGCAAGGCCGGCGTGCAGCGCATCCGACCGAGCCTGGATAACGTGCGGCTGTATTGCACACCGGTGGCCAACCTCTTTGAGCACGACGCCATCCCGGTTCGCCTGGATGGCAAGCAGGACCAGTACCTGTTGCGACCATCCGAACTCGATAGCAACCAATGCGGCGTGTTCTCGGTTGATCGGGTTACCGGCTGGAAGCCAGGCGGCATGGGTTACGAGGAGTACGTGCCGTTCGAATCCTTCGAGCATGACCCAAGTTTCGACGTGCCGCTTGCGCGGCCGCACTACAGCGTACGCCAGCAGCCTTCGATGCTTGGAGACGGGCTGGAAACTTATCTCAGCTTCGGTCTGCGTAAGCTCGACCAGCACGAAACGCTTTCCATCGAACTGACCTGTACCAATCAGAACCTGCCACGGCAGTTGGGGCTCGGCGATATCTGCCTGCCCAGCGAGAACACGCCGGAATTCTTAACCTTCCGCAACATCAGCGCCGTGACCCCCAGTTATGCGCCGCCGCTGCATCGCGATTTCCTCTGGAAGCTGATCAGCAACATGTCGCTCAACTACCTGTCGTTGGCAAACGTCGAGGCGCTCAAGGTGATCCTTGAGACCTATGACCTGCCGCGTTATTACGATCAGCACGCAGAGAAGGTCAGTAAGCGTCTGCTCGGCGGCTTGAAGGGGATCGGCCATGAGCATGTCGATCGTCTGCATCGTGGATTACCTGTGCGTGGCGTGCGCACCGAACTGGAAATGGACCCCGACGGTTATCTGGGTGAGGGCGACCTGTTCCTCTTTGCCTCGGTACTCAATGAATTCTTCGCGTTGTACGCCAGCCTCAATTCGTATCACGAGCTACGCGTACGGAGCACACAAGGAGAGGTGTATCAATGGACGCCGCGCATGGGGCAGCAGCCCCTGCTCTAAACGGGATCAGCCGGGGCATCCGCGAGTACAGCCTGTTTCAGAGTGTGCTACTGGTGCTGGACCGGCTCAAGGCCGCACACCCAGATCTGGACGAGGAAGCCCTCTATGAGCGCTTGGAGTTTCAGGCCAACCCGAGCCTCGGTTTTCCGGGCAGTGATGTCGATCACGTGCAATTCTTCGAAGAGCACGGCGAATTGCGCGCGCGGCTGCGCATCAATCTAGTCAGCCTGTTCGGCGCCGGTTCGCCGTTGCCGGCCTTTTATGGCGAACAGGCATTAGGCGACAGCGTGGACGGTAACCCGACCCGTGAATTTCTCGACCTGTTCAATAACCGTCTGCAACGCCTGATGTTGCCGATCTGGCAGAAGTATCGTTACCGCGCACGCTTCACCAGCGGCGCACGGGATCCGCTGTCCGAACAATTGTTCGCCCTGATCGGCCTGGGCGGAGAGCAGATCCGCGCCGCCTCGGAATTGAATTGGAAGCGCCTGCTGCCCTATCTTGGCCTGCTCAGCCTCCGTGCCCACTCGGCCGCGTTGATCGAATCGGTGCTGCGCTATTACTTCAAGCACGCTGATATGCGCATCGAACAATGCCTGGAGCGTCAGGTCGAGATTCTCGCTGAGCAGCAGAACCGCCTCGGTCGCGCTAACAGCCAGCTCGGAGAAAGTGTAGTGCTGGGCGAGCGGGTGCGCGACCGCGGCGGCAAGTTCCGTATCCATATCCGCCAGCTCAGCTGGCACCGTTTTCACGAATTCCTGCCAATCGGGACCGGCTATCAGCCGCTCTGTGCGCTGGTGCGCTTTACTCTGCGCGATCCGCTGGATTACGACATTCGCCTCGAACTACGCCAGGACGATATTCGCGACCTACGTATCGGCGCGGACAACCTTTGCCGCCTCGGTTGGACCAGCTGGCTTGGCAGCGAACGCGCCGACGGCGTGGTCACTCTAGGCAGCCAAACTCATTAAGGACGATGAAATGATCAACATAGATCTGCAACAACTGGTTCAGGCACTGGATGCCGAGACCAAGCGCGATCTGGAAGCCGCTGCCGAACGCTGCGTAGTGCGCGGCGGCAGCAAGGTTCTCGTAGAAGACTTGCTGTTGGGCCTGCTGGAGCGGCCCGAAGGGTTACTCAACCGAGCCTTGCAGGATGCCGACGTTGAGCCCGGCGCCTTGGCCCAAGCGTTGCAATCACGCGGCGAGCACAGCGAGTCGCGCAACCCGGTGTTCTCCTCAGAGCTGGTGCAATGGCTGCAGGACGCACTGCTGGTTGGCAGTCTGGAGCTCGGCCAGAGCCAGATCAATCAGGCCGCGCTGATACTCGCTCTGCTGCGCAATCCGATGCGCTACGCCGGCAGCCACTACCAACCATTGCTGGCCAGGCTGAACGCCGAGCGCTTGCGTGAGTTCGCCGTGGCCCAGCAACCGCAACAGGGCGCGGGCAAGCCGGCCGCAACGGGCGAAGCCAATTTGGCGCGTTTCACTCATAACTTCACTCAGCAGGCACGCGACGGCGAGCTCGATCCAGTGCTGTGCCGTGATGCGACGATCCGCCAGATGATCGACATCCTTGCCCGCCGACGCAAAAGCAATCCGATCGTGGTCGGCGAGGCCGGTGTCGGCAAGACCGCCATCGTTGAAGGTTTGGCCCTGCGCATCGTCAGTGGCGAGGTGCCGGACGTACTCAAAGGCGTCGAGCTGCTGTGCCTGGACCTCGGCCTGCTGCAAGCTGGTGCCAGCGTCAAAGGTGAATTCGAGCGTCGACTGCAAGGCGTGATTGATGAAGTTAAAGGCTCGCCCAAACCGATCATTCTGTTCATCGACGAAGCCCATACCTTGATCGGCGCCGGAGGTCAGGCCGGCAGTGGCGACGCCGCCAACCTGCTCAAACCCGCCTTGGCGCGTGGCGAGCTGCGCACCATCGCCGCCACCACTTGGAGCGAATATAAAAAGTACTTCGAAAAGGATCCGGCCCTGGCCCGCCGCTTCCAGCTGGTGCAGTTGCATGAGCCGACAGTCGACGAGGCGGTGACTATTCTGCGCGGCCTTGCTCCGGTCTACGAAAAAAGTCATGGCATCTACCTGCGTGACGACGCCGTGGTCGTGGCTGCCGAGCTGTCGGCCCGCTATCTCGCCGGCCGCCAGCTTCCCGACAAGGCGGTCGATGTGCTGGACACCGCCTGCGCCCGGGTGCGCATCAGTCTCGCCGCCGCCCCGGAAGCGCTGGAGCGCCTGCGTAGCGAGATCGCCGAAGGTGAACGCCAGTACGAAGCTCTGCGTCGGGATCTGGATGCCGGACTGAAAATCGACCTCGATTCGCTCAACGGACTCGAAGCGCGCTTGGCCGACGCCCGCACCGAGATTGATCGGGTACAGACGCGCTGGACCGTCCAGCGTGAACTGGCCGAGCGCCTGCTTGAACTGCGCAAGCAATGCGCAGCCGCGCGTCTCGCTAGCGTTACCGATAAAGACGACCAGATCTGCTCCGCAAACCTGCGCCAGCTGGAAACTGAGCTGCACAAAGTCCAAACCGAACTGGCGAGCGCCCAGGCCAGCGAGCGCCTGGTCAGCCATGAAGTCTGCCCGCGTCTGGTGGCCGAAGTGATCAGCCATTGGACCGGCGTGCCGCTCAGCCAATTGGCCCGAGAGCACAACAGTAAGGTACTGACATTCGCCAGCGACCTACGCCGGCGTGTGCGCGGCCAGGAGCAGGCCGTCGAAGCCCTGGACCGTTCCATGCGCGCCACGGCCGCTGGCCTAAACCGCGCTGATGCACCAGTGGGCGTATTCCTGTTGGTCGGCCCCAGCGGCGTCGGCAAGACCGAAACCGCGCTAGCGCTGGCCGACCTGTTGTATGGCGGCGAACGCTTCCTTACAACCATCAACATGTCCGAATTTCAGGAAAAGCACAGCGTGTCCCGGCTGATCGGCGCCCCGCCAGGCTACGTCGGCTATGGCGAAGGCGGCATGCTCACCGAGGCGGTGCGGCAGAAGCCTTATTCGGTGGTGCTCCTCGATGAGGTCGAAAAGGCCGATCCG
Source organism: Stutzerimonas sp. (assembly GCF_982611455.1). NCBI lineage: Bacteria > Pseudomonadati > Pseudomonadota > Gammaproteobacteria > Pseudomonadales > Pseudomonadaceae > Stutzerimonas > Stutzerimonas sp. The sequence continues at coordinate 9,745 of NZ_CEXBBO010000043.1, forward strand.
GACGTGATGAACGTGTTCTATCAAATTTTCGACAAGGGCGTCGCCAACGACGGCGAAGGCCGCGAGATCAATTTCCGCAACACCCTGATCCTGATGACCAGCAACCTCGCAAGCGAGCGAATCACCAGTCTTTGCCAGGACGGCCTGCGCCCAACGACCGAAGATTTGGAGCAGGCCATTCGCCCGGCACTAACCCACCACTTCAAACCGGCCCTCTTGGCACGCATGCGCGTGGTGCCCTATTACCCGGTGCAGGGCGAAGTGCTCAGCGAACTGGTGACATTGAAGCTGTCGCGCTTCGCCGACCGCCTGGCCCGCCGCCAACTGCATTTCAGCAATTGTAATGCTCTGGTCAACCACCTCGCCGAGCGCTGCATCCACAGCGACAGCGGCGCCCGGTTAATCGACCATCTGATCGACCAGCATTTGCAGCCTCAGGTAGTCGATCGCCTGCTCGACGCCATGGCCGGAGGCGATACCCTGCAAAGCGTGCACGCCACGCTGGACGGCAACGGGGCGGTGATTTGTGAGTTCGCTTAAGGAACCTGTAATGAGCGGCCCGGTACTGTCGGCGCTGACCCAGACGGAATGGTTGCTCGGACATTTCGCTACGCTTGCCCGCTCAGCCACGAGCGAGGCACTGTTAAACGGAGTTGCCGAGGCGGCCGCATTGCTCGCTGCCTGTCCCGTCAGCCAGTTGTACTTGCTGGACGACTCCCACACCCAACTGAATCTGTCGGCGCAATGGTGCGAAGGGCAGCGACAGCCCAATAAAGTCGCAAGCATCACTTGCGACTATCACGACGAGCAGCTGCTGCAATTCAGCCTTTGCCAGAACCAGAGGCTTTGCATCGATGAGTTGGATGCCGGTCTGCATCAAGTGAGCTTTCTGCCGGAAAGCGTCCGGTCATGGCGGAGCCTTCTTTGTCTGCCGTTACAGGACGAGCAGCAGCGAGTCTGTGGCCTATTGCTCGTCGCCCACCATCGGCCGCGCGACCTCCAAGGCATCGCGGAGGCTTTGTCCCACCTCGGTGCATTCGTGATCGCACAGCTGCAAATGCTGCGACGGTCGAGCAAGCCATCGATGGAAAATATCAGCGCACCAATCAAACCCTGCGCCAGCGGTTATGGCCTGATCGGCGACAGCCCACGCATGCACGCCGTGTATCGACTCGTCAGCAAGGTCCTGCACAGCCCGGTAAGCGTTCTGCTGACCGGCGAAACGGGCACCGGTAAAGAATTGGTCGCCCGGGCAATTCATGATTGCGGTTATCGGCGCAGCAAACCGCTTATCGTCCAGAACTGCGCCGCGCTCCCGGAAAATCTTTTGGAAAGCGAGCTGTTCGGCTACCGGAAAGGTGCTTTCACCGGTGCTGATCGCGACCGCAACGGGATTCTCGATGCGGCGAACGGAGGCACCTTGTTTCTCGATGAGATCGGCGATATGCCGTTGATGCTTCAAGCCAAACTGCTACGCGTTCTACAGGAAGGCGAATTTCGCCCGATAGGGTCGACCGAGACCCACAAGGTCGATGTGCGGATCATCGCCGCGACGCATCAGGATCTGCGCAAGCGCGTCGAAGAGGGCCGTTTTCGCGAAGACCTATTTTATCGTCTCTCGCTCTTCCCCATCGAACTGCCACCGCTGCGTGAACGTGGCGAAGATATCCTGCGCCTGGCGAGGCACTTTGCCGAGAAGGCTTGCGCCTTCCTGCAGCGCGATCTGTGTCGATGGTCGGAAGCAGCACTGGAACAACTGGCAAGCTATGCGTTTCCGGGCAACGTCCGAGAACTCAAAGGCATCGTCGAACGCGCCGTCCTGCTGTGCGAGGGCAACGAGCTGCTTCCCGAGCATTTCAACCTGCATACCAGTGGCGCCGTCGAACAGAGCGGTATGGGCCTGCGCCAGCGATTGGAGCGTGTCGAGCGCAATCTGCTGATGGATTGCCTGCGCAAGAACAGCGGCAATCAGAGTCAGGCCGCCAGAGAGCTGGATCTGCCACGTCGCACATTGCTCTACCGCATGGAACGACTCGGCATCAGCTCAGCAGATATCTAAGGACGGAAGAACCATGTACAGCCCGGCCAACGAAAGCGCCTTTAATCTGACCATCGACGGCGTTAGTCACGATCTCCAAGTATTGCAATTCCAAGGCCACGAAGCACTCTCGCAGCCGTTCGCGTTCGATATAGAACTGGTCAGCGATCGGCCGGATCTGGATCTCGAAGAGTTGCTTTACCAAACTGCATTTCTGCGCCTCTCGCCTGCCGGCACCGGCATCCATGGAATTATTCATGCCGCTGGCCAAGGCGAATCCGGCAAGCGTCTGACACGCTACTGGATAACTCTTCGGCCGCGGCTGTTCTATCTATCCCAGCGGAACAATCAGCGTATCTTCCAGCACCAGCGTGTCGATCAGATCATTGCCCAAGTTCTGTCCGTTCATGGCATTCAGGCCAATGCTTTCCGCTTCCAGCTCGGTTCGGTGTACCCGGAACGCGAATACTGCGTTCAGTACGACGAAAGTGATCTGCACTTCATTCAGCGACTGTGCGAAGAAGAAGGGATTCATTATCACTTTCAGCACAGCGCCTCTGGCCACGTGTTGGCCTTCGGCGACGACCAGACGGCATTCCCCAAACTGATGACGGTGGCCTATCAGCAAGATTCCGGACTGGTCGCCGACGAACCCGTGATAAATCGCTTCGGCCTACGTATTGAAACCCGCACCAGCCGCGTCACCCGTCGTGACTATGATTTCGAGAAACCACGGCTGCTCATAGAAAGTGCATTCCAAAGCGAGTTCAGCCCTGATCTGGAGGACTACGATTATCCTGGCCGCTTCGTCGAGCGTGAGCGCGGCAAGCATCTGGCCAAACGCGCGCTCGAACGCCACCGCAGCGATTTCGAACTAGCCGAAGGCGAAAGCGATCAACCGCAGTTGATCAGTGGCCATTTCTTCTCGCTCGCCGAGCATCCACGTGGTGACTGGAACCAACTCTGGCTACTCAATGAAGTCTTTCACCAAGGCAAGCAACCGCAAGTCCTGGAGGAATCGGTTGCCTCCGACACCACCGGACAAGCTCTGTCGTTACTCGGGGGAGATGGCTGGGGCGAGGAGCAAGTCGGCGACCCGGAATTCCACCAAGGCTACCGCAATCGCTTCACCGCCACCCCTTGGGACATTCCCTTCCGCCCGGCCTTGAAACATCCCAAGCCCAAAATCCTCGGTAGCCAGACAGCCATCGTAACCGGCCCCGCCGGTGAAGAGATTCACTGCGACCAGTACGGGCGAGTAAAGGTGCAATTCCACTGGGATCGCGAGGGCCAGGTTGACGACAAGGCCAGTTGCTGGCTGCGCGTCTCCTCAAGCTGGGCTGGCGACCGCTACGGCGCTATTACCATTCCGCGGGTTGGCATGGAAGCGCTGGTCACTTTTCTCGAAGGCGACCCCGACCAACCGCTGATCACAGGTTGCCTGTATCACAAGGAACATGCGGTCCCGTATGACCTGCCGGCGAACAAGACCCGCTCGGTATTCAAAACGCTGAGCTCACCCGGTGGCGACGGCTACAACGAACTGCGCATCGAGGATCGCAAGGGCCAGGAGCAGATCTACATCCACGCCGAGCGTGATTGGGACGAAAATATCGAGCACGACCAGAAGATCCGCATCGGCCATGAACGCCACGACACGGTGGAAGCCAACAGTTACAGGGAGTCCAAGGCCGAAGAACACCGCACCACCCACCTGGATCGCAAGAGCGAAATCCGCGCCAACGACCACCTGAGCGTGGGCAACACCCAGCATGTGAAAATCGGCACCGGGCAGTTCGTCGAAGTCGGCAACGAAATCCATTACCACGCTGGCAGCAAAGTCGTCATCGAAGCCGGCATGGAACTCACCGCCACAGGCGGCGGCAGCTTTCTGAAACTCGACCCGAGCGGCGTGACCCTGAGCGGCGCGAGTATCAAGATCAATTCGGGTGGGTCGGCGGGTAAGGGCACGGGGCTGAAAATCCTGAGACCTGTAATTCCCTGGGCAGCGGATGCGGATAGCGCAGGTGAAAAGCCCCAGCTCGCGCTGGCCAACGCTCAACTGCAAATGGCTCGCAAAGCAAGACAGATCGGCGCAAGTCGCTGCCCCATCTGCGAAGCGTGCAGGGATGGCGTCTGTGACGTGTGATCTCCTGCTTTCGATTCACCTTTGGACGACATGGAAACTCTCATGATCCCTGCACAGCACGAGAGCCCGACAGCGACAATATGCGAGTGGATCGCCGAACAAGTTGCGCAACAGCGCGAATTCCTCTTGATCCTCGACCGTCTCGCCGAACCAGACCCCGTCGAAGAACTCTTCCGAGCAGGTCTGATGGATAGCTACGTAAATATTTATCAGGGCACTAACTATGGCGAGATGGATAGTGTCAGCCCTTGGCTGGTCCACCTGCTTAGTCCAGAGGCAGAGCCGATTCAGTCGCTACTCAACTCACCGGAGCAAAACTGGGGCTGGCTCGCAAGCGCCGAGCAACTCGACCTGACCGTCCTCACCCAGCACTGGCGCGACCGGATGTTGATCGAAGAATACGGGCAATGCTCGCTATACCGTTTCCAGGACAACCGCGTCATTGCTCGCCATCTCCGCGAAATGGATGAGGCCCAGCGCCCGCTTTTGCTCGGCCCTCTTATCAGTGCCCTGTGCTGGGATGGCCAATGCTGGCAGCGCTTCGATAATTCACGGCCAGACCAGTACCCTGCGCCGTTCGAGACGCCATGGCTGGCGGTAGCCGAACCGGAAACGGTGCAACACGACACCAAGCGACACAATCTGGAGCTCTGGTTGTGGCAGAACCATTCAAGCGCCACTACCGATCTGGCCGAAACTCGATTGCTGAGTGACTGGCTGGACCAGCAACTCAACAAAGCCAGACGCTGGAATTGGCATTCTCAAGAACACCTGCATTTCTTGCTGCGCCACCAACTCGACCCCGCGCTTGCCGAACACCCAGCATGGGCTCCCGCCGAACATGAAACGTCGGAAGCACATTTCGCCCGGGTCAGCGAACTGCTTTCAGCAACCAATGCACGGAAACATCACTCATGAACCCGATCAAGAAGTTCTGCACCGGCGCCTTTCTGTGGCCGGGTCTGCTGGCCCTCACCCTTAATGCTTGCAGCGCCGTCGGCTCGCTAGGCGCTGAGTCCTTTACGCTTGAAGGCGAGTTACCTGCCGATTTTGCCCTCAAAGCACAAGCGCATTACGGCGCGGCGGAAAACTGTAACGGCCGTAGCCAAACGAAGACCTTCGAGACGGACTTCGACAGCGAACCCCATGAATATCGATTCCGCATTCCGGTGAACTACCGCGACGGTATGTGCGACATGCAGCTGGCCCGAGTCGGGCTGTTCATAAATGCCCGCTACGGCGACAAGGACTGGCAACAAACCTATGACAATGGCGGGTTGACGATCGTCGACCAGCTCCCAGCGGGTGCTCCTGCATTTCAAGCAGACGGGACTCTGTCCAAAACAGCTAAATGTTCCTGGCTATTTCAAATCAGCAAGGCGAAGTCTCGGGATGGCGAGATTAGCAAGCTACTCAGCTGTAAAGGTGCCGGAGCTTACGTAATACACGAGCAGTTGGCAGGCAGGACTGTACGTCTGGCATTCAAACTAAGCGGGGATGACCGCCCATATCTCAATGGTTACTGGCTGAATACAACGGCTGGCTGGAAGCCATGCACGGGCCGTTGGGGGACAAGATTCGAGGAGCTCTGCACGGATCCGCCGCAATACCGCACCTTCAAGATGGATGGCCGGGAATGCACGGTTTATCCACACTGCACAGAGTGAACCAAGGATGAACGACTCGGTGTTTCAAGTAGCAATTCAATGCCCCCTTCGACGCGATTGGATCAGCTTCCGTTTGGTAGATGAGCATGGTGATGGGAAGCCCTACGCTGGCCTCTCCTATCAACTGCAGGACAGCCAAGGGCAACTATATTCCGGTGTGCTAGATGGTGACGGTTATACGAGAACGGATAACCTTCATTGCGGGCCGGTTGTTCTGTCAATTTCGGACAGTTACTCCGGCGGCGACCGCTGGTACGCCACGATTTCTCGTCGAGAAAAATTCCGCATCCCCCTCACGGCACTGCAAGCCGCTGCCGAGCAATCCCCCGCAGGGCCTCGCCGTGCTGGCGGCAACACCTATCTGGCGGAAGCACGGGCGGCACAAGAACAAGCTCGCCTCCTCCGGGCAGAAGTCAGTGACTTCACCGAGACCACCAGTCACCTACCAGCGCCTGACAAAGCCTGGACGCCGAGGCCTTCCGCAGAATTGAAGCGAAACACAGGCTTGGCAACGGATCATCCAGGCATTGCGCTCGCTCCGAACCAGCATCACCTCATAGAAATCAAAGCACTCCGTGCATATAGCCCACTACTGTCTCGAGAGCCGGACTTCTGCGCACTAAACGCCTATCACCTTGCGCTGATGAGCACTTTCGTTTACGCCCCCTTTAGTACTAACAAGACCCCTTACACATCTTCTCCTCCTCCCTACGACTCGATTGGGAGTATTGGCCATGTACTTCAGAACCAGCTGGGCCGTCGAGTAAAGCCAACGCAGTTCGATACTGCCGGCCCTTATCACCTGCTTTGCGAAGAAGTCGCTTATTCGAAGCGACTCGAAACGATGCCTTACGATCCAGAGCACTACGAACACGAAGCGCAGGAAGGCTGGAAGAACCCAGAAGACGTACATTTTCTTTACGACACAGACGCGGATACACAAGCCTTCATCACGCATAACGACAAGGTAGTGCTGATCTCGGTTCGCGGCACTCAGGAGATGCTGGCAGATGCCAGCCGCGACGCTGATGCTCGTCAAGTGCCATTTGAAGATGGCGAAGGCCAAGCACATCGCGGTTTCTATGGCGGATTTCAAGCAGCGAAACCCTTTATTGAGCGTTATCTCAGTGCTTTTTACACAGGCGAGCAGACTCTAATCGTCTGCGGCCATAGTCTCGGCGGGGCGATTGCCTTGCTATTGGCAGACTGGCTGCGCCGGAAATGGTCCGACGATATTCAGCTCTACACTTACGGCGCGCCACGTGCTGGCGACGCCGCCTTCGTCAAGGCGGCGCAGCCGCTCACGCATCACCGTATCGTCAACCATAACGATCCGGTTCCGGCCGTTCCGCTGCCTTGGATGGATGCGGAGTGGAGGCTGGCCCTCCCCGGTACGGCTCTGCTGTTCAGCTCCCCAGCAGCCGGCATCGCGTTGTTGCTTGCAGGGCTCGTGAATCTTCAGGGCGACGCCTATGAGCACCACGGAGAGCAGTGGCATCTCATGCCGCGCAAGCCCGGGGGCGGGAGCGAGGCCGCGGTTCTCTGGCAGCCGGGTTGCGCACTGATCGACGAGCAGACCTGCGCACGCTACGTTGGGGAAATCGGCCTGGATGGTGATATGCCAAACCGCCTTTCGCTTTGGGGAACTCATCATTCCAGCGATAGCGGTTACGCACGGGCAGCGCTCACTAACCTGCTGCGCTGGAACGCTAGCGTCGAGGAGCGCAACGGAAAGCTCTTCACCGAGGCCGAAATTCGTGACATCTACGCCCAGTTACTGAGCACCGCCCAGCTACTGGATAGTTGGCAAGCGCGCTCATTCAATGAGTTTCGCTGGGAAATAAGGCGTAGGGGTGAGATGCGTTTCTACGGCAAGAGCGATCTGGAGCTGCGTGCAATCTACGCCGATGCGGTGGAGCAGGCGGAGCGCATCCGAGCCGAACAGAGTCCGGCGCTCACTCAAGCTCAGCAACGTCTGCTCGCCCAGGCGGAGCGCCTGGTGACACCACGTAGCGTCTTCGGCGAACACGCGGAACGGGTAGATCTTGCGGAGCTAGTAGCGCAATGGCGCGCCATTGAGGACAACCAGACCGCGGAGCGTCTAGCGGCCTTCAAAAAGGACGGCGCGAAGGTTCTTGCGTAGCGGCGGCGTCACGCTGGGGCTGGGACCCATTTATAGCCTCAGCTCTCGTTTCAGACCCGAACTCACCCTTTTTCGTGACCCCGTTCACCCACGTGCGCCCTTAGGTGAACTTCAATGCACAGCCTGAGTCCCGCTTCGCCATCTGCGTAGCGGGGCGGTTCGCCCACACGCTTTCAAGGAGGAAATCGCGTGCTAGCCCGCTATTGCGCCCTCGTTTTATTCGCTGCATCCCTCGCCCTTTCTGGTTGCTCCGGCAACTACAAGTTCAATGACGACGAATATCGCCCCTTGGGTGACCCGCTGGCAATTAAGCGCGGGCACTGACCGCTAGGAGCAGCAGAGCCATGGAACTGGTTTTCGATATGGTCAGCGCGCAGCAGTTCTTGCCGGGCCTGATAAGCAGCAAAACATTCAAGCAGGCCGGTGGCGTTATCGGTCGCGCCGAGGGTTGCGACTGGGTGATCCCGGACCGCAAACGCGTGTTGTCCAGCCGCCACGCCGAGGTGAGTTACCGAAACGGGGCGTTCTTTCTCACGGACACCAGCAGCAACGGCATTCAACTCAAGGACAGCGGCGCCAGCCTGGACAAGGGCCGGGCGCAGCGAATCGAGCACGGTAGCGTGTACTGCCTGGGCGACTTCGAGATTCGCGCCCGGCTAATCCAGGACCCCGGCTCCTTCGAAGGTGATATCGGCCGCCCGCAGCCAGCCGGCAGCATTATCCCCGACGACGCATTCCTCGATCTCGATCCGCTCACTGCAATTGATCAGCAGGAGCGCGTCTACGCCGAAGTGGACGACTTGACCGCCGTACTCGCTCCGCCCCGGCCCTCGGCTCAGCAGCGCGACTATGCACAGATCGACGAGGAGAACCTACAGGTTCCCGAACTGGTGATGCCCACTCCGGTCGCTCCGTCCAAGGCCACCCCCGAACCCGAGCGTATGCCGCCCTCCTTCTGGGAGCATTTCGGCGAAGCACTCGGGGTCAAGCTCGATGAGTTTGATGAAGATGCCCGCCAGGCGCTGGCTCTCAGCGCCGCCAAGCTACTCAAGCAGAGCGTCGGCAATTTGCAGCAGGCATTGCGCACCCGGGGCGAGTTGAAAAATGAAATGCGCCTTTCTCTGACCACTGTGCAGAGCGCTGGCAACAACCCGCTCAAGCACAGTATCGACAGTGGCGAGGCGTTGACTCTACTGCTACGAGGCGGCAAGTCTGGTCAGCTCCCCGCAGAACAGGCGGTTGGTCGTGCGTTCCGTGACATCCAAGCGCATCAGGTAGCGATGCTCGCGGCCAGCCGCGCTGCCGTCAAAGGTATGCTCGAACAGCTGTCGCCTGAGCAATTGGCGCTGCGCTTCGAGCGCGACAGCAAGCCGCTGATTTCAACCTCCGGTAGCCGCTGGCGCGCTTATAAGCGACTACATCTGGCCATGCAAAGCAGCGACGATTGGAGCGAACGGCTGTTCGCCCGCGACTTTGCCCAGGCTTATGAGGAGCAGGTACGCCTGATTGCCACGCTCAACACCGACCTTCAAGGATGATGTCCATGTCTCGCTTTTTCCCCGCTGCAGTATTCGCTGCGCTGGCCATGCTCGGCGGCTGCTCAGCGCTCTCACCCAATTCCGACCTGACCAAGCTGGATCTGTCGTTGCAGGGCAGTGACCGGCTCAATCCCGATCTCAACGGCCGCCCCTCGCCTATCGTGATTCGGCTGATCGAGCTCAAACATCCGGTGGCTTTCGAGCACACTGATTTCTTCTCGCTCTACCAACGCCCCAAAGAAGCGCTCTCGCCTGACCTGGTGATTCAGGAGGAGCTGGAATTGCGCCCGGGCGAGCAACGTGACCTCAAGCTGTTCGTCCAGGAAGGCAGTCGCTATATCGGTGTGCTGGCGGCCTACCGCGACCTGCCCGAATCCAACTGGCGCTTCGTCATTCCACTGCAGCACAAGGCGCAGAACCGCATCGAGCTGAGCCTCGACGAGCGCGGCATCCAGGTCATCGACCCGCTCGCAAAGGAGAACTGATCGATGAGCATGAACAAAGTAGTTTGGCAGGAGGGCATGCTTCTTCGCCCGCAGCATTTCCAGCAGAACGACCGTTATTACGACGCGCAGCTCAAGCTACGTACCCAGAAGCTCGGTCATTACGCCTGGGGCTTTTTCGGGCTGGAGATCGACCGCCAGTTCCTCAACATCGGCAAGCTGGTGCTCAGCCAGGCCAGCGGTCTTCTCCCCGATGGTAGCCTGTTCGAGATTGGCGCCGAGCGTGAGCCGCTGGCTTTGGACGTACCGCCTAACACTGGCAATACCCCGGTCTATCTGGCGCTGCCGTTGGTCACCGGCAACTATATAGAGAGTCGCCGCCTGGAGCAGAAGGACGTGCTGGCACGCTACACCGCCTTCGACGAGGAAGTCGCCGATTCCAACGCCGGCGACAGCAGTAGCAGTCAGGTCAGCACCGCCCGTCCGGACTTTCGGCTGCTGCTCGGCGAGCAGCAGGACGACCGAGCCTACGTAAAGCTCAAGCTCTGCGACATCCTCGACACCACGCCGGACGGGGTAATCAGCCTCGACCCTGAATACATCCCAACCTTCATCGACTTCCAGGCATCGAGCTACCTGTTGTCCTGCCTGAAGGAAGTAATCAGCATGCTCGGCCATCGTGGCGACATCCTCGCCGAACGCATTCGCGCCACCGGCAAGGTTGGCGGTGCCGAAGTCGGCGATTTCATGATGCTGCAGCTGATCAACCGCTACGAGCCGGTTCTGCGCCATTACCTAGGTATCGACCGGATACACCCGGAACAGATCTATCGGGAGCTGCTCGGTCTGCTCGGCGAACTGGCGACGTTCTCCAGCGAGACCAAACGACCACGGTTGGATGGCAGCTACCTGCATAACGATCAAGGTCTCTCTTTCCGCAAGCTGATGAATGCGATCCGCCAAGTACTGTCGATGGTCCTTGAGCAGCACGCCATCGAGCTGTTGCTGCAGCAACGCCAGTACGGCATCCAGGTCTCGCCGTTGCATGACCACAAGCTGTTAGGCAGCGCCTCTTTCGTGCTCGCCGCCAGCGCCCAATGCGACTCAGAGGAATTGCGCACGCGTCTGCCTGCGCATCTGAAGGTCGGCCCCGTGGAGCGCATCCGCCAGTTGGTCAACCTGCACCTACCGGGTATCAAGGTGAAGCCTTTGCCGGTGGCGCCGCGACAGATCCCGTTCCACTCTGGCAAGACCTATTTCGCCTTGGAGCTGAGCTCCGAGGAGTTGGCGCAGCTGGAGCGCTCCGGCGGCTTCGCCTTCCACGTCTCCGGCGAATTCACCGGGCTTGAGCTGAAATTCTGGGCGATAAGGAACTGACCAACATGATCAGAGAAATGGACTACGGGCAGGACGACAAAACGGTCATCCTCAATCGCCACGATGGCGCCCCAGCGCAAAGCCCGCTGACGGATTTCAGCGCGCCGCCGAAATTCGAGCAACTCGAGGAGCGGATGATCTACGCCGCTCGCCTGCGCCCGGCGGAAACATTCAACATCAGCCTCAACCCACTGGTCGCGGCGGCATCTTCGCTACTGTCCGAAGTGGTGCGCCTCAAGCACAGCTTCGAAGGCGAAGACTTGCGTGCGCTGAATCAGCGCCTGTCCGGCGAACTCAAGCTGTTCGAACATCGCGCCCTGCATGACGGCGCCGAAAGCAGCCAGGTGATGGCCGCGCGCTACGTGCTATGCACCGCGATCGACGAAGCGGTGGTAACCACGCCCTGGGGCAACGAGAGCGAATGGTCGCAGATGAGTCTGCTGTCGAGCTTCCACAACGAGACCTTCGGCGGCGAAAAGTTCTTTCAACTGCTCGAGCGCCTCTCGCGCAACCCGATCAAGCACCTGCCGATGTTAGAGCTGATGTATCTCTGTCTGTCACTGGGCTTCGAAGGCAAATACCGAGTGATGCCGCGCGGCATGCTCGAACTCGAAGCGGTGCGCGACAGCCTGTACCGGCAGATCCGCCAACTGCGCGGCGACGTTCCGCGCGAGGTATCGCCGCGCTGGCAAGGCCTGCGCGATACCCGCCGGCGTCTGGTGCGCATCGTGCCGTGGTGGCTGGTCGCACTGTTCACGCTGGTCTGCCTGAGCATCATGTATGCAGGCTTCGCCTGGGTACTGGGTGAACAGCGCGATGCCGTGCTGCAGCCGTACCAACCCGTCGATCCGACCGTTCAGGTCGAGCCTCAGCCGTAACAAGGACGTATATATTCATGAAGGTTTTTTTCGGCAAGCTTGCCGCTTTTTTTCGTAAAACCTGGGTATGGAGCCTATGTCTCCTGCTGATGCTGGCCGTATTGATATGGTTCTTCGGCCCGCTGCTGGCCGTCGATAATTACAAATTCTGGGAATCGTCGGCCAGCCGCCTACTATCCATCGCTGGCCTGTGCCTGGCATGGGGTCTGTTCACAATTTTTGCCAGTTGGCGCAGCACCCGTCGCCAGCAAGCCGAGGCCAGCGACGACGAAGCTCAGGAGCGTTTGCGTCGCGAAGGACTGATCACCGAGGAGCAAAGCATCCTTCGCCAGCGCTACAAAGACGCCGTGCGCACTCTCAAAAGTTCGAGCCTGTACCGTGGGCGCAGCGAGAAATGGCGCAACGACCTACCGTGGTACCTGCTGCTCGGTCCCCAAGGTAGCGGCAAGACTTCGCTGCTGGATTTCTCCGGCCTGGATTTTCCGCTCAACCGCGGCGACAACCAGCGCCTGACCAAGGATGTTTCAGGCACTCGCTACGCGGACTGGTATTTCGCCGACCATGCGGTGCTGATCGATACCGCAGGCCGGTATCTGACCCAGCCCGACGCATCGGTCGATGGCGAGGCTTGGGGCACCCTCATGGATCTGCTGCGCCGCCGTCGTGCACGCCCACTCAACGGTGTGCTGATCAACGTTCCGGTCGAGCAAATCCTGCAGTCCAGCGAGCTGGCATTGGAAGCCTTGGCGCGCCAGAGCCGCCAGCGCCTGCAGGAGATTCACCGACGGTTGGGCGCTGACGTACCGGTGTATCTGATCCTGAGCAAGGCCGACCAGATCCTCGGTTTCGAGGAATTCTTCGACCAGTTGTCACGAGAGGAAAGCGACCAAGTCCTAGGTGCCAGCTTCCGCAAAGAACAGGTCGGCACCGACGTCAACGTGGTGCGCGGTGAGTTCGAAGAGCTGCTACGCCGACTCAACAGCCAGGTGATCCTGCGCATGCACCAGGAACGCGATACCCAGCGCCGCGGACGCATTCTCGATTTCCCTCACCAGCTCGGCCAGATCGGAGAGCGCCTATGCCTGTTCATTGAGCTGGCGTTCTCCGGCAACCGTTACCAGCGCGCCAGCCAGCTACGCGGCTTTTACCTGACCAGCGCGCCACAGCTGCAGGCTGGGCTCGACCCAACGACCAGTGGCATCGGCCGCAACCTCGGCCTGTCCAGCAGTGCGCTACCAACATTCCGTAGTGGCCGGGCACGCTTCATTAATCATGTACTCAGCAGGGTGATCTTCCCCGAAGCCGACCTTGCTCGCTTGGACCAGAGGGAAGTGCGCCGCATTGACTGGGGTCAGCGCGCCCTCTACGCCGCAAGCTTCTCCTGCCTGGCGCTGTTCGGCGCACTATGGGCCAACGGCTTCTCGGCCAACCATGAGCGGCTCGAGCAGCTGCGCAGCTTGGCGGACTCGTTAGCCCCCCAGGGCCTCAGTGTGCAGAGCGACGCCATGCACACGTTAAACGTACTCGATACGAGCTACGCGGCGACGCAAGTATTTCCCGCAAACGATGAAGTCTCCTACCTGCAGCGCGGAGGACTATACCAGCGAGAGCACGTCGATCCGACATTGCACCGCGCCTATCGCCGCGAGCTTGAGAATGAATTACTGCCGCGTGTCGGCCGTCAGCTCGAAGCTCAGATCCGAGCCAATCTGAACGACCGCGAACGCCTACTTGGGAGCCTGCGCGCTTATCTCATGCTCAACCTCGAGCAGCGCCGCGACAGCGCTTTCCTCAAAGAATGGCTGGCCGCCGACTGGTCGCTGCGCTACGCCGGCAACACCGTCGCGCAGAATGGTCTGAACACTCATTTTCAACGGATGCTAAGCGAGAGCTTCGAGCCTTATGCGCTTGATGAACAATTGGTCACCCAGGCGCGCCAGGTACTGCACGCCGAGTCGTTGGCCAACGTCGTCTACCGCATGCTGCGCGATCAAGCTCGAAGCCTTCCAGATTACCGTTTCAGTCAGCGTCTAGGGTCCCAGAGTGCACTGTTCGGCGGCAGCGATTACACCATCCCTGGGCTCTATACCCAAAATGGTTATCAGAAGTTCTATGTCGCCCAGGGCAGCGACTTGGTACGCGAGATCCTGCACGACAATTGGGTGCTCGGTGAAAGCGACAGCCTCAGCCTGAAGGACCTCGGCCACCTGATGGTAGAAATGGAACAGCGCTATTTCCGCGACTATGCCAACTACTGGGGTGAGGCCGTTGCACAGCTGAACCTGGAGCCGATCGCAGGCTCGGGCCAGGGCGCGATGCTGCTCAGCGGCCTGACCGCCGCCAATTCGCCGCTGCTCCAGCTGCTGGTCGAAGTACGCAACAACACTCGCTTTGTCGGGGCGGTCGAGGCTGCCGAAGCCACCGACGCGCTCAAGGGCACCACCGATAAATTGGGCAAGTCAGCCAAGCTGGCTTCGGCCGCCGCCGAGCAGGCCCAGGCGGCCCTAACGAAGAACCTACCAGACACCGCCCGCAAGGCTTTGGAACGCCGCTTCGAGCCGCTGCACCGTTTGCTCGACGACAACGGCGGTGCCAGCGTCGAGCTGATCCCAACCCTGCAGGCCCTCGACGCACTGCAGCTACAACTGACCAGCCTGGCCCATGCCAGTGCGCCGGATCAGGCCGCTTTCGAACTGGCCAAGGCTCGCGTGGGCGGTCAGCGCGACGCCATCGATCAGCTGCGCAGCAGCGCCGCCCGCCTGCCGCAACCAATCGGCAATTGGCTCGACCGGCTCGCCGAAGACAGCTGGGCGCAGGTCCTCAACGACGCCTATCACTACCTGAACCAGCGCTACCAGAGCGAGCTGTATGCGTTCTACAAGGGCTCGCTGCGCCAGCGTTATCCGTTTAGCGCGCACAGCGAAAGTGATGTGGCGATCGCAGATTTCCGCGAATTTTTCAAGCCGCAGGGGGTAGCTGGTAACTTTTTCGATCGGTATCTCAAGCCTTTCGTCAGTGGCGATGCTGGCCAGTATCGGCTGCGCCGGGTCGATGGACGTGGCCTGCCGCTGTCGCATGAATTCCTTGCTCAGATGAGTCATGCACAGACCATTCGCCGCAGCTTTTTTGCCGAAAACCCGAACGAGCCGCAGATCCGCTTCAAGCTAGAACCTTATTCGCTTGACTCGAGCCTGGGCCGCGCCGACTTCCGCCTCGGCAACCAGCAGATGGAGTACCGTCACGGACCGATCGTACAGACTGCGTTCAGCTGGCCTGCCGACGCCAAGGAAGGTCGCACCAGTCTGGTGGTCGAAGAACTAGGCGGGCGCCGCGTCGGCATCGAGAACAACACTGGCCCCTGGTCACTGTTCCGCTTATTGGACCTGATGCAGGTGGATTACCACAGCGGACGCGACGTCTTGATGCTTAAAGCCAACCTCGGCGGGCGTCACGCCAACTACCTGCTGCACAGCCAGCGCTCACCAAACCCGTTCGACATCGCCTTGCTACGCGATTTCAAGTTGCCGGCAACGCTGTGATGGCGGGCATCACGAGTCTGGCCTATAGCTGGCGCAGCGCTGCACGGACCGATACAGGCAAAGTCCGTGCACGAAACGAGGACGCCTATCTCGACCGCCCCGAACAGGGTCTCTGGGCGGTCGCCGACGGCATGGGTGGTCACCACAACGGCGCTTTGGCCAGCCGACTGATCGTCGACCACCTGGCGGAGTTGCCCGAAGGCAGCCTGGCCGAGCGACTGGTCTGCCTGCGCCGCTGCCTGCATGATCTCAATCGCCGGCTCGGACAGGAGCTGACGGTCACGGCCGACCGCCCCGACTCGGTGATCGGTAGCACGGTGGTAGCTCTGCTGATGGATGGTAAGCGCGCCGCCTGCGTATGGGCCGGAGACAGCCGCTGCTACCTCTGGCGTGGCGGCCGCCTCTACCAGCTCTCGCGTGACCATTCGCTGCTGCAGCATCTGATTGACGAGCAGAACCTGAGCCCGCAGGAAGCCGCGCGCCATCCCGCAGCGCACGCTCTCACCCGCGCCATCGGAGCCAGCGAACAGTTAGTGCTGGATATTCTTGAGCTCGACGTCTACCCCGGAGATACCCTGCTGCTGTGCAGCGATGGCCTTTACCAGAGCCTGTTACCGGACGCCTTGGGCGCCGCGCTCAGTTCGCCATCGACCGGGCTTGCACTGCAGCGGCTGTTCGACCAAGCCATGGACGGTCCGGCACGAGACAATCTCAGCGCTGTGGTCGTGCGGCAATGAACAAGTCCCAGCGCGTCGAGCCGGCCTCGGATCTCACCTACTTCGCCTTTGCCGCCACGGCTTCCGCACAGACCACGCAGGCCGCAACTCCTTCGACCGGCAAGCTGCCTCAGGTGCTGGGCGGGCGCTACCTGATCGAGCGGCTGTTGGGCGTCGGCGGCATGGGGGCGGTCTACCGGGCGCGAGATCTCTTGCGCGAACAGTTTGGCGACCCGGAACCCTACGTTGCACTGAAAACCCTGAGCGACGATTTCGCCGAGTATCCCGATGCGCATGCACTGCTCTACACCGAGTTCGCGCTGACCGCCCGGCTGAGCCATCGCCACGTGGTGCGCCTGTTCGGCTTCGACGTGGACACTGCCAGCCAACGTGCGTTCATCACACTCGAACTGCTCAAGGGCCCGACGCTCGACCATCTGCTCAGCGAACGTCCTGAAGGGCTCGCCTGGAACGAGCTATGCGAGATCGCCCTGCCGCTGTTCGAGGCCCTGGCCTATTCCCATAGCCGCGGCGTGATCCACGGGGACATTAAACCGAGCAACGTGATAATTGCCGAGGACGGGGTGCGCTTGTTCGACTACGGCCTCGGCCAGCCACTCGAAGGCGTGCTCAAGAACCTACCGCGCCTCTCTCGTAACCGTTTCAAGGCCTGGACGGCGCGCTATGCGGCCCCTGAACTGCTAGACGGCGTCGAGCCATCTGAAGCCAGTGATATCTACGCGCTCGGCTGCCTGCTTTTTGAATTGGCAAGCGGCAACCATCCGTTCCGCCGATTGAGTGCCAAGCAGGCAAAAGCGATGGCGCTAGAGAAAGAATTGCGGTGCCCGCCGAATCTGCCGGCTTATGTCTGGCCGACGCTGCGTACGGCATTGGCGTTCGACATTGATGAGCGCACGGCCAGTCTGACCCAACTACTGGATATTTTCCGCCGCCCCGCACCCAGCCGCTTGCAGCGCTGGTTCGGGTCCACCCCTGGATGACAAGAGCACAAGGAAGCGCCATGTTTAACGCGGCCAATGACACCCATTTCGCCCTTACCATCGAAGGCATCGAGCACGACCTGCAGGTGCTCGCCTTCAATGGACGCGAGGCCATCAGCCAGCCCTTTCGCTTCGACCTGGAGTTAGTCAGCGAGCGACCTGATCTCGACTTGCAGAGCCTGCTTCACCAGCCGGTCTTTCTCACCCTGTCGCCATCCGGCAACGGCATCCACGGCCTGACCCACCGCGTCGCCCAGGACGAATCCGGCAAACGCTTGACTCGCTACCAGCTGACGATCGTCCCTCAACTCGCCTATCTGGCCCACCAAACCGACCAGCGCATCTTCCAACACCTGACCGTGCCCCAGATCATTGCACAGGTGCTCGAAGGTCATGGTATCCAGGCCAACGCTTATCGCTTCCAGCTCGGCCCAGCGGTCTATCCCAAGCGCGACTACTGCACGCAGTACGACGAGACCGACCTGCACTTCATCCAGCGTTTATGCGAGGAAGAAGGCATCCACTACCATTTCGAGCACAGCCCGAGCGGCCACGTGCTGGTATTCGGTGACGACCAGACGGCCTTTCCCAAGCTCGGCCAACCCACCGCCTATCTCCAGGACAGCGGATTGGTCGCCGATGAGCCAGTAATCAAGCGCTTTTCCGTACGCTTAAAAACCCACACCAGCCGCGTAAGCCGGCGCAACTACGACTTCGAGCAACCGCGCCTGGTGATGGAAGCCACCCACAAGGGTCAGCCCGTCGAACAGCAGATGACGCCAAAACCAGACCTGGAAGACTACGACTACCCCGGCCGCTTTACCGACCGCACCCGTGGCAAGCATCTGTCCCAGCGCGCCCTTGAACGCCACTGCAGCGATTACCTCCTGGCCAAAGGCTCTAGTGACCAGCCCAGACTGGTCAGCGGTCACCTGCTGGAAATCTCCGATCACCCACGCGGGGAATGGAACGACCTTTGGTTGCTCACCGAGGTGATCCACGAAGGCAAGCAGCCGCAGGTGCTGGAAGAGTCGATTACCGGTATTCCAAGCCACCAGGGACATCCCCTCTCTCCCAGTCGGGGAGAGAGGGGACGTGAGGGGCGGAACTTGGCGGTCGACAGCTTCACCCAAGGCTACCGCAACCGCTTTACCGCCACTCCTTGGGACATCCCCTACCGGCCGGCAATCAAGCATCCAAAGCCCAAAGTCCTCGGTAGCCAGACCGCGACGGTCACCGGTCCCGCTAGCGAAGAGGTCCACTGCGATCAGTACGGTCGGGTCAAGGTCCGGTTTCTCTGGGATCGCGAGGGCAAGACCGACGAAAAGACCAGCTGCTGGCTGCGCGCCTCCTCGAGCTGGGCAGGTGATCGCTATGGTGCCATCGCGATTCCGCGAGTCGGCATGGAGGTGCTGGTCACCTTTCTCGAAGGTGATCCCGACCAACCGCTGATTACCGGCTGCCTCTATCACAAGGAACACACGGTTCCCTATGAGTTGCCAGCCAATAAGACCCGTACGGTATTCAAGACGCTGAGTTCACCTGATGGCAGTGGCTACAACGAACTACGCATTGATGATCGCAAAGGACAGGAGCAGATCTATCTCCACGCCCAAAAAAATTGGGATGAGCACATCGAGCGCGACCAGAAGATCCGCGTCGGCAACGAACGGCATGAGATCGTCGAAGCTACGAGCTTTACCGAGCTAAAGGCCGAAGAACATCTTACCGTTGCCGCCGACCGCAAGGTGGAAGTCAAACCAGACGACCACCTCGCCATCGTCCAGACCCAGCACATCAAGCTCGGCACTGCCCAACTGACAGGCACCGGTAGAGAAATTCACCTCAAGGCAGGCCAGAAAATGCTCATCGAAGCCGGTATCGAACTGACCCTCACCGCCGGCGGCGGCTTCATCAAACTCGACCCCGGCGGCATCACCGTCAGCGGCCCGGTGGCCAAGCTCAATGCTGGTGGCTCGCCGGGTAAAGGCTCCGGAATTAAGATCAAGCCTCCCGTATCACCAGGATTGGCGGCCAGTGGCAAGGCGGGGAATTTGTTGAAAAAGGCATCGCCCGGCGAGCTGGTCAGCGCCCCGAAGAAGCGCAAGCGGATGCTCAGTTTCTCCGGCTAACAAGGTTAGAGTGCGAGTCAGGAGTTGGCTCGCGAAAAGGATCAGGGTTTACTGGACTTGCCCATCAAACCGGACATCACAACCAGCACCGCTGTCGCTCTATCAGGCACTGCTGGAAGTGCACCCATGAGCCTCCAATACCTGCGCATCGGTTCTCTTGCCAACAGTCCGAGCTGGACAATTTCGCGACGGCTTGCCGGCACTAGCCCAGCAAGCCACTGAGCAAGAAACAAGCTACACCGACTTTCGGGAACAGCTTCTGCTGAGCGAAGATAGCGCTCGAAACGAGCGACGACGCTCCTTCAAGTACGCCAGCGGCGCACTACAAGTGCCAGATCCTGAGTTGGCGGGACTGGCGTTTATCGAACGCAAGGTAAAAACGTCGTGCTGCTAGGACTTTCTGGCGTTGGCAAAACACACTTGCCTAGCGCGCTTGCTATTGAGCGATCATGAAAGGCATCTCGACCCGGTTCATCTCTAGGGCTCTGCTCGCCGTCACGCAAGGTGGTGTCGAAGATAATGACGCGGTCGTTGCTGCTCATGTCGAATTCCTCTTGGCCGGCCATGCGGACTCAGGCGGCGCCTCAGGTGTGAATTGTGGCCGGAAACCAACAAAGCGGGAAGACCGAGCGGCCTTTACAGCGTCCAACGATCAGTTTGGGCCGATCTGGGTCGGGGGCCAGACGCACACTACCGCACTCCGCCTCAAGTCGATGCAAACATTTCCATACAGCACTTCGGCTTACG
>NZ_CEXBBO010000044.1:0-29370 GCF_982611455.1 Stutzerimonas sp.
GGTGGAATCCGGGTATTTTGCCAAAATCTGGAAGTCTTCTTCAGAGTTTCCCTAGCTGATTTTCTGTATTACAGAATGCTCAGCGGGTACTCAACGAAGGCGCGAATTTCATTCAGATCCGGGCCAAGGTCGTTGCTGGCACGGTAAATGGAATTACGCAGCTTGAGGGACAGATCTTTCGCCGGACCGTCCTGGAAGACGTACTGGACCTGGTTGAAGATCTCGCGCTCGGTCGCATCGCCAGTGCCAGCCCCAGTGTCGATATTGTCGCCACGTACATACGCAGTTTTCCAGAACAAGCCCGGAACGCCGAAGGTCGTGAAGTCCAACTCGTAGCTAGCTTGCCAGGAACGCTCGTCCTTGTTGTTGAAGTCAGAGTAGTAGGAGTTCGACAGCCAGATGGCACTGCCGCCGTCGCCCAGGTCATAGGCATAGCCTACATCGCCGCTAACACGTTGGTGTGCCACGATGAAAGCATGAGCGCCGGCGCTGTACTTGGCGGCCAGGCTCCAGATGGTGTTGTCGTCGCCCGTAACACCGTTGCCGAAGAACGAGTCGGCAACGTCGTCGTTGTCGTATTCGGTCTTGTAGATATTGAAGTCGAACGACAGTGCCTGCTCTTCGCTGAGCGGCATCACGTAGTTCACGTTTGCATATTTCTTCTTATAGACGCGTCTTCGACGTCAGAGAAATAAAGCGATGCGCTCAGTGCATCGGTAAAGCTGTAGCTGCCACCGATAACATCGATGCTTTTCAGGCCACCCGAATCGCGACTTGAGGAAGGCATGCCGCTGTCGGCGGTAAAATGGCCGGCGTTCAACTCCAGGCCTTCGAGTTCGCTGCTGGTAATCAGCGTGCCGGTAAACGATTCTGGCAGGAGGCGGGAGTCGTCGTAGGCGAGAACCGGCATCGATGGCATCTGGTTGCCGTATTTAATCACCGTGTTCGAGAACTGTGCCTTGATTGCGGCGCCAGCCTGGGACAGGTTGTCCTCGGGATTGCCTTCCGCATCTTCCTGGAACATTGCGGTGTAGTTGTAGCCGCGCCCACCATCAAGACGAACACCCAGCAAACCAAAGGCGTCTACACCAAAGCCCACGGGGCCCTGAGTAAAGCCGGATTCGAAAGTGGTGATGAAGCCTTGGCCCCAGCTTCTTAAATCATCCGCGCCGTCCTTGAAGTCGCGGTTGTAGTAAGTATTACGCAACAGCAAGTCAAGGCTCGCATCTTCAACGAATCCTTTTGATTCCGATTGCTGGCTGGCCATGGCCAGCTGCGATGTGCCGGCCGCAACGGCCATGGCGATAATGCTCCACTTCATCACTTTCATAGTGATTGCTCCTTTGGTTTCAAATTGGTGCTTGCTTTCCTGCGTGCGCCGGAAAGAGGCATCTTTATTTTCGGTATACAAGCTCAATTCAATCCTTGTTTGCCTAGCTGGTCGAAACCTGCAGCAAGCCTAGGAAAGTATTTTCCGAGAATTACTGTGTAGCTGGGGAAACTAGCGACAGCAAGCTTAACCCAGCTATTTCGGTTTTTCTGCCCCCTGTTTTATGGCTTATCTGCCATTAAGCAATAACCGTGCACATAATCGAAAAGTTGTTTATTCGCCCGCAATTCAGACTCCGCTGGGTCTAGTGCGCGCTGAAGCTGGGCTACGATGGCTTACTGGCGCGCCATTTTGGTGCGCCATGCCTGCTGTTGGGTGAGGGGCGTTGGAGTATTCTTGGCCGAACGATCAAGGCGCGGCCTCGGTGCTGCGATGATTTTGAAATGAACAGGAGGAGCCGTTATGTTCGTTCTCGATTCACGCCTGGAGCAGGACACCTTGCGGCTGGGCGATTTTCCACTGTGTCGACTGCTATTGATGAACGATGCCAACTACCCCTGGTTCATTCTCGTGCCGCGCCGCGAAGAGGTCAGTGAGCTGTTCCAACTGGATTCGGCGGATCAGCAGGCGCTATGGCGAGAAGCCACGGCGCTGGCCGAGACGCTGAAAGACACCTTCGGTGCCGACAAGATGAATGTCGCGACCCTCGGCAATGTAGTGAGTCAGTTGCACGTGCATGTAATCGCGCGACGTCGAGACGATGCGGCCTGGCCGGCCCCCGTCTGGGGTCGCCATCCCGCCAATCCTTACAGTGACGCGCAGGCCGCCGCGATCAGGCAAAAGCTGAAGCTCGTGCTGACTGACAATTTTCGTTTCGCGGAGTAGCACAATGGAGCTGGAACAACGCATCACCGATCTCGAAGCGCGTTTGGCGTTTCAGGACGATACGATTCAAACACTGAACGATGTGCTGGTTACTCAGCAGCGCGCCGTCGAGCGGCTGCAGGCACAGTTGGGAATGCTCGCCAGGCGGCAGGAGGACATGCAGAGCAGGATCGGCAGTGAGGAAGATGAAGCACCTCCGCCGCACTATTGATAATGCGACGAAGGCGAATAAGCGTGAGGGCTGGTTTGGCGCTGGCGGTCAGGCGCCCGCTTGGGTTGTGATCACGTCTTCGGCCTGAAGGCCCTTGTCACGCATCATGATGGTGAATTCGACGCGCTGGCCTTCCACCAGAACGCGGTGGCCTTCGCCTCGAATCGCCCGAAAGTGGACGAAGACATCGTCGCCGCTGTCTCGGGAAATAAAGCCAAAACCTTTAGAGGTGTTGAACCACTTGACCGTCCCTGTCTCGCGCCCGGCGGTGGGTGTTGCAGCGCGCGTACTGTGGCTTTTGCGAGCACTCGGAGATGGGCTGCGGCCGGCTGCAGGTTCATTCCTTGCCTGGGCTGTAGCGAGATGCAGCAGTACGGCAATGAAGGCGAGCATCAGGCTGGCGAGCGTAGCGGGTTGGTTGGCAATGGCGGTGATCGGAGTCAGCAGTATTGCCGCCTGAACTGCGACCGCAGCAATCAGGAGTATGGATACGCCCAGTAGAACGGGGCGGGTCCGCTCATTAAGGTTCAGTTGCGTAGATGAGGCGAACTGAACGTTCAACAGGCCCAGCAAGAGCAGGCACAATGCATCGGGTTGCAACAGAAGCGGCAATCCGCCGGTGAGGCTGGGTACGAGTGACAGCACGAGGGCAATAACGCCCGTTAATACGTGGGTAATCTTAAGCATTCTCATGACTCACAGTTAAATAGCACGACAGAAAAGCGGCAGGCGTTGGGCAAATGTGAAAGCGCGAGCGTGGTGAAAGCGACCGCTCGTTTAGATGGTGCCCGGCCTGCGGCGCGCGTATTTAACAGCAAAGGGAGGCGCCGCTCAAACTGCTTGCCTGGTAGGGCTGGAAGGGAGGTGGCGCTGGATGGTTGACGAAAGATCTCGTGCCTGGTCATGACGGACTTTCGATGCCATGACTCAGGGCAGCCGAGCCAGCGGCAGCCCTGGATGTAAAAGCCAATCGATGCTTCGTATCAGGCGGCCAGCAGGCTGCGCAACATCCATGCGGTCTTCTCATGAATCTGCATGCGCTGGGTCAGGAGATCGGCAGTGGGTTCGTCACTGACTTTTTCCAACAGGGGAAAGATGCCGCGGGCAGTACGAACGACCGCTTCCTGTCCTTCGACCAGAAGTTTGATCATCTCGTCGGCAGTCGGAATGCTCTCCTGCTCCTTGATCGAGGATAGTTTCGCGTAAGCCGCATAAGTGCCGGGAGCCGGGAAGCCCAGGGCGCGAATACGTTCGGCGATATCGTCCACGGCGACGGCAAGCTCGGTGTACTGGGTCTCGAACATCGTGTGCAGGGTGTTGAACATCGGTCCCGTCACGTTCCAATGAAAATTGTGCGTCTTGAGGTACAACGTATAGGTATCGGCCAGCAGGTGGGACAAGCCGTCTGCGATAGCGGCGCGGTCCTGTTCGGCAATACCGATGTCAATATCCATGGTTATCTCCTGTGTGATGAGTTCATTTACAGTTATGCCAGAAAATGAGCGCGAGCGGTGGGTGGGTGCGCCGTCGCTTCATGGCGATCTGTTCGTTCGAAGCCGCAAGAAGTGTTGGGTTCAACTTTGTTGCCTATGGCTTCGATTGGCCAAGCCTATCGGCAGCGGCTGCGTCCAGGCAATTATGTAGATATAATCCCGCGCTTGTGCCGGGCGGCTCGTTTGCCGTACGGGTAGAGCCGCGCTCTGATGCCGGTTGCTCACCTTTCAGTGCTGATGTGATCGATCATTAGACCTGAGCGCTACCAAGCGCCGTCTGCCCAGTCGCGAGTCAGCGACCCAACGAATTTCCAAGATACGAGAAGCGAACCCCACCATGATGCGCAGCCACTATTGCGGCCAGTTGAACGAAAGCCTGGACGGCCAGGAAATTACTCTTTGCGGCTGGGTTCATCGCCGTCGCGATCACGGCGGGGTTATTTTCCTCGATGTGCGTGATCGTGAAGGATTGGCGCAAGTAGTTTTCGATCCTGACCGTGCCGAGACCTTCGCTGCTGCCGACAAGGTGCGTAGCGAGTACGTCATCAAGATCACCGGCAAGGTGCGCCTGCGTCCGGAAGGGGCGCGCAATCCGAACATGGCCTCTGGTGCCATCGAGGTGCTGGGCTACGAGCTGGAAGTGCTGAACGAAGCGGAGACCCCGCCGTTTCCCCTCAACGAATACAGCGACGTCGGTGAGGAAACTCGTCTGCGCTATCGCTTCATCGATCTGCGTCGCCCGGAAATGGCGGAGAAGCTCAAGCTGCGTTCGAGTATCACCACCAGCATTCGTCGCTATCTCGATGAAAATGGGTTCCTCGATGTAGAAACGCCGATCCTCACCCGTGCCACTCCAGAAGGTGCGCGCGACTATCTGGTGCCCAGCCGCACCCATCCCGGTAGCTTCTTCGCGCTGCCGCAGTCGCCACAGCTGTTCAAGCAGTTGCTAATGGTGGCGGGATTCGATCGCTACTACCAGATCGCCAAGTGTTTCCGCGATGAAGATCTGCGCGCCGATCGTCAGCCGGAATTCACCCAGATCGACATCGAGACCAGCTTCCTCGACGAATCAGACATCATCGGCATCACCGAAGGCATGGTGCGCAAACTGTTTAAAGAAGTGCTGGGCGTCGAGTTCGGTGAGTTCCCGCACATGCCGTTCGAAGAAGCCATGCGTCGTTACGGTTCCGACAAGCCGGACCTACGCATTCCGCTGGAGCTGGTCGACGTGGCCGATCAGCTGCAACAGGTCGAATTCAAGGTGTTCAGCGGTCCGGCGAACGATCCCAAGTGCCGCGTCGCCGCGCTGCGCGTACCGGGCGGGGCAAGCATGCCGCGCAAGCAGATCGACGACTACACCAAGTTCGTCGGCATCTACGGTGCCAAGGGGCTGGCCTATATCAAGGTCAACGAGCGCGACAAGGGCGTCGAAGGTCTGCAGTCGCCGATCGTCAAGAACATCCCCGAAGACAAACTCAACGTCATCCTCGATCGCGTCGGTGCGGTCGATGGCGACATCGTCTTCTTTGGCGCGGACAAGGCCAAAGTCGTCTCCGAGGCCCTGGGCGCGCTGCGTATCAAGCTGGGGCACGATCTGAAGTTGCTGACCTGCGAATGGGCGCCGATGTGGGTCGTAGACTTCCCCATGTTCGAAGAGAACGATGATGGCTCGCTGAGCGCGCTGCACCATCCCTTCACCGCACCCAAATGCACCCCCGAGGAACTTGAAGCCAATCCGGTCGGTGCGCTCTCGCGTGCCTACGACATGGTGCTCAACGGCACCGAGTTGGGTGGCGGCTCGATTCGTATTCATCGCAAGGAAATGCAGCAGACCGTATTCCGTATCCTCGGTATCGACGAGGCGGAGCAGAACGAGAAGTTCGGCTTCCTGCTCGATGCGCTGAAGTACGGCGCGCCGCCTCACGGTGGTCTGGCGTTCGGCCTGGATCGTCTGGTGATGCTGATGACCGGCGCGCAGTCGATCCGCGAAGTGATCGCCTTCCCGAAAACCCAGAGCGCTGCGGACGTGATGACCCAGGCGCCGGGTGCGGTGGATGCCAAGGCATTGCGTGAATTGCACATTCGCCTGCGCGAGCAGCCGAAAGCCGAATGACAGCGGCGCTGGAGCCCAGGGAAACCTGGGCTCTTGGTTTCAGCAAGATGAAAAAGTTGATCAGAAAGGGAGGCAGTTAATGGCTGGTCATTCCAAATGGGCCAACATCAAGCACCGCAAGGGGCGCCAGGACGCCAAGCGTGGCAAGATTTTCACCAAGATCATTCGCGAGTTGACCGTTGCGGCGAAGAACGGGCCGATTCCCGCCGACAATCCGCGCCTGCGACTGGCTGTGGACAAGGCGCTGGTCGCCAACATGACCCGCGACACCATCGACCGCGCTATCGCACGTGGGGCCGGCACCAACGACGCCGACAACATGGCGGAGCTGACCTATGAGGGTTACGCACCCAGCGGCGTGGCCATCATCGTCGAGGCCATGACCGATAACCGTAACCGCACCGCGGCGGAGGTGCGTCATGCCTTCAGCAAGCACGGCGGCAACCTGGGTACCGACGGCTCGGTCGCCTACATGTTCGATCGCAAGGGGCAGATCAGCTTCGCGGCGGGCGTGGACGAGGATGCGTTGATGGAGGCGGCGCTGGATGCTGGTGCCGACGACGTGGAGATGGGGGAAGATGGTTCGGCGCTGGTATCCACCAGCTTTGCCGATTTCCATACTGCCAACGAGGCGCTGAGTGCCGCTGGGTTCAAAGGCGAGGAGGCCGACATAGCCATGATCCCCTCGATTGCTGCGCCGGTCGTCGACCTGGAAACCGCCCAGAAAGTACTGCGTCTGATCGATGCGCTGGAAGATCTGGATGACGTGCAGAACGTCTACCATAACGCCGAGATTCCGGACGAGATTATGGATCAGTTGGACTGATCCGTAGCGCGGCATCGGAAGCCGGAAGCTACCCTCGGTGCTTCCGGCTTTTTGTTGCTTGGTCATGGCGTCTCGTTATGTCGCTGGTCGTCTTGTAACGAGCTCCTTATACTGGCGCCTGGATAAATAGACAGTATGGCGACTGCATGACGCTTATCCTGGGCATCGACCCTGGTTCACGAATTACCGGCTACGGCGTAGTGCGGGATAACGGTCGCAACTGCGAATATGTGGCGTCCGGCTGTATTCGCACCGGCAGCGGTGAACTCTCCGCGCGCCTGCAAGCGGTGTTCACTGGCGTCAGCGAGGTGATTCGCCTGCATGGTCCTGTGACCATGGGCATCGAGCAGGTCTTCATGGCGCGCAACGCTGATTCCGCGCTCAAACTGGGGCAGGCTCGCGGCGCCGCGATCGTGGCGGCGGCGGAGCAGGGTTTGGAAATCGCCGAATACACCGCTACGCAGGTCAAGCAGGCCATTGCCGGAACCGGTGGGGCTGACAAGCAGCAGGTGCAGATGATGGTGATGCATCTGCTGAAACTGGTGCAGAAACCACAGATCGATGCGTCCGATGCCCTGGCGATCGCTCTGTGCCATGCGCACCACCGCCAGAGCCTGATTCCACATGGCCTGGCCGGCGCCAAGCGAAGAGGCGGGCGCCTGCGACTGTAATTCATCGTCCCGGCGTATGCGTCGGGGCAAGGTAGAACAACCCGATCTGCTCAAGAATCGCGGGTCGAACGAGGACGCATCACAGTGATTGGACGCTTGCGTGGCACCCTGGCAGAAAAGCAGCCCCCTCATCTGATTCTGGACGTCAATGGCGTTGGCTACGAAATCGAGGTGCCCATGACCACCTTGTATCGCCTGCCATCGATAGGCGAACCGGTCACGCTTCATACTCATCTCGTGGTGCGTGAAGACGCGCATCTGCTGTACGGGTTTGCTGAAAAGCGTGATCGCGAGCTGTTTCGC
The DNA here is from genome assembly GCF_982611455.1 of Stutzerimonas sp. Classification (NCBI taxonomy): domain Bacteria; kingdom Pseudomonadati; phylum Pseudomonadota; class Gammaproteobacteria; order Pseudomonadales; family Pseudomonadaceae; genus Stutzerimonas; species Stutzerimonas sp. The sequence continues at coordinate 7,833 of NZ_CEXBBO010000044.1, forward strand.
GAACTGATTCGGCTTAACGGAGTGGGGCCGAAATTGGCGCTGGCGCTGATGTCGGGACTCGAAGTGGACGAGCTGGTACGTTGCGTCCAGGCGCAGGATACGTCGGTGCTGGTGAAAATTCCGGGGGTGGGCAAGAAGACCGCCGAGCGTTTGCTGGTCGAGCTCAAGGATCGTTTCAAGGCGTGGGAAACCATGCCGTCCATCGCCACCTTGGTGGTGGAACCCCGCGGATCTGTGGCAGTCTCAAGCGCCGAGAACGACGCAGTCAGCGCCTTGATCTCCCTCGGTTTCAAGCCGCAAGAGGCCAGTCGTGCCGTATCCGCTGTACAGGAAGTCGATTTGAGCAGTGAAGACCTGATCCGCCGCGCACTCAAGGGAATGGTCTAGTGATCGAAGCTGATCGCCTGGTTACCGCCGCTGGTCGCGACCGCGAAGAGCAGTTCGATCGTGCCATCCGTCCGCTGAGCCTGGCCGAATATATCGGTCAACCGGTCGTTCGTGAGCAGATGGATCTGTTTATCCGCGCCGCGCGTGGGCGCCGCGAAGCGCTCGATCACACCTTGATCTTCGGTCCGCCGGGGCTCGGCAAAACCACGCTGGCCAATATCATCGCGCAGGAAATGGGTGTCTCGATCAAAAGCACCTCGGGGCCGGTGCTCGAGCGACCTGGCGATCTAGCAGCTTTGCTGACGAATCTTGAAGAGGGTGACGTTCTGTTCGTGGACGAGATCCACCGGTTGTCGCCCATCGTGGAAGAAGTACTGTATCCGGCGATGGAAGATTTTCAGCTGGACATCATGATCGGCGAAGGTCCTGCTGCGCGTTCAATCAAGCTCGATCTGCCGCCTTTCACCCTGGTCGGGGCAACGACCCGGGCCGGTATGCTGACAAACCCACTGCGTGATCGTTTCGGTATCGTGCAGCGATTGGAGTTCTACTCCACTGCGGATCTGGCGACCATCGTCAGCCGGTCCGCAGGCATCCTTGGTCTGGTCATCGAGGCCGAAGGCGCTTTCGAAATTGCGCGTCGTGCCCGCGGTACGCCGCGCATCGCCAACCGCCTGCTACGTCGGGTGCGGGATTTTGCCGAAGTTCGTGGTAACGGCGAAATAACTCGCGGTACAGCAGACCTCGCGCTGAACATGCTCGACGTGGACGAGCGGGGCTTGGATCATCAGGATCGACGGTTGCTGCTGACGCTGATCGAGAAGTTCGATGGCGGACCAGTCGGCGTCGATAACCTGGCTGCTGCAATCAGCGAGGAACGCCACACTATCGAGGACGTCCTCGAGCCCTATCTGATCCAGCAGGGCTACATCATGCGCACGCCGCGTGGGCGGGTTGTCACTCGTCACGCCTACCTGCATTTCGGCCTGAACCTGCCGAAACGCATGGGCGATTCGCCAGTAGCTGACCTCTTCAGCGGCGACACAGAGTGACAAAAATATTGTTCTTACACCTGATTGGCATTTGCAGGGCCTGGCACTAGTATGCGCGCGGAATCACATGCTCAACCGTTCTCCCATCGCTGTCGCGTCTATTACGAAGACACCGATGCTGGCGGCATCGTTTATTACGTCAATTACCTTAAATTCATGGAGCGGGCCCGTACCGAACGGTTACGCAGTCTGGGCTTCGCCCAGTCGCAGCTGGTTGGTGAAGACCTGCTTTTCGTCGTGCATTCCAGCGAAGCGCGTTATCACGCACCGGCGCGGCTGGACGATGAGCTGCTGGTAACTGCCGAGGTGGTGGAAATCAAGCGCGCTAGTCTGCGTTTCAAACAGCAGGTGCGACGAGCGAAAGATAATTTGCTGCTCTGCGAAGGGCAGTTCGTGGTGGCCTGTGTGCGCACCGAGAGTTTGAAACCCCGCCCCATTCCCGAAGCGCTGCGCGCAGCCTTCGCCGGGTCGGGTCTACCCCCAGCAGGAGAGTAAGCGTGGAAGCCAACGTCGATCATATGTCCATGTGGAGCCTGATCAGCAATGCCAGCTTTGTGGTTCAGTTGGTCATGTTGATTCTGGTGGGCGCCTCGGTGACATCATGGATTCTGATTTTCCAGCGCGGCAACATGCTGCGTGCTGCCAAGCGTTCGCTTGACACCTTCGAAGAGCGTTTCTGGTCGGGTATCGACCTGTCCAAGCTCTACCGTCAGGCCGGCAGCAATCCTGATCCGGATTCGGGTGTCGAGCAGATCTTCCGCGCCGGCTTCAAGGAGTTCTCCCGTCTGCGTCAGCAGCAGGGTGTCGATCCGGATGCGGTCATGGATGGCGTCAACCGCGCCATGCGCGTAGCGATTTCCCGCGAGGAAGAGAAGCTCGAGCAGAGCTTGCCGTTTCTCGCCACTGTTGGCTCCACCAGTCCCTACATCGGCCTGTTCGGCACGGTCTGGGGCATCATGAACTCGTTCCGCGGCTTGGCGCAGGTTCAACAGGCGACCCTGGCTACTGTGGCTCCTGGCATTGCTGAAGCGCTGATTGCCACGGCAATCGGCCTTTTCGCGGCGATTCCAGCTGTCATTGCCTATAACCGTTTCTCTGCGCGTGGCGAGATGCTCATCGGCCGTTACTACACCTTCGCCGATGAATTCCAGGCGATCCTCCATCGCAAAGTTCACACCACCGAAGATTGAGGCCCGCTGGCCATGGCAAGAATTCGCAAAAGACGCAAACCCGTCGCCGAGATGAACGTGGTGCCGTACATCGACGTGATGCTGGTGTTGCTGGTGATTTTCATGGTTACCGCCCCGATGCTCAACCAGGGCGTGAAGGTCGACCTGCCGAAAGTCAGCAGCGAAGTTTTACCTCAGGATAACGACGCTCAGGTACTGACCATTTCGATCAAGGCGGACAAGACCTACTACTGGAACATCGGCAGCGAGGTTGATACCGATACCGTGCAGGACCAGGCATTGACGCTGGACGAAATGACCAAGGCGGTCACCGCGATCATGAATCAGAACCGTAGCCAGGGTAAGCAAGTCCAGGTATTCGTGCGCGGCGACAAGGCGGTGGACTACGGTTCGGTGATGTCCGCCATGGGCGGGTTGCAGGAAGCGGGCGTCGGTAACGTCGGCCTGATTACCGAGGCGCCTTGATGCAAAAGTTGGATCGTTCGCGCTCGGAGAGTTACTACTGGCCAACCATTCTGGCGGTTGGGCTGCACATCATCATTTTTGGGATGCTCTTCGTCAGCTTTGCCATGACGCCGGAGTTACCACCGTCCAAGCCGTTCGTCCAAGCGACGCTGTATCAGCTCAAGTCGCAAAGCCAGGCGAAAACCCAGACCAATCAGAAGATCGCTGGCGAGGCCCAGAAAACTGCAGCCAAGCAGTACGAAGCCGAACAGATGGAGCAGCGCAAGGTCGAGCAGCAGAAGCAGGCTGCAGCCAAAGCTGCGGAACAAAAGAACGCTGATGAGGCTCGAAAGGCCGAAGCATCAAAGGCTGATGCGGCCAAGAAAGCCGCTGACGCTAAAAAAGCGGAAGATGCCAAAGCGGCCGAGCAGAAGAAGCTAGCCGATATCGCCAAGAAAAAAGCGGCAGACGAGGCCGCGAAGAAAAAGGCGGCTGAAGAGGAAGCGAAGAAGAAAGCCGCTGCCGAAGCCGCTAAGAAGAAAGCGGCAGAAGATGCCAAGAAAAAGGCCGCAGCTGAAGCCGCAAAGAAAAAGGCTGCAGAAGAGGCGAAGAAAAAAGCTGCAGCCGAGTCGGCTCGCAAAGCCGCAGAAGACAAGAAAGCGCAGGCGCTTGCCGAGTTGCTATCAGAAGATACCGAGCGACAGCAGGCCATGGCGGATACCCAAGGCGACCAAGTGGCTGGTAATTTCGATGATCTGATCCGCATGCGAGCCGCGGAGGGTTGGACCCGGCCGCCGTCGGCCAGGAACAATATGTCGGTCTCGCTGCAGGTCAATATGCTGCCGGACGGGACCATCACCGCTGTGAGTGTTTCACGATCGAGTGGTAATGCGCCGTTCGATAATTCCGCGGTAGCCGCGGTGAAAAATATTGGTCGGCTGACCGAGATGCAGGGTCTTTCTGCTCAAGAATTCCAGCCGTACCGCTCGTTTACGATGACATTTACGCCTGAGGACCTTGCGTTGTGATCAATTACCTTCGAGGTTTTATCGTCCTTCTCCTCTTCGTGCTGGGCAATGCCGTAGCTCAGGAGAAGAATATCGTCGTCACCAGTGGTGCCGATCGCGCGATTCCCATCGCCGTGGTGCCGTTCGGCTGGCAGGGCGGTAGCGTTTTGCCAGAAGACATGGCCGAGATTATCGGCAACGACATACGCAATTCAGGGCTATTCCAGCCAATCCCCAAGCAAAACATGATCAGCATGCCGACCCGCGGCAGCGAGGTCATCTTTCGGGACTGGAAGGCACTGGGCGCCCAGTACGTCATGGTGGGCAACATCGAGCCATCCGGTGGCAAGCTGCAGGTCCGCTACGAGGTCTTCAACGTGACTACCGAGCAGTCGGTGATGAGCGGCACTGTCGGCGGTGGCCAAGACCAGCTGCGTGACATGGCGCATTACGCAGCCGATCAGGCGTTCGAGAAACTCACAGGGATCAGGGGCGCGTTCTCCACGCGTCTGCTCTATGTCACCGTCGAACGACTCGGTGGCGCCAACACGCGCTACACCCTCCAACGTTCCGATTACGACGGTGCGCGTGCCGTGACGTTGCTGCAATCGCGTGAACCGATTCTGTCACCGCGTTATTCGCCCGATGGCCGTCGTATCGCCTACGTCTCGTTCGAGCAGAAACGTCCTCGTATTTTTATGCAGCACATCGATACCGGTCGCCGCGAACAGATCACCAACTTCGAGGGTCTCAACGGTGCTCCGGCATTTTCGCCCGACGGCAATCGCTTGGCGTTCGTGCTGTCGAAGGATGGCAATCCGGAAATCTATGTCATGGATTTAGGGTCCCGCCAACTGCAGCGATTGACCAACCATTATGCGATCGACACAGAGCCTTTCTGGGGTGCTGACGGTCAGACGATTTACTTCACCTCGGATCGTGCTGGCAAACCTCAGATCTACAAGCAGCGCCTCGGTGGCAATAACGCCGAGCGTGTTACGTTCGTTGGTAACTACAATGCCAACCCGAAGCTTTCTGCAGACGAGAAGACGCTCGTGATGATCCATCGCCAAGAGGGCTATACCAATTTCAAGGTGGCGGCACAGGACCTGCAACGCGGTAATTTGCGGATACTCTCCGAAACGAGTTTAGATGAGTCGCCCACTGTTGCGCCTAATGGCACCATGCTAATCTACGCGACCCGCCAGCAGGGCCGGGGAGTCTTGATGCTCGTATCAATCAATGGTCGAGTTAGGCTCCCGCTTCCTACTGCTCAAGGCGAAGTCCGTGAGCCATCGTGGTCCCCTTACCTGAACTGATGCGGTATCAACGCTTCACCTAACCAAAACACACCTGGGGTTGTTATACATGGAAATGCTGAAATTCGGTAAGTTCGCTGCGCTGGCTCTGGCTATGGCTGTAGCTGTTGGTTGTTCGTCCAAGGGTGGCGATGACTCTGGCGAAGGTTCCACCGCCATGGATCCGAACGCTGGCTATGGCGCTGACAGCGGTGCCGTTGACGGCAGCATGAGTGGCGAAGAAGCTGCTCTGCGCGCCATCACCACTTTCTACTTTGAATACGACAGCTCGGACCTGAAGCCGGAAGCCATGCGCGCTCTGGACGTTCATGCCAAAGATCTGAAGTCCGCTGGCAACCGTGTTGTACTGGAAGGCCACACTGACGAGCGTGGCACTCGCGAGTACAACATGGCGCTGGGTGAGCGTCGCTCCAAAGCCGTTCAGCGCTATCTGGTTCTGCAGGGCGTATCGCCTGCTCAGCTGGAACTGGTTTCCTACGGCGAAGAGCGTCCGGTTGCCATGGGTAACGACGAGCAGTCCTGGGCCCAGAACCGTCGCGTTGAACTGCGTAAGTAAAAAGCCATGCTCAAGCACCGTTACGCTCTGACGCTTATAGCGCTTGGTCTGCCGCTTTTTGCGGCGGCCCAGGTCCCGGTAGTGGAATACGACTCGCAAGCCCAAGGTGGTGCGCCTGAGTCGGGTTATTCATCTGGGGCAGATACTGGCGGTGCCTATGCTGGGGGCGGAGCAGCTGCTCCGTCTTCGGCACAGGGCATGCTCTTCGTTCAGCTACAACAGATGCAGGAAGAGATCGCGCAATTGCGCGGCATGCTCGAAGTGCAACAGAACGAGATCCAGCAGCTGAAACAGGAAGGGCTGGAGCGTTATCAAAATTTGGATCGTCGCTTGTCGGACGCCTCATTGGGCGGGTCGGCTAGCCAGAATTCTCCAGCGGCGGGTAGCAATGCCGTCGGTGGCTCAGTGCAGGCGCCTGCCGGCACCTCAGCACAAGATACGGCGAGTAATCAATCAGCCGATCCTGAAAAGGAAAAGCTGTATTACGACGCCGCCTTTGACCTGATCAAGGCGAAGGATTTCGATAAGGCCAGCCAGGCTTTCGCCGCCTTCTTGCGCAAGTATCCCAGCAGTCCGTACGCTGGTAACGCGCAGTACTGGCTGGGTGAGGTGAACCTTGCCAAGGGCGACTTGCAGGGCGCAGGCCAGGCGTTCGCCAAAGTCAGTCAGGCCTATCCGCAGCACAACAAGGTGCCGGATTCGCTGTATAAACTTGCAGATGTCGAGGTGCGCCTGGGAAATCGTGACAAGGCCAACGGGATTCTCCGCCAAATCATTGCCGACTACCCAAACAGTTCGGCCGCCCAGTTGGCGCAGCGCCAATTGAGCCGATAGCTCGAATTCGGCTTTGGTGAACAAAACCCGCCCATTGGCGGGTTTTTTCGTTAGAATCGCTCCCCCTTTTCCCGCAACGGAGGCGGATGGCCTGTTTAGCCGTCACGCCCGTGGCTGATATGCATCATACCCTGCGAATTTCCGAGATTTTCTACTCGCTGCAGGGGGAGACGCGTACCAGTGGCCTGCCCACTGTGTTCGTCCGCCTGACTGGCTGTCCCCTGCGCTGTCAATACTGCGATACCGCCTACGCATTCAGCGGTGGCGAGATCATGTCGCTTGAGGCAATTCTCGAGCGTATTGCTTCCTATAGGCCTCGCTACGTCTGCGTTACGGGTGGCGAGCCGCTTGCCCAGCCGAATTGTGCGCCACTGCTAGAGAGTCTCTGCAATGCTGGCTACGAGGTGTCGTTGGAAACCAGTGGTGCCCTGGATATTTCCGTGACCGATGAGCGAGTGAGTCGGGTAGTTGACTTGAAAACGCCAGGCTCGGCAGAGGTGAGTCGCAATCTCTACGAGAATATCGGCCATCTGACGCGCAACGATCAGGTGAAATTCGTCATTTGTTCGCGCGACGATTACGACTGGGCGGTATCCAAACTTATCGAGTACCGGCTGGATGCTCGCGCTGGCGAGGTGCTGTTTTCGCCCAGTCACGGGCAGATCGATGCGCGTGCGTTGGCCGACTGGATCGTCAGCGACAATCTCCCGGTGCGACTGCAGCTTCAGCTGCACAAGATCCTCTGGAACGACGCGCCCGGCCACTGATATCAATCCGGGGCTCGCAGGATGTTCCGGTGTATTCGATAGGTAACGCAATGACTGATAAGAAAGCCGTAATCCTTCTCTCTGGCGGGCTCGACTCTGCGACCGTGGTCGCGATGGCAAAGGCGCAAGGATACGCTTGCTACACTATGAGCTTCGATTATGGTCAGCGCCACCGCGCGGAGCTGCAGGCGGCAGAGCGAGTCGCGTGCCAGTTGGGTGTGGTCGAGCACAAAGTGATCGGCATGGATCTCAATGGCATCGGCGGTTCTGCGCTGACCGATAGCAGCATTGCCGTGCCTGAGGAAATCGGCGAAGGAATACCGGTGACCTACGTACCGGCTCGCAATACGGTATTTCTCTCCCTGGCGCTAGGCTGGGCTGAAGTGCTCGGTGCGCGAGATATCTTCATCGGGGTGAACGCGATCGATTATTCCGGTTATCCCGATTGTCGTCCGGAGTTCATCGATGCGTTCGAGCGCATGGCCAATCTCGCGACCAAGGCTGGTGTAGAAGGGCAGGGCTTTGCCATTCGCGCGCCTTTGCAGAACCTCAGTAAGGCGGAAATCGTTCAGGCCGGTGTTCGGCTAGGCGTCGATTACGCCGTGACGGTTTCTTGCTACCAGGCCGATGAGGATGGTCGTGCCTGTGGTAAATGCGACAGTTGCCGCCTGCGCGCCGCCGGCTTTGAAGAGGCCGGTGTCGTAGATCCGACTCGTTATCGCTGAGCTGCCTTTAAAAAATGGTTGATTTAATCAATCAAATCAGTATCATGCGCTCCGCATTGGGTCGTTAGCTCAGTTGGTAGAGCAGTTGGCTTTTAACCAATTGGTCGTAGGTTCGAATCCCACACGACCCACCAAATTCTCCTAGTGAGATCAAAGCCGGAGGCCAAAAGGTCGTCCGGTTTTTTTATGCCCTTGGAATTCTGCCGAAAAGCAAAACGATAAATCGCTTAGCTATGAGCCCCCTTTCTCTACGACCTTTGTCTGTGAATGGGGCGAGATTAAACGTAATAGACTTTGACCTCCCGATTGTCCGTTGGTTTGAGGCTCAAATGTTTTCTGATCGCATCCGCTTGTCCTCCCTGCAGAGCAAGGTCATGAGCGCCCAAGAGGCCGCTACACTTATTCACGACGGTATGACTGTCGGTATGAGCGGCTTTACCCGCGCGGGCGAGGCCAAAGCAGTGCCCCTTGCGCTGATCGACCGCGCAAAGGACGAGAAGCTGAAGATCAGCCTGATCACCGGCGCCAGCCTGGGTAATGATCTGGATGGAAAGATGGCTGCAGCCGGCCTCTTGGCACGTCGTGGGCCGTTCCAGGCGGACGCCGTCCTACGCAAGGCAATCAACCAGGGCGAGGTCATGTTCATTGACCAGCACCTTTCCCATACCGTCGAGCAGATGCGTAACCATCAGATCAAGCGTCCTGATGTAACTATCATCGAGGCAGTGAGCATCACGGAACAGGGTCACATCGTCCCGACTACTTCTGTGGGCAACTCCGCCAACTTGGCTGTATTCGCCGACAAGATAATCGTCGAGCTGAACTATGCGCATAACCCGAACCTGGAAGGTCTGCACGACATTTACTTCCCGGGCGAGCGCCCGAATCGTGGACCGATTCCGTTGACCAAGGTCGACGACCGTATCGGTACTACCGCCATTCCGGTTGATCCTGCGAAGATCGCTGCCATTGTCATTACCGAGCAGCCAGACTCCTACTCCACTGTTACTCCGGCTGATGACGAAACCCAGGCCATCGCCGATCATCTGGTCGAGTTTTTCAAGAAAGAAGTCGCTGCCGGCCGGATGGCGAAGAACCTCGGCCCGATGCAGGTCGGTATCGGTAATATCGCTAACGCCGTAGTGTGCGGTCTGATCGATTCGCCGTTCGAAGATCTGGTGATGTACTCCGAAGTTCTTCAGGATTGCACGTTCGAACTGATCGACGCTGGCAAGATGAAGTTTGCGTCGGGCTGCTCCATCACCCTGTCCGAGCGTTGCAATGATCGCGTGTTCGGCAACCTGGAAAAGTACAAGGACAAGCTTGTGCTGCGCCCACAGGAAATCTCCAACCATCCGGAGCTGGTGCGCCGTCTCGGTATAGTGGGCATCAATACCGCATTGGAATTCGACATCTACGGCAACGTCAACTCGACGCATGTTGGCGGCACTAAGATGATGAACGGCATCGGTGGTTCCGGTGATTTTGCGCGTAACGCGCATATGGCTATCTTCGTGACCAAGTCGATCGCCAAGGGCGGCAACATTTCCAGTGTTGTGCCGATGGTTGCGCACGTGGACCATACCGAGCACGACGTTGAAATCCTTGTTACTGAGCAGGGCCTGGCCGATCTGCGTGGGCTGGCGCCGCGCGAGCGTGCACGCATGATCATCGATAATTGTGTGCATCCGTCCTACCGTGAAGCGCTGAACCAATACTTCGAAGGTGCGTGTGATCGGGGCGGTCAGACGCCGCATATGCTGCGTGAGGCCATGAACTGGCACATCAATCTGGAAGAGCGCGGCCACATGCTCAAGGATGCGTGATCGAAATAACCGCCGGCGAATGCCGGCGGTTTTCATTTGCAATGCATATTTTTGACTGAGCTCGCAGTCGAGCCTGTGTTTAACGCCGCATAACCGAGCGCAATAGCTTTTCAAGCCGGCTGAATGCTGATGGTTTTTTTCGGGCCACGCAAAGGCGTGGCCTGCCTATCCCTCGCTTTCCCTTTTGCAGATGCTTCGGCTAGTATTCCTGCCCCCTTGAGCGGGCAGGGTGATACCGCGCTGCACCCGCCCTCGTCTCGCCCGAAACGATCGGTTGACCGGGTTATACTCGGCATCTCATGCAATAACGTGCTTTGCAGGACCCGCGACCATGACGCAGATACCCGAACGCATCCTTGTGCAGGCTCACCTGGCGGCCAAGCAGCCCAAGCCGTTGACGCCCGAACAGGAAGCGCAGTTACGTAGCGATATTGCCGTCGAGTTGAAACGGCAGAATGCGGTGCTCGTGGCGCACTACTACACCGATCCAGTGATTCAGGCGCTGGCCGAGGAAACCGGCGGATGTGTCTCCGACTCGCTGGAGATGGCTCGGTTCGGCAACGAACATTCGGCGACGACGGTGGTGGTCGCTGGCGTTAAGTTCATGGGTGAGACGGCGAAAATCCTCAACCCTGAAAAGCGGGTGCTGATGCCCACCCTGGATGCAACCTGTTCGCTGGATCTCGGCTGTCCCGTAGAGGAATTTTCGGCGTTCTGTGATCAGCATCCAGAGCGCACCGTGGTCGTCTATGCCAATACATCGGCGGCCGTTAAGGCGCGGGCCGACTGGGTGGTTACGTCGAGTTGTGCGCTGGAAATCGTCGAAAGCCTGATGGATAACGGAGAGAAGATTATCTGGGCGCCCGACAAGCACCTCGGTAGCTACGTGCAGCGCGAAACCGGTGCCGACATGCTGCTGTGGGATGGCGCATGTATCGTCCATGAGGAGTTCAAGGCCAAGCAGCTCGAAGACATGAAGGCGCTGTATCCCGATGCCGCCGTTCTGGTTCATCCCGAGTCGCCGGAATCAGTGATCGCGCTGGCAGATGCGGTCGGCTCCACCAGCCAGTTGATCAAGGCGGCGCAGACGCTGCCGAACTCTACCTTTATCGTCGCCACCGACCGCGGCATCTTCTACAAGATGCAGCAGCTGTGTCCCGACAAGGCTTTCGTCGAGGCGCCAACTGCCGGTAGCGGCGCTGCCTGCCGCAGTTGTGCCCATTGCCCGTGGATGGCGATGAATACCCTCGAGCGGACCCTGGATTGTCTGCGTACTGGCAGTAACGAGATCTTCGTTGATTCTGCACTGGTCCCGCGAGCGATCAAACCTCTCAAGCGAATGCTGGACTTTACCCAGGCGGCGCGTATCAGCCAGGCTGGCAACGCTTGAATTGCTCCTGACGCAATGTAGGCTTTGCGCCTGTTGCCTGTTGCCTGTTGCCTGTTGCCTGTCTGCAAGCGGCGCTTGCTCGGCGCCGCAAACATTTAGCGCAACATTTCCTCGACCATTCGCTTCTCTTCGATCAGCTGTTTCTGTCGGGCGTCGATACGTGCGGCTGTCTGAAAGTTATCTGAGCGGCGTTTGGCAAAATCCAGCTGTTCGATCGCCTTGTCGTAATCGCCGACCAGCGCGAAGAATTCCGCGCGGCCCTGGTGCAGGCCGATGATATTTCCGGTGAGGCCGCGGATCTCCGAGACCTGATACCAGATGTCCGGATCCTTGGGGCGTGTTTCGACCAGTTTGTCTAGTTCCCGCTCGGCCTCCTGCAGCTTGTTCTCCTTGATCAGCAGGTCGATGTGCGTCTGGCGCACCGGGTAACTGCTGGGGTACAGCTCAAGTAGGTGATGGGTTCGTTCGCGTGCTGCGGCAAGGCGATTCGCGGTGATGTCCAGCTCGATCTGGGCCAGATTGTAAGTGGCGTCGTCCGGCTCTTTCTTCAGCAGCGGTTGCAGGCTGGCGGCCGCCTCCTCGAGCTGGCCGCTCTTGATCTGCGCCAGCGCCAGGCCATAACGGGCAGCGTCGAGGCTCTCATCTTCGCTGAGCATCGCCCGGAAGCGCTTGGCGCTGAGCCCTGGTGTGCTTTCGAATTTCAGGTCCACTCGTGCGCGCATCAGTTGATACCGCAGGCTGTCTTCAACTCCGCCCTCTGGATATTGCTCGGCGCGGTTCTTGGTGTCGGCGATGCGCGATTCGGTGACCGGGTGGGTGAGAAGAAACTCCGGTGGTTTCTGGTCGTAGCGATACTGGCGCATCAGACGACCGAACATCTCTGGCATCGCCCTTGGGTCGTAGCCGGCCCGTTCGAGATTGACGATACCGATGCGATCGGCTTCCTGTTCGTTCTGCCGGGAAAAGCGCCGCTGCGCCTGGATAGCGGCGGCCTGGGTCGAAAGGATCGCAGCGATACCTGCATCACCCGCGCCGGCGGCTGCCGCGACTACTCCGGCGAGCATCGCCGCCATCAGTGGCAGTTGCATGCGCTTCTGCGCTTCCAAGCCTCGGGCAAAATGGCGTTGGGATAGGTGCGCCAATTCGTGTGCCAGCACCGAGGCGTACTCGCTTTCGGTCTGGGCATGGAGGAACAGCCCGCCGTTGACGCCGATAATGCCGCCCGGTGCGGCAAATGCGTTCAGTTGTGGGCTGTCGAGTAGCACGAATTCCAAGCGCCGATCCTGCAACTGGCTGGTCTCGGCCAAGCGATATACGCTGCGCTCCAGATAGTCCTTCAATAACGGGTCCGACAGCTGCGGGACCTGGCCGCGCAGCAGGCTGAGCCAGGCGCGGCCCAGTTGATGTTCCTGTTCCGGCGAGACGATGCCCGAGCTGGAATCGCCGAGGGAGGGCAGATCATCGGCTATAACCGGTTGCCCGATCAGGCACGCTAGCGTCAGCAGGGTAGGGCGCAGCAATTTCATCCAGACTGGCTCATCAAAGCAGGAACGCTACTGTAGCCTTGTGTCCGGGTGGCTGGCCAGGGCTGGGCGCAGCTCGGTATCCTGCGACCCTTTTTCGAGGAGATGATCATGACTGAACAGGGTGCGCCCGGCGCTGCCTGCGACGCCGAGCTGGACGCGGTTGGGCTGGACTGTCCAATGCCGCTGCTCAAGGCGAAACTGGAGCTCAATCGACTGGACAGCGGTCAGGTGCTGAAAGTTACCGCGACGGACCCGGGCTCGCAGCGGGATTTCCGCAGTTTCGCCAAGCTGGCCGGCCATGCGTTGTTGCATGAAGAAGTGGATGATGGTCTCTATCGTTACTGGCTGCGCAAGGCCTGAGGGCCGAAGGATTGCAGATGCTCAATGTACTTCGCGGCTGGATCCATCGATATTTTTCTGACGAGGAAGCCGTGGTGCTGGCCGTATTGCTGGCGGTCGCCTTTGCTGCGGTGCTCACGTTCGGAGACATGTTGGCGCCGGTCATCGCTGGTCTGGTGCTGGCGTTTCTGATGCAAGGTCTGGTCGGCGCGCTGGAGCGCATCAGAATCCCGCATTTAGTGGCGGTCTGGCTGGTTTTCCTTATGTTCGTCGGGCTGCTCACGGTTTTCATCCTGTTCCTTGGGCCGTTGGTATGGCAGCAGCTGCTGACACTGTTCAATGAGTTACCGCGGATGCTGGTGGAATGGCAGTCTCTTTTGCTTCTTCTGCCTGAGCGTTATCCGCAGTTACTCACTGAAGAGCAGGTACTGCGTGGCATAGATTTCATCCGCGGAGAAATCGGGCGTTACGGCCAGGTGGTACTGACCTCATCGCTGTCCAGCCTGCCGCTGCTGTTAAGCCTGATGATCTACCTGATCCTGGTGCCGATCCTGGTGTTTTTCTTCCTTAAGGATCGCCAGCAGATCAGTGGCTGGCTGAGCGGCTATCTGCCGCGGGAACGGGCGTTGATAACCCAGGTGTCCCAGGAAATGAATGTGCAGATCGCCAACTATATTCGCGGCAAGGCAATCGAGATTCTGATTTGCGGCGTGGTGTCGTATGCGGTCTTCGTTGCGCTGGAACTGAACTATGCGGCCTTGCTGGCGTTGCTGGTGGGCATTTCCGTGGTGGTGCCTTACATCGGCGCCACTGTCGTGACCATTCCCATCGCCTTGATTGGTTTGTTTCAATGGGGATTGGGTGATCAGTTCATTTACCTGATGGTGGCCTACGCAATCATTCAGGCGCTGGACGGCAACGTCCTGGTGCCCTTGCTGTTTTCCGAGGCGGTGAACCTGCACCCCGTAGTCATTATCTGCTCGGTTCTACTCTTCGGCGGTCTATGGGGCTTCTGGGGGGTGTTCTTCGCGATCCCTCTGGCCACGTTGTTCAAGGCGGTACTCTATGCCTGGCCGCGCAGGTCGCCCACCGTTCCAGTGGTGTCAGAATATTAGGTGGAACGAGAAAGGCCGGCTTTTTCGCCGGCCTTCTGCTTATTGCTGATGCAGCGCCTGGGCGGCCTGCAAAACGGCTTCGACATGCCCGGGAACCTTCACACCCCGCCATTCCTGGCGTAGGACGCCGTCGACGTCGACAAGAAAGGTGCTGCGGTCTACGCCCATGTATTCCTTGCCGTAGAGCTTCTTCAGTTTGATCACGTCGAACAGCTGGCAGAGCTGTTCATCCTTATCGCAGATAAGCTCGAAGGGGAACGCCTGCTTGGCCTTGAAGTTTTCATGGGTTTTCAGGCTGTCCCGCGAAACGCCGAATACCAGCGTGTTGGCCGCGCTGAACGCATCGTGCAAATCACGAAAGCCCTGGCCTTCGGTGGTGCAGCCGGGTGTGTTGTCCTTCGGGTAGAAGTACAAAACCACCTGCTTGCCCTTCAGCGTTTCGGGGCTGATTTGTTGGGCGCCGGTGGCCTGAGCCTGGAAGGGTGGAACGGGTTGGTCGATTTCCACGGGCATCGATTGTTTCCTTCTCAAGGGTTCTGCGGGCGCCAGGGTTCAATCAGTGCGTCCAGATTCAGCGCGTCGGCAAAATCCAGAAACTGGTCACGCAACCAACTGATTTGCGTACCAGCCGGCAAAGTCACGGTCAGGGTTGCATTGAGCATCGTGCCGCCGGTCTGTGGAGCCTGATAGGTATCGCAGGTGAGGCTTTCCAGCTCGACGCGGTGATCAATGAAGAACTGACACAGCTCGTTGAGAATGTCCGGGCGGTAAACCGAGCTGACATAGGCGACGTAGGGCAGCGCTTGCGGGCGGGTTTCCAGTGCTTCGCTGCGCACGACGTTGGTGGTGAAATCATGTTTTTTTGCCAGACCCGGTAGCGCCGTCTCCATGCGAGCGAGGGCGTCCCAGGTTCCGGTTATTTCCAGGACCAATGCGCAGCACTCGCCATGTCGGGTCAGACGCGTGCTGACCACGGCGCAGCGATTCTCGTTGCTGGCTCTGCAGAGCACATTGGTGAGCTCCATTGGGCTACGGCCCATGGCGCTGATGACGAGAAACTGTTCGCGGGGTACTGGGGGGGTGGACATGCAGCATTCCTGGCGGTGGGTGAATCGGACGGCCAGCCAAGCCGAAAACGGCTAAGAGTAGCGAAAAGCGCCGGCGGAGGGAATGCGTGCACGGGCTATGTGCGAAAAGTGCATCGGTATCGCGGTGGCCGGTCTGGTTGCAGGATGCGTCCAGCGTACTCGCAAAGCGCAAAGGAGCCTTGTACCATTACGCCTCTCTTTTTCCGGCAGGAGTGGTTGCATGATTGCGGGCAGTATGGTGGCGCTGGTCACTCCCATGGACGCGCAGGGCGGTCTTGATTGGGATAGCCTGAGCAAGCTGGTGGATTTCCATTTACAGGAAGGCACCAATGCAATCGTTGCGGTCGGCACCACTGGTGAGTCGGCAACGCTCGAGGTGCCCGAACACATCGAGGTGATCCGCCGGGTGGTGGACCAGGTCAACGGTCGTATTCCGGTTATTGCCGGAACCGGTGCCAACTCCACCCGTGAAGCCGTCGAGCTGACTGAAAATGCTAAAGCGGCAGGTGCCGATGCCTGCCTGCTGGTCACGCCGTACTACAACAAGCCGACTCAGGAAGGTATGTATCTGCACTTCCGTCATATTGCCGAGGCCGTGGCGATCCCGCAGATCCTCTATAACGTTCCCGGCCGCACCGCTTGCGACATGCTGCCGGAGACCGTCGAGCGACTGTCCAAGGTGCCCAACATCATCGGTATCAAGGAAGCGACCGGCGACCTCAATCGCGGTCAGGAGGTACTCGATCGCGTCGGTAAGGAATTTCTCGTCTATTCCGGCGACGACGCCACCGCCGTTGAACTGATGCTGATGGGCGGCAAAGGCAATATTTCCGTCACCGCGAACGTCGCGCCTCGTGCCATGAGCGAGCTATGTGCCGCGGCCATTGCCGGCGATGCGGAAAAGGCGCGCGCGATCAATGCGTTGCTGATGCCGCTGCACCAGACATTATTCATCGAGGCCAATCCGATCCCGGTGAAATGGGCGCTGCATGAAATGGGCTTGATGCCTGACGGTATTCGTTTGCCCCTGACCTGGCTCAGCCAGCGCTGCCAGGAACCCCTGCGCCAGGCTATGCGCCAGTCCGGTGTGCTGGCCTGAGCGACATCCGGTGTACTGGTTTATTAATGAAGGAACACGCATGAAGCGACTGGCCGGACTCTCCACCCTAGCCCTGATCATCTCTGGAACCAGCGGTTGTGGCTGGTTGTGGGGCGAAGACGGATATTTCCGCGACCGCGGTAGCGATTATCTGCAAGCGCGGCAGGTCGCTCCGATGCAGGTCCCTGCCGGCGCCGAAGTGCGTCCGATCGACCCGCTGCTGCCAATCCCCCAGCAGGTGTCTGATACCCGTGTTACGGGTGAATACGAAGTGCCGCGCCCGCAGCGGCTGCTGATTGCCGAGGAAACCAGCGAATTCAGTCTGCAGACATCGGAAGACACACGCTGGCTGGTTGCGATGCGCTCGCCCTCGCTGGTTTGGGCTGCCGCTCGACAGTTTTTTACCGACAACGGTTTTCAGATCGCCGAAGAGCGCCCTCAAACCGGCGAATTCGTTACCGCCTGGCAGACGCGTGATCAACTGGCCCCGGCACTGGTGCGCAATCTTGGCCTGGGCGACGGCGAGACCCGCGTTCGTGTCCGTATCGAGCCGGGCGTGCAGCGCGATACCAGCGAAATCTATCTGCTCAGCGTTCAGCGTCCGGCAGGCAGCAACGCCGATATCGCCTGGCCTGAAACAACTGCCAACGCTGAACTCGATCGCGTGTTGCTCGACGAGCTGCAGGCGGGCTTGACCAGCAGCGCAGAGCAAGGTGGTTCAGCTTCCCTACTGGCCGAGCGTGAGTTCGATGCACCTAGCCGGGTAACGCTCAGCGAAGCTGGCAGTGGCAGCCCCGTGTTGCAACTCGATACCGATTTCAACCGCGCCTGGTCGAGCGTCGGTCGTGCGCTGGCCGCGAGTGACATCCTCGTCGAGGATCTGGATCGAAGCCTGGGCGTTTACTACATCAACCTGGCAGAAGGCGCGGAAAACCCAGACGACGAGCCTGGATTCTTCTCCCGGCTGTTCGGCGGGGCGCCAGACCGCGAAGAGATCGAGGCCCGCGCCGAGCGTTATCAGGTCCGTGTGACAGATGTGAACGGCGACATCCAGGTCACCCTCGACAAAGACCTCGATACCATCGCTCCCGCGGACGTGGCGCGTCGTGTGCTGAACATGCTCAAGGACAACCTGGGCTGATTCCTAGAAACAGCCGACTCCAGCCAATCCAGGCGAAACCATTCGGTTTCGCCTGTTTCGTTTGATGACAGATCCTTCGGTACGTCTCGTCGATTCCGGCGGCGTATCAATGGTTCGGTAACCGCGAGAATCGCCATGACCACTCCAAGCGCCCTCAGCCTGAAGAAGATCTACTCCGGCAAGGTCCGTGACCTCTATGAAATCGACGACAAACGCATGCTGATGGTCGCCACTGACCGGCTCTCGGCGTTCGACGTAATCCTCGCCGAGCCGATTCCGGAGAAAGGCAAGATCCTCACTGCGATTTCCAACTTCTGGTTCGAGAAGCTCGCATACCTCGTACCCAACCACTTCACCGGCGACCAGGTCGAAGACGTGGTCGCGGCTGAGGAGCTGCCGTTGGTGGAAGGCCGTGCGGTGGTCGCCAAGCGCTTGAAGCCGGTTGCAGTTGAGGCCATCGTGCGCGGTTATATTGTCGGCTCGGGCTGGAAGGAATATCAAAAGAACGGAACCGTTTGCGGTATCCAGCTACCGGCGGGGTTGAAGGAAGCGGCCAAGCTGCCACAACCGATCTTCACCCCATCGACCAAGGCTGCCGTCGGCGATCACGACGAGAACATCTCCTTCGAACAATGCGAAGCCGTTATCGGCAAGGAACTGGCAGCGAAGGTACGTGACGCTTCCGTCGCGCTGTACACCGCAGCCGTCGAATACGCGGCGACCCGCGGCATCATCATTGCCGACACCAAGTTTGAGTTCGGCCTCGATGAAGACGGCACCCTGACGCTCATGGACGAGGTGCTGACGCCCGACTCCAGCCGCTTCTGGCCAGCCGACAGCTACCAGGAAGGCACCAGCCCGCCGAGCTTCGACAAGCAGTTCGTTCGCGACTGGCTCGAATCCACTGGCTGGAACAAGGAACCGCCAGCACCGCCGGTGCCGGCCGAGGTTGCCCAAAAGACGGCAGACAAGTATCGCGAAGCCCTGACTCGCCTGACTGCCTGATTGCTTGCGTATCGGCTAAATGCTGATCGACCCCAATCGAAGCGAAATTGGCGTGAGGCCAACGCAACATCCTGAATAGCGAGCAAAAAAGCATCGCCGTGGGGTTCGACAATCGCTTACGAACTGCTATGATGCGCGCCGCTGGAGAGATGCCGGAGTGGCCGAACGGGACGGATTCGAAATCCGTTGAACAGGCAACTGTTCCTAGGGTTCAAATCCCTATCTCTCCGCCACTATTAGTGCGCAAAGCCCCGATTTTCGGGGCTTTCGCGTTTTGTCTGGTAACTATTCCCCCATTTATTCCCCCACCTCGGAAGCGCGTGATCTTTTCCTGCCCTTGGATGAAGTGCTCGTTAGAAATGGTCTGGGTGGCGGACAAGAGACAAACCATTCCTAGAAGCTCGCAAGCTAAACCTAAGGTTATTCAGCCAAGCGCCGCTGTTTCTCTGCCGCCTAGCGGGCCACAAATTAAGTACACAACCATGGTCAGGCTGAGAGGCTGGTTCGTATGCGAAGGTCGGGGGTTCGACTGCTCTCACCGGCACCATTGAAAACAAGGCTCGCATCGATGCGGGCCTTTTCATCTGTGAAGCGAGCTATCATTGGGCTAGCAAGAGAAAGGCCTGCGTCTATCCCATACTTTTCAGCCCGAGGTTCAATGCCATCCGGCCTTTCGCCACACAGTTCAAGTTCGGCTATAACGACAGCTGGCTTAAGGCGACCATTAGTTGTGTGTGCTCCAGAAGTGAAGATATGAAAATTCTCTTTAGATACTAGCGAGAAGAGCTGGTGTTGCGCTCATTTTTTTGAGCCGGTATAGCCCTTTAATACAGCTACACACGCGGCTAGTCTTGGAGAGAAAACCCCCTTACGTTTCCCTGTACACATAAGTCTTACTTGGTCTCCTATATGTAGACTTGAGACGTATTCGATTAGCTTTTTATCAAATTTGGCTTCAGGCCCTAAAATTGCGTGATTTAGTTTAACGTAAGGGTCGTTGTCAAAATCCTTGCCGAAGCCTGCCACTTGCCCGCTTACAATAAGTCGTTTGTCTTCATATTTTAGCGAAGCTTTAACTTCATTTTCCGTGTAATCCGTACGAATTTCACTTGCGGTATATTCGGGAAGAGCTACAACGCTTAATGAAAAAAAAGCGAATCCTAATGATGTTGTCGTTTTGCTGAAAGTTTTGCATTTCACTGTTCATCATCCCTAATTATTAATTGCTTTGTTATATGATTATTCTTAATTATTTTAGTACGTGTATTTTGTTTTATGGCGCACTCTTCGTAAGTCGAGACGCTAGCAGGTCCGCTTCTACAATAACTCCTGACCTTGATCTTTGTTAGGAGGATTTTCGAGCAATCGCCGCCGTTCCCTATCCTGCCCGCGCAAAAAATGGGAAAGCTGACGCATCAGCGCCCGCTCGCCACCTTTCCAGCCATTCCTGCTAGCAATAACTTTACCCGTTTCCGTAGTTGGACCGGTGCTTTTTTCCCACGGACGCCACTGTCGAATTAGCTCCGCCTGCCGTGCTCGCCGTTCGGGTGTCCAGCCGTTCGCCATACTCCATCTCCAATAGTCTGCTTTGCGCTTTTTGATTTTTTCATGCGCGCGTGGGTTCGGTGCCGTTGTTAACCTGTACCTGATTGCCGATGTTGGCTTGATTCACGAAGGCAATTTGTTTTGGTGACTTTAGCGTGCCAAGTGTTTCTATCGTACGTGCAGATTGCGCCTGTGCTCGGAGGGCAAGTTTCATGTAAGCGGTGAACTGCTCTTGATACTCGGAACGCAATGCCCGCTTGGTCAGATCGGAAAATAAGGCGTCAAGAGTAAGCGCCTGGGCAGCTAGAATTCCTTCCGCCTGCGACATATCGCCAGCCTTGATTGCTTTGTTGCGCCTATCTATTTCTTGCATAAGCTCGGTGCTGCTGGCGTTCGTACCCGTTAATGTTTTGATAAGGCCGGCGGCGCGTAGTTCTGGCGACACCGCAACCGCTGGCGCGGTGCGCTTTCGTAGGTTGTTCATTTCATTGCTACGCGCAACAAGCTGTTCGCTTTTCATTGCAGGCTGGCTTAGCTGTTTGTCGTCGTGGTTACTCATCATAGGGGCCTGTAGTCGTTGACGTTAAAACCAAAGCCCTGCGGAGTGGTTGTGGCAGGGTAAGGAAACTGCGGATTCTGCGGAAGCCCGCTATCGATTGGCGTTACAGGCTGCGGAGGGTTTGCGGACGGTTGCGGATATGGCGCAGAAGCCATGCTTGGTCGTGCGGTCTCCGCAAACTTCCGTAGGTTTTCCGCAAAGATAGAGTCCTGTATTTGCTGGCTTTCCGCAGTAACCGCAATTTCCGCAAGTGGGTTGATCCTGAACTGTTTGCCGTCATCGGTAAGCAGGTGGCGGCGCTCTACTAGAATTAGTAGGATTGCGTCACGCTGTTTTGCCTTGCGCGCAAACGGTGGTCCTGATTTCCCTAATATATTCACGTGAAACTCTCGCCATTGATCGATGCGCCTGGGGTCTCGCAGCCAGTCCATCAGCGCTATGGCTTGCTTCAGCTGAGGGCTTACTCTTTCGCCCTCTGTATACCGCGCCCACTCGCTTAGGGAGTAGCGGACGATTGCAGCGGCTCTAGACATGCAATCGGCGTCAATTTCTGCCCGCCGCTCAAAACAAGTGTTGGCGCTGATGGAAAATTGACCCACCTTGCCGATTGAAATTTGACCCAGG
>NZ_CEXBBO010000045.1:0-27002 GCF_982611455.1 Stutzerimonas sp.
GCTTCAGGCTTCAGGCTTCAGGCTTCAGGCTTCAGGCTTCAGGCTTCAGGCTAATCAGCGTGCGGCGCGACGAGATTGCATCAAGGCCTTTATCGCTTTTACCGCTTATGCCTGCCGCCTGCCGCCTCCTGCCGCTCTTTCCCTCTATAATCCCGCCCTTTCGCGCAGGCCCGGCCTGCATGGTTTGACTGACCCAGGTAAGTTCATGGACAGCATCAATTCCCGTATCGCCGCTGAACTGGGCGTGCGCCCGCAACAGGTTGCCGCCACCGTGGCGCTGCTCGACGAAGGTTCCACCGTGCCCTTCATCGCCCGCTACCGAAAGGAAGTCACCGGCAGTCTCGACGACACTCAGCTGCGCCTGCTCGAAGAGCGTCTGCGCTATATGCGCGAGCTGGACGATCGCCGTGCCTCGATCCTCGCCAGCATCGAGGAACAGGGCAAGCTCACCCCAGAGCTCAAGCGTGAAATCGACCTCGCCGACACCAAGACGCGCCTTGAAGACCTCTATCTGCCCTATAAACAGAAGCGCCGCACCAAGGGTCAGATTGCCCTGGAAGCCGGCCTGGGCGAGCTGGCCGACGCGATCTTTGCCGATCCAGAGCTGAATCCCGAAAGCGAAGCCGCACGCTTCGTCGATGCCGAAAAAGGTTTCGCCGACGTCAAAGCGGTATTGGAAGGCGCCAAGTACATCCTCATGGAGCGCTTCGCCGAGGACGCCAACCTGCTGGCCAAGCTGCGTGACTTCCTCACCCACAACGCCACCCTGAGCGCGCGCGTGGTACCGGGCAAGGAAAACGAAGGCGCCAAGTTCAGCGACTACTTCGAGCATGACGAACCGCTCAAGAGCGCACCGTCGCACCGTGCCCTGGCGATCTTTCGCGGGCGCAACGAAGGCGTGCTCAGCGTCAGTCTGAAAGTCGGTGACGAGGCGCCCGGCACTATGCACCCGGGCGAAGTGATGATCGGCGAGCGCTTCGGCATCGCCAACCGTGGCCGCGCGGCGGACAAATGGCTAAGCGAAGTGGTGCGCTGGACCTGGAAGGTCAAGCTCTATACCCATCTGGAAACCGACCTGTTCGGCGAGCTGCGCGACAAGGCTGAGGACGACGCCATCGGCGTCTTCGCCCGCAACATGCACGACCTGCTGCTGGCCGCGCCGGCTGGCCCGCGCGCTACGCTCGGCCTCGATCCGGGCCTGCGCACCGGCTGCAAGGTCGCAGTAGTCGACGCCACCGGCAAGTTGCTGGATACCGCTACCGTTTATCCGCACGCACCGCGCAATGACTGGGACGGCACCCTTGCCGTGCTGGCCAAGCTCTGTGCCAAGCACAGCGTCGACCTGATCGCCATCGGCAACGGCACCGCCAGCCGCGAAAGCGACAGGCTGGCCGCTGATCTGATCAAGCAGGTGCCGGGCCTCAAGCTGACCAAGGTCATGGTCTCCGAAGCGGGCGCCTCGGTGTACTCGGCGTCGGAACTGGCGGCCAAGGAATTTCCGGATCTGGACGTCTCGATTCGCGGCGCGGTGTCCATTGCGCGCCGCCTGCAAGACCCGCTCGCCGAACTGGTGAAGATCGAACCCAAGGCCATCGGTGTCGGTCAGTACCAGCACGACGTCTCCCAGCTGAAGCTGGCGCGCTCGCTGGATGCGGTGGTCGAGGACTGCGTGAACGCCGTCGGCGTCGACGTCAACACGGCTTCGGTGGCGCTGCTGGCGCGCATCTCCGGCCTGAACACCACGCTGGCGCAGAACATTGTCGCCTACCGTGATGCCAATGGCGCGTTCAAGGCACGTAGCGAGCTGAAGAAGGTGCCGCGCCTCGGCGACAAGACCTTCGAGCAGGCCGCTGGCTTCCTCCGCGTAATGAATGGCAGCAATCCGCTGGACGCTTCGGCTGTGCACCCGGAAACCTATCCGCTGGTCAAACGCATCGCCACCGACACTGGCCGCGACATCCGCTCGCTAATCGGCGATTCGGCCTTCCTCAAGCGCCTCGACCCGAAGCAGTTCACCGATGACACCTTCGGCCTCGTGACGGTCAGCGACATCCTTCAAGAACTGGAAAAACCCGGCCGCGACCCGCGCCCTGAGTTCAAGACCGCCGAATTCCAGGAAGGCGTCGAGAAGCTCAGCGACCTGACGCCCGGCATGGTGCTGGAGGGCGTGGTGACCAACGTGACCAACTTCGGTGCCTTCGTCGACATCGGCGTGCATCAGGACGGGCTGGTGCACATTTCCGCGCTGTCGGAG
This sequence comes from Stutzerimonas sp., assembly GCF_982611455.1. Taxonomy (NCBI): domain Bacteria; kingdom Pseudomonadati; phylum Pseudomonadota; class Gammaproteobacteria; order Pseudomonadales; family Pseudomonadaceae; genus Stutzerimonas; species Stutzerimonas sp. The sequence continues at coordinate 2,255 of NZ_CEXBBO010000045.1, forward strand.
AAGTTCGTCAAAGATCCCTATGAAGTGGTCAAGGCCGGCGATATCGTCAAGGTCAAGGTCATGGAAGTGGACATCCCGCGTCAGCGCGTCGGCCTGTCCATGCGCATGAGCGATACGCCCGGCGAGAAGGCCGATAACATGCGTGGCGGCGGCAACAACCGTGGCGGCCAGGCGCGCGGCGAGCGCAAGCCGAGCAAACCGGAAACCAAGCCGGCACCCGCGAACAACGCCATGGCGGCGTTGTTCGCCAATGCCAAAAGCCTGAGGAAGTGACATGCGCGAAGTCGAAAAGATAGGAAGTAGCAGCGCCTTCGGGCGCCTGCTGGGCCTGGAAATTCTCAAGGCCGAGAGCGGCGAAGCGGTGCTGCGCCTGGAAATGCACGACGGCTTGCGCAACCTGCACGGCAAACTGCACGGCGGTGCGCTGTTTTCACTGATCGACACGGCCATGGGCCAGGCCAGCCATAGCCTCAACGACGGCGAGCCGAACAGCGTGACGCTTGAGTGCAAGGTCAACTATATCCGCCCGGTCACCGAGGGCGAACTGACCTGCCGCGCCTGGGTGGTCCACAGCGGGCGCCGCACCCAGGTCTTGGAAGCCGAGGTCCATCAGGGCGAGAAACTCGTAGCCAAGGCGCAATCGACCTTCGCCTGCCTTTGACGCATGCCCCGGCAGGCCTGGCGTGGGGGTTGCGTTGGAAACGCTCTGCAGCGGTGCGCGGTCCAAGTTTGACGCCTCTTGTAGAGCGCTCGATCCACCCCCATATTGTGCCGACTGACGCGTGAAGGAATTTTCAATTGAGCGATCTTCTCTCCCACCGCCTGGCGCTGCTGGCCGAGCACCACAACCTGTCTCTGCTCTCGCAATGCCTGCATGGGATTGAGCGCGAATGCCTGCGCGTGGATGGCGACGGCGAACTCGCCATGACTCCGCATCCGAGTGCGCTGGGGTCGGCACTGACACATCCGAAGATCACCACCGATTATTCCGAAGCGCTGCTGGAGTTCATCACCGGCACCGAGATCGATCCAGAGAAAACGCTGGCCGAACTGGACGCGATCCATCGCTACACCTACAGCAAACTTGGTGATGAGTTTCTCTGGAGCCCGTCGATGCCGGGCCATCTGCCCGAAGAAGCGCAGATCCCCATCGCCGAGTACGGCAGCTCCAACATCGGTCGGCTCAAGCACGTCTATCGTCAGGGTCTGGCGCTGCGCTATGGCAAGACCATGCAATGCATCGCCGGTATTCATTACAATTTTTCGCTGCCTGAAGCCTTGTGGGCGGTGCTGAAAGCCGATGACGGCGACAGCCGTTCGCTGCAGGATTACCAGTCTTCGCGCTACATCGCGCTGATCCGCAACTTCCGCCGCTACAGCTGGCTGCTGATGTATCTGTTCGGCGCCTCGCCAGCGTTGGATGCCAGCTTCATGCGCAACCGTTCGCACCAGCTTCAGCAGCTGGACGACCAGACGCTCTATCTGCCGTACGCCACTAGCTTGCGTATGAGCGACCTCGGTTATCAGAGCAATGCCCAGGCCGGGCTAACGCCCTGCTACGACGACCTGCCGAGCTATACAACCAGCCTGCACAAGGCGGTATCGACGCCCTACCCCGAATACGTGGCGCTGGGCACCAAGGACGCCGAAGGCAACTGGCGACAGCTCAACACCAACGTGCTGCAGATCGAGAACGAGTACTACTCGAACATCCGACCCAAGCGCGTCACCGCGTCTGGCGAGCGTCCGCTGCATGCCCTGCGCGCCCGAGGTATCCAATACATCGAAGTGCGCTGTCTGGACATCAACCCCTTCCTGCCGTTGGGAATCGACATCAACGAAGCGCGCTTCCTCGATGCCTTTCTGCTGTTTTGCACGCTGCAGCAGAGCCCCTGTCTGGTCGAAGGCGAGTGCAGCGCTAGCAACGATAACTTCCTCAAGGTGGTCAAGGCAGGCCGCAAACCAGGTCTGGAGCTACGTCGCTGTGGCGAGAACGTAACGCTGCAGGCGTGGGCGACCGAGCTTATCGGCGAGATCGGCAAGGTGGCTGAGCTGCTGGATCGAAGTCACGGTGGCGATCATCACGCCCAAGCGCTGGCCGAGCAGCTGGCGAAGGTCGTCGACAGCAGCCTGACTCCCTCGGCACGGGTGCTCGACGCGCTGCGCCGCAACGGTGAAAGCTTCAGCCAGTTCTCGTTGCGCCAAACCCGCCAGCACGCCGAATACTTCCGCGGCCAAACGTTGCCCGAAGCCGACATGGCTTGGTTCGACGCCACCGCACGCGATTCGCTGGCGCAGCAAGCCGAGATGGAAGAAGCCGATACCCAGGACTTCGACAGTTTCGTCGAGGACTACCAGCGCAGTTTGACGCAGTAGGAGCAGCCGGACGGCGGAAGCGAATCAGGCCGCGAAGGTGGGCCGGGCGGCGCTCCGCTTTAGCCCACCGCTTGCTTACATGCACCGTACAACCCCTCGCCTGGCCTGTTGCCTTCGCGCCGCTCCTTGGTGGGCTGAAGCCCACCCTACGATATCCGCCCCGGCCCACGGTACGAGACTGTATTCGACTTTATAGCCACCTCGGCGGGTTCAACCGCTCTATACCAGCACTCGCCGCGTCACCGCTTTTTCATCGGACCTTACGGCCTCCAGCGCTCTTTTCGGCTTTACAGCTTTTTCTCGAATATCTTCGAGTTGCGCTGGAAGTTGTATAGCGAGGCTCGCGCGGCCGGCAATCTCTCCACGCCGCTGGGTTCGAAACCGCGTTCGCGGAACCAGTGCGCCGTGCGAGTGGTGAGCACGAAGAGGGTTTTCAAACCCATCTGGCGCGCCCGTGCTTCGATGCGCTCCAGCAGTTCGTCGCCGCGACCACCGTGGCGGTATTCAGAGTTGACCGCCAGGCACGCCAGCTCACCGGAGTCGGAATCGGCGATCGGATAGAGCGCGGCGCAGGCGATGATCAAGCCGTCGCGCTCGACGATGCTGAACTGTTCCATCTCGCGTTCGAGCACTTCACGCGAACGGCGCACCAGAATGCCCTGTTCCTCGAGCGGCGTGATCAGGTCGATCAAGCCGCCGACATCTTCGATGGTCGCCTCGCGAAGCTGTTCGAATTGCTCCTGAGTCACCAAGGTTCCGTCGCCGCCGTCGCGGGTGAACAGCTCGTTCAGCAACGAGCCGTCCTCGGCATAGCTGATCATGTGGCTACGGCGCACGCCACCCTTGCACGCCTGCGCCGCGGCGTCGAGCAGCTCGGCCTGGTAGCTGCCGACGAGGCGTTCGATATACGCCGGGATCTGCGGCGGGCGCAGCTCGCGCACCAGCTTGCCACTCTGGTCACGCAGGCCACGCTCGGCGCCATAGAGCACCAGCTTGTCGGCCTGCAGATCGATAGCCGCGCGAGTGGCGATGTCTTCGCAGGCGATGTTGAAAATTTCTCCGGTGGGCGAATAGCCCAGCGGCGAAAGCAACACGATGGTGCGCTCGTCGAGCAACCGACCGATGCCCTTGCGATCGACCCGGCGCACCTCGCCGGTGTGGTGGAAGTCCACGCCATCGACTACGCCGATCGGGCGCGCCGTGACGAAATTGCCACTGGCCACGCGCAGCCTTGCGCCCTGCATCGGTGAGGCAGCCATGTCCATCGACAGGCGCGCTTCGAGGGCGATACGCATATGCCCGACGGCGTCGATGACACACTCCAGCGTCGCCGAATCGGTGATGCGCAGGTCGCGATGGAAGCGTGGTTCGATGCCGCGAGCGGCCAGACGCGCTTCGATTTGCGGGCGCGAGCCAAACACCAGCACCAGGCGCACACCGAGGCTGTGCAATAGGACCAGATCATGGACGATATTGGCGAAGTTAGGATGCTCCAGGCCATCGCCTGGGAGCATGACCACAAAAGTACCGTCGCGGTGCGCATTGATGTAGGGCGTTGAGTCGCGAAGCCAAGTGACGTAATCGTGCATTGCAGAAGCCTTAGATAACTGCTTGTTCAGTCCGGAAGCCGGGGCGAGTGAGGAGGCAGGGAGCAGATTCATGCCGCGATTCAGGATCGCCGAACCTGCTCCTATCCTCGGCCTGGTTGCAAGCAGTAGTGTTCGATCATTCCGCGCAACAGCCTCACGGTGGGTTCGATTCTGTCGAGGTCCAGGTACTCGTCCGGCTGATGGGCGCAGGCGATATCACCAGGGCCGAGGATCAGCGTCTCGCAGCCAAGCTGCTGAAGATAAGGCGCTTCGGTGGCAAAGGCCACTGCCTCGGCGACGTGACCGGTCAGGCGCTCGGCTAGCTTCACGAGCTCGCCGTCCGCCGGCTGAGCGAAGGCCGGCACGCTGGGGAACAGCGGCGTCAGGTCGATCTTCACCTGATGCTTTTCGGCCACGGGGCGCAAACGCTGGGAAATGGCGTCGCGCAGCGCTTCCGGCTCCATGCCGGGCAGAGGCCGTAGATCATATTCCAGCGAACACTGGCCGCAGATGCGGTTTGGGTTGTCGCCGCCGTGGATGCAACCGAGATTCAAGGTTGGCTGGGGCACGTCGAACAGCGGGTTGTGATACTGCGCCTGCCACTCGCGGCGTAGCGCAATCAGCTCACTCATGACGTCATGCATGGCTTCCAGCGCGCTATGGCCATAGGCGGGATTGGAGGAATGGCCGCTCTGTCCGTGAATGTCGATGCCCTCCATCATGATGCCCTTGTGCAGGCGCACTGGCCGCAGTCCGGTCGGTTCGCCAATCACCGCGGCGCGCCCCAGCGGGCGCCCCGCGTCAGCCAGCGCGCGGGCGCCGGACATCGAGCTTTCCTCGTCGCAGGTGGCGAGAATCAGCAGGGGCTGTTTGAACGGCTGGGCGAGCAAGGGCAGTACGGCTTCGATGATCAGCGCGAAGAAGCCTTTCATGTCGCAGCTGCCGAGGCCGTACCAACGGTCGTCGGCCTCACGCAGCCGGAGCGGATCGGCGGTCCATAGCTCGGCATCGAAGGGCACGGTGTCGCTGTGCCCGGCCAGGACCAGGCCGCCCGGCCCGCTGCCATAGCTGGCGAGCAGATTGAACTTGCCGGGTGTGACTTGCTGGATTTCGCAGTTGAAACCGAGGTCGCCCAGCCAGCTGGCGAGCAGATCGATCACGGGTCGGTTGGTCTGGTCCCAATGCGCCTGGGTGCAGCTCACCGAAGGCGCGGCCACTAACGCGGCAAATTGGTTCTTGAACGAGGGTATGGGCACCGACAGCCTCCTTCGATGAGCAACAGAGCTGCTCAGTGAAGCATGAAACCGATCATTGTTGGGCTGAAAAACAAAACGCCCCATCGAATGACGGGGCGCATGTTCTGCAAAGGCAAGCAGCTACGTCAGACGAAGATCGCCTGAAGGATGCTGAAGAACACGATCGACAAGATCGCGCCCGCCGGCAGGGTGATGATCCAGGACATGAAGATCGAACCCACCACCCCAAGATTCAACGCACCGATACCCCGAGCAATACCGATGCCCAGCACTGCCCCCACCAACGTATGGGTCGTGGATACCGGCAGGCCGATGGCCGAAGCACCAACCACTGTGGTTGCGGTGGCCAGTTCGGCAGCGAAGCCGCGGCTGGGGGTCAGCTCGGTGATTTCCTTGCCGATGGTCGCGATGACCTTGTAACCATAGGTGGCCAAGCCGATGACGATGCCGATCGCGCCCAGCAATAGCACCCAGCCTGGGACCGCCGATTTGGCCGCGATTGCCGCAGCGCCGCCGGATTGGATGACGCCGACCACGGCCGCCAGCGGGCCGACAGCGTTGGCCACGTCATTGGCACCGTGGGCGAAGGCCATCGAGCAGGCAGTAAAGATCATCAATACCGCGAACACTTTCTCCACGCTGGCGAAGTGGAAAGCGCGGTTTGCCTCTTCGTCGACCTTGATGCGCGACAACAGCGCGACGCCAAGCAACATCACAGCCACGCCGATGGCCATCGCCAGCAGAACGCCCTGGCCGCTGGTCAGCGTGAGGCCGACATGCTTGAGGCCCTTGGTCACGGTCATCAACGCAACCATGAAACCGGTCAGGAACATGTACAGCGGCACGAAACGCTTGGCGTTGCGGAAGGGCTCATCGGTATTGATGATCAGCTTCTGCACGCTCATGAACAGTCCGAACGCGACGATCCCGGAAAGCAGAGGCGTGATCACCCAACTGGCGACGATGGGCCCGATGGCATCCCAGTGAACGGCATCGGTGGAAACGCCGACCGCAGCAAAGCCGATGACCGCGCCGACGATCGAATGCGTGGTGGAGACCGGCCAGCCTTTCATGGTGGCGATCAGCAACCAGGTGCCGGCCGCCAGCAGCGCTGACATCATGCCCAGCACCATCAGATCAGGAGATATGACCTGAGCGTCGACGATGCCATTCTTGATGGTTTCGGTCACTTCGCCGCCGGCCAGGTAGGCACCGCAGAACTCGAAGATCATGGCCACGACAATGGCCTGCTTGATGGTCAGCGCCCGAGAGCCAACCGAGGTGCCCATGGCGTTGGCCACGTCGTTGGCACCCACGCCCCACGCCATGAAGAAACCGAAGGCGCAGGCGAGAATAAGGAGTACGAGGCCGTAGTCCGAAATGAGAGACATAAAAGTACCTTTGGGACCCAGAAAGGAATCTGGCGCTTAGCGCGCCAGCAGTTGTTCCAGACGGTTGCCGACACGCTCGGCACGGTCAGCTACGTCACCGATCCATTCGATGATCTTGTAGAGGAACATCACGTCTACTGGAGGCAATTCCTTTTCCAGCTTGAACAGCGCACGGCGCACCGTGATTTGCATACGGTCGGTTTCACGCTCGATTTCGCCGATTTCTTCGACCATGCTTTCCACCAACGTGGCCTCGCGACCGCTGAAGCCGGTTTCGAGCAGCGAATCCAGCTCTTTGAGCGCCTTCAAAGCCTGACAACTGGCATCCACGCTGCGTTGCACGAAGGCCAGCATTTCAGGCTGCATGGCCGGCGGTACGGTCATGCAGCGGCCCAACATCAGCCCGGCGATGTCCTTGGCGCGGTTGGCAATTTTGTCCTGTACACTCAGCAGCTCCAGCAGATCCGAGCGCGGCACCGGCAAAAACAGGCTTTTCGGCAAGTGTTGACGCACGCTCTTCTTGAGCTTGTCGGCCTCGTTTTCCAGTCGGGCCATCTCTTTCTGGATCTGTTCGACCCGTTCCCAGTCTTCTGCCGTAATGGCCTGGAACAGCGGTACCAAATTGGCGGCACATTCGTGGGACTTGGCCATATGCTGTTGCATCGGACCGATTGGCGAACGCCCGAACAGGCTGACGAAAGGATTGATTGGCATAGGGAACACCCCGGCTTCAGAAGGCGGCAAGTATACGGATGACCTCAAAGGGCCGCTACCGCGTGACAACGGTCACACTCAAACATAGGCATCATCTCGGCACCATGCAGAAAGAAACCGAAATCAAACTGCGCGCCAGTCGCGAAACCCTTGCGGCGTTGCGTGACCATCCGCTGCTGAAGAAACGCAACAAGAGCGGCTGGCAGCGGCATGAATTATTCAACCAGTACTTCGACACGCCCGAGCGCGAACTTGCTCAGGCCAAGGTCGCACTGCGCCTGCGCCGCGACGGCGAGCAGTTCATTCAGACCCTCAAGAGCCGCGGCCAGAGTGTCGCCGGTCTTTCCGAGCGCAACGAGTGGGACTGGTATCTGGACAAGGCCAAGCTCGACCTGAAGAAGCTCGCCGACGACTGCTGGCCTGCCAGTCTTGCCGAGCTGGACAAGAAGACCTTGAAGCCGATCTTCACCACCGATTTCGTCCGCGAGAAGGCCGAAATCGCCTGGGGACGCGGCAAGTCGAAGGTGATCATCGAAGCGGCCCTGGATCTGGGCAAGGTCGTGGTCGGCAAGCAGAGCGAGGAAATCTGCGAACTGGAGCTGGAGCTGCGTCAGGGCGAGCCCGAAGCGCTGCTGGAATTGGCCGCCGAACTCGCTGCCAGCCTGCCGCTGATGCCCTGCGATATCAGCAAGGCCGAACGCGGCTATCGCCTGTACGACGCCGACAGTTATTCGCTGAGCCTGCCAGCGCCGCAGTTGGAGGCGACGATGTCGCTGGATGACGCCTTTGCCGCGCTGGCCTGGCAGCTGCTGGGCAACAGCCAGCGGCTCGCCGAGCAATATCGCTTCAATGGTCGCTGGAAGCTGCTCGGCGAATGGCTGCAACAACTGGTGGAACTGCGGGCCCTGCTCGGCAGCCTCGGCCAGGCGGCTCCACGCGCGACGAGCCGGGAATTGCGCGAACAGCTCGACGCGCTGATTCAGGATTGGCGTCCACGCGTCGAAGCCGGTCGTGATGACGAAAGCGTTCGTCAAGCCGCACCGACCGAGTTCGCCGCCGAGCTCCAGCAGCCACGTTGGGGCCTGTTCTCGCTGACAGCATCGCTGTGGCTGCTGCAACGTGGCTGGACCGCTGAGCGCAACAACCGTGGCAATCGCCAGGGCGCGGCTGAGCTGGGCAACTGGCTGCCACGCCATCTGGGGGAAGAAGCCGTGGCGCTGCAGCTGCAACGCTATCAGCAGCAACCCGAAGACCTCGCCGAGCAACGCCCGCGCATGGAGCGGCTGCTGGTCTGGCTGCATCTGGCCCGCGCCACACTGGAGCTGCCGGAGGCCGACCGCCTCTACGGCGAACTGGCCAAGCTCTATGAACTGGCGCAGCAGCCGCTGAACGACGAGCTGATCGAAGCCCGAATCGAACAAGCTCGTACGATCTGGACCCTGAAGCCCTGGAAGCTGCTGACGAAAAAGTAGTCCAGGGATCGAGGCTGGTGCTAAGCGTAGGGTGGGGAGACTCATGCAGGGTGGGCTTTAGCCCACCATTTATCGCAAGCGCCCTTATCGGCGACTGACCGGTGCCCGCCTCCCCGACACTCGTGGGCTAAAGCCCACCCTACATGACGTTACCGATCCACCGGGTGGCGCTCCACCAGCGAAGCCACGGTGGATGTAAAAAGCGACATCCACCCTACTGACTTATTTACTGCCGTATCGGCGCACTACTCAGGTGCGCCGCCATCCGTCGATCATCACCGACGATGCCGCAAAGTTGAACCGTCCAGGCAGACAGGGCGCGCGTTTAACGGCAAGCTTGGCCTTCGTCTCCTCCATGACCGAAGGGCCCCATGTCCGTGTTGAACTCGCCCACTCAGGACCGCTTTCTCGACCTCAATGATCTGCTGCGTGATCTCGTCGCCCAGGGGCGGCTGCAGCAGGAAACCGCCGAGCAATGCATGACCTTGCGGCGCAGTGCGGCTAACAGTCAGCAGCATCCGTTGGAATTCCTTGGCGCGCAGCAACTCGATGACTTGACGCGCCCAGGCAAGAAACTCGACCTGGAAACCCTGACTGTCTGGCTCGCCGAGCAGGCCGGGCAGCCTTACCTGCGGATCGATCCGCTAAAAATTAACGTCGCCGCCATCACGCCGTTGATGTCGTATGCGTTCGCTCAGCGGCACAAGATTCTCGCGGTGGCGGTGGACAGCTCCGCCGTGACCATCGCCAGCAGCCAACCCTTTGTGAAGAGCTGGGAAGCGAACCTCACTCACGTACTGAAGCGGCCAATCAAGCGGGTGGTGGTCAATCCGGTGGACCTGCAGCGCTTCACCGTGGAGTTCTATCGGCTGGCCAAGTCGGTCAGCGGCGCCTCGGCCAACGACCAGAAGGTCAGCGGCACCGGCAACTTCGAGCAACTGCTCAACCTCGGCGCCAGCGACCAGGAGCCGGACGCCAACGACGCGCATGTGGTGAACATCGTCGACTGGCTGTTCCAATACGCCTTCGATCAGCGCGCCAGCGATATCCACATCGAGCCGCGGCGCGAGCAGGGCACCGTGCGCTTTCGCATCGATGGTGTATTGCACAACGTCTATCAATTCCCGCCGCAGGTGGCGATGGCAGTGGTCAGCCGGCTGAAAACCCTGGGCCGGATGAACGTCGCTGAAAAACGTAAACCGCAAGACGGTCGGGTCAAGACCAAGACGCCGGACGGCGGTGAGGTGGAGCTGCGGCTGTCGACGCTGCCGACCGCCTTCGGCGAGAAGATGGTGATGCGGATTTTCGACCCGGACGTGCTGCTCAAGGGCTTCGACCAGCTGGGCTTTTCCGCCGAAGACCTGCGCCGCTGGCAAAGCATGACCGGCCAGCCCAACGGCATCATCCTGGTCACCGGCCCCACCGGTTCGGGCAAGACCACCACGCTCTACACCACGCTCAAGCAATTGGCGACACCCGAGGTGAACGTCTGCACCATCGAAGACCCGATCGAGATGATCGAGGGCGCCTTCAACCAGATGCAGGTGCAGCACAACATCGATCTGACTTTTGCCAGCGGCGTGCGCGCGCTGATGCGCCAGGACCCGGACATCATCATGGTCGGCGAAATACGTGACCTTGAAACCGCCGAGATGGCGATCCAGGCGGCGCTGACCGGGCATTTGGTGCTCTCCACCCTGCACACCAACGATGCGCCCAGCGCCATCACTCGGTTGCTGGAACTGGGCGTGCCGCATTACTTGCTCCGTGCGACGCTGTTGGGCGTCATGGCCCAGCGCCTGGTGCGCACGCTGTGCCCGCATTGCAAGGCGCCGATACAGCTGGACGCGGACGACTGGCAAGCCCTGACCAAACCCTGGAACGCGCCGCTGCCGAGCAATGCGCAGCAGGCGGTGGGCTGCATCGAATGCCGCGACACCGGCTACCGCGGGCGCGCAGGCGTTTACGAGATCATGCTGCTCAACGACGCGATCAAGCCGCTGATAACCGCCGACACCGACCTCATCGCCCTGCGCCGCCAGGCGTTCAAGGACGGCATGCACAGCCTGCGCCTTTCCGGCGCACAGAAAATCGCGGCAGGGCTGACAACGCTGGAAGAAGTGCTGCGGGTCACGCCGCAGAGTGAGCAAAAGTAGAGCGGCTTCAGGCTTCAGGCTTCAGGCTTCAGGCTAATCAGCGTGATGGCCCTGCGGAGCCATAGCAAGGCTTTCGTCCGCTTTTTCCGCTTTTTCCGCTTTTGCCGCTTTTGCCTGCAGCCTGCAGCCTGCAGCCGCCGTTATATTCCCGCGACCCGCGATGGCTCGCAATTCAGGTATGCCGACGAATTCAGCCATTGCTGGTCCGGATACCAGGAAAACATGAACTGCCCGCCCTTGAGGCTATCGACCACCATGCGCGCCACCTCGGGGCGCACCGCTGGGCAGCCCTGGCTGCGGCCGATACGGCCTTGGGTGGCGATCCAGGCGGGATTCACATAGGCGGCAGGATGAATGACGATCGCCCGTTCGCGGGCCAGATCGTTCACGCCGGGCTCGAGCCCATCCATGCGTAGCGAGTAGCCGTGCTTGCCACTGTAGCTTTCGGCGGTACGGAACAAGCCGATGCTCGATTGATGGCTGCCGATCACATTCGAAAAGCGCGTCGCGAGGTTCTCGCCGGACTTCATTCCGTGCGCGACGAACTCTTTCAGCAACAATCGCCCCTGCTGCAGGTCAAAGATCCAGAGCCGGCGTTCTGAAGACGGCAGGGAAAAATCGATCACCGCCAGCCGCTGTGCCGGGCTGGCACCATTGTTCACGGCGCACTGCATGGCCGCCACGGCATGCGTTAGCACCTTTGGATTCAACGTTGGAGCTACATGGGACAGCTCGTCCACGAGGGGCTGATACGAAGGGCTTGTGTAGGAAGGGCTGGCGGCCAGAAGCGGAGCTGACACAAGCAAGCCTGCCGCGAGACAGAGGCGTCGGAGCGAAACCATCATGTGTTGAAAATACCTCACCGACGCCAATGCCGAACTTCCCTTTCGACCGACGCCCATACTCGCTACCAGGCCCGAACGGGCAGTAGCGAAACAGGTCAGACGGGACCGAAAACGTTCCCACTACGTCTGACAGAACATGTTGTAGGGCCCGAATGGGCCTGGTTTTCCCAGAAGCCGCAGCCGGATCAGCGGCGCAGTCTAGCAGTCGGTGGGATAGCCGGGAGTGAAGCGTTGTACAAAAAACGTGCATTTCGTCTGTTTAGCGTTCTGTTGCTTGCACCCTTGCTGGCAGCCGCGGAACCCGCCCGCGAGCAGCTCGGCCCCATCCGTCATGCGCTGGAGAGTCTGAGCAGCACCTGTGAGAAACCGCTCGCCAACATTGATCAAACCGCTCTGCAACAGCTAACCGAGCTCTATCGCCGGCATCGTTTCGAGGCGCTGTGGACGTCCTACGCGCAGCTCGACCAACTGCTGGCTCAGCTCGACGCGGTGGTCGATGATGGCCTGAACCCGGCGATCTACCATCCCCAGGCCATTCGTCGTGCGATGCAGACCGCCACGACTCAGCCGCTGCATCGCGAGTGCAGCGACATGCTCGCCAGCCATGCTTATCTCCTTGCATTACGGCATCTGGCCCATGGTCGCCTGCCGCAGGATAGCCTCGAACCGGTCTGGCGCAGCGCCGACGCAGCGGCCCGGCAAGAGGCGGACGAGCATTTGCTGGACATTGCCGACGAGGGACTGGAACACCTCGAACAAGCCTTCGCCAAGGCGCGTCCTTCACTCGAGCAGTACCACAACCTGCGCAAGGCCCATGCTCGGCTACGCACCGAGGACCCGCCGCAGTGGCTGCCGATCCCGCCAGGCAAAACCTTGCGCCCAGGCATGTCGGACCCGCGAGTGCCCCTGCTGCGCCAGCGGCTGATCGGCGATGGTTATCTGCCTGACGCCAATCTCCGCCCAGGCGACCCGGAGTCGCTCTACAGTCAATCCATAGAGCATGCACTCATGGCCTTCCAGAGCCGCCATGCGCTGAAGGACGACGGAGTGCTGGGCGTCGACACGCTTGCGGCGCTGAACGCTACGCCAAGCGACCGCCTGAACCAGCTGAAAATCAATCTTGAGCGATTCCGCTGGCTGTCTCGCGATATCGAGGCGCGCTCGCTACTGGTAGATATTGCCGGCGGTCGAGTCATCTACTTCCGCAACAACCGGCCGCAATGGGAGGCGCGAAGCCAGGTCGGTCGGGATACGCGGCAAACCCCGGCGATCAAGTCGAGCGTTACTCGGCTCACGCTCAACCCAACCTGGACCGTGCCGCCGACGATCCAGCGCGAGGACAAGCTGCCGAAGATCCGCGAAAACCTGGACTATCTTGCGCAACAGAACATGCAGGTGCTCGATTACCAGGGCAACCTGCTCGACCCGACGCAGATCGACTGGAGCAACCCCGGCGGCATTCTCCTGCGTCAGGCGGCAGGGCCGGACAACCCGCTCGGCCGTCTGGTCATCCGCTTCGCCAATCCCTACTCGATTTACCTGCACGACACCCCGAGCCAAGGCCTGTTCGCCCGCTCGCAACGGGCCTTCAGCTCCGGCTGCGTCCGGGTCGAATCGGTGATGCAGCTGGTCGACCTGTTGCTCACCGACGATGAACGCGAACGCTTCGCCCGCCTGCTCGAATCAGGCCAGACCCACGAGTTCCGCTTGGCCGAACCGACGCCGGTATTGCTTGCCTACTGGACAGCCGAAGCGGACAGCGCTGGCCAGCCGCGCTATCGTCCGGATGTCTACAGACGTGACCCCGATCTGCTGGCCGCGTTGCAGGCTGCCGATCGGCACCAACTACTTGAAGAACCGCTGCGATGAATGGCGCTCATCGAACACCGATCAGCCAGGACGACAGCCGTTCGCGACCAGACCGGCGGTTCTGGCAGACTGCCCGTAGACCGAGGTCTACTTGCTACAAGTTCCGGCCCAAGTATCTTTCGCAACGACGACAGCCTGCAGATAATTACACCCCGCTACATGCTGGTGCTCCCGCCTGGGACACCCCCTCTTGCCGCCATGGATAGCCGAGCAGAAGTGAACGCCGAAAACAGTGTCAACACATGGAACGAAGGCGACCGACTGGCAGCGCTGGCCCGTTATCGCATTCTCGATACCTCGCCGGACGCGACCTTCGACGATCTGGTGCTGCTCGCGGCGGAGCTGTGTGGCAGCTCCACCGCGAGCATTGTATTCATCGACAAGGAACGCCAGTGGATCAAGGCCTCCGTCGGCATCGACGGTTCGCCTGATCAAGCGCTTTGCGCCCGCGCGATCACCTGCTTGGAACCGCTGGTCATCGAGAACCTCGCCGAAGAGCCGTCCACAGCTGGCCTGTCCGGCTTCTACGCCGCTGTGCCGCTGCGCACCCCGGAAGGCCTGCCGCTCGGCGCCCTGTGCGTGATGGACAACCAGCCGCGGCCATTGTCGGAGCGGCAACTGGCACACCTCCAAGCGCTGGCCCGTCAGGTCATGGCGTTGCTCGAACTGCGCCGCAGCCGTGACCACAACGAGCGCAATCGGCAGATCCTCGACAGCGCGGTGGACTACGCGATTCTCACCACCGACTCGCAAGGCGTCATCACCAGTTGGAATCAGGGCGCCCAGCGAATCCTCGGCTGGCAGCAACAGGAAATCATCGGCCGTCATACCAGCCGGCTGTTCACCGAGGAAGACATCGCCAACGACGTGCCGGAAGGCGAGATGGAAGCGGCGGTACGAGACGGCTCGGCGATCGACGAACGCTGGCATCGCCGCAAGGATGGCAGCCAATTCTGGGCCAGCGGCGTGCTGATGCCACTCAAGAATGAACAGGGTCAACGTCAGGGCTTCGTCAAGATCCTGCGCGACCTGACCGAACGGCTGCATGAGCGAGCAACGGTCCGCGAGGCCGAAGAACGCTACCGTGCGCTGGTGGACCTAAGCCCCCAGGTGATCTGGCAGTGCGACGCTGGCGGTTCGCTGATTTTCTGCAACCGCTACTGGTGCGAGTTCACCGGCCTGTCGGCAGCAGCGTCGGCCGGCATGGGCTGGCTGGCAGCAGTCGCGCAGGATCACCGCGACGCTGTGATGCAGCAATGGCGCGGCGCACTGAAAAGCGGTAAACCCGGCAACTTCGAAGTGCCCCTGCTTGGAGTCGATGGCAACCCTCGCTGGTTCCAGGGCAGTGGCGCACCGGTATACGACTGCGACGGGTTGCTGCTGCATTGGGTGCTGGTCGCGCAGGACATACATGAACGGCGCCGTGCCGAGATCGAGCGGCTCGAGAGCGAGGCGTTTACCCGTCGACTGCTGGATTCGGCGAGCGAGGGTTTCTACTCCATCGATACCGGCGGCCTCGTCACGCTGTGCAATGAGGCGTTCGTCAGGCTGCTCGGCTTTGCCAGCAAGAAGCAGGTACTGGGCCGCCAGCTTCACCCTGTCATTCACCATAGTCATCCGGACGGTTCGCCTTACGCGGAGGAAGACTGCCCGATTCAACGTACCGCCAAGACTGGCGAGCCTGCACACGTCAAGTACGAGCTGTTTTTTCGTCAGGACGGCAGCAGCCTGCCGGTGGAGTACCGGGTCGCACCGCTGTACCGCGACGAGGTGCTGCAAGGTGCAATCTGCACCTTCACCGACATCAGCGAGCGGACCCGCGGCGAAGCGCAGCAGACCTATCTGCTCGAACTCAGCGACCACTTGCAGGACGCTGGCGATCGCATCGAACTGACCGATGTGATGGCCGAGCGGCTAGCCGAGCTGATCGGCGTCGAGGGCATTGCCCGTGGCCATCTCGACGAGCACGACAACCTGATCATCGAACAGCAGTGGCCTCAGGCCGCTAACGCCGATCGGGCCGGACCGTACCCGCTCGGCGGTTGCGCGCAGGCCCTGCGCCTGCGCCTATCGCAAGGCCTCGTCGTGCCCTTCGAAGACCTGCTCGATGAAACCGGCTGCCGCGATAATTGCGACGCGCTGCATGAGCACCTCGGCTATCGCAGCCTGCTATTGGCACCCTTGCTGGAACAGACCGCGGAGTGCACCTTCCTGCTGTTCGCCAGCAGACGACCGCGACCCTGGAGCCAGGCGGATACGGCCCTCGTACGCGAAATGGCCGAGCGCATCCGCGCCGCAGCCGACAGGGCCCGGGCGCGCAAGGCTTTGCTCGAAGCCGAACAACGGGTCAGCCTGGCCAATGAGATAGCATCCATTGGCGTCTGGGAGTACGACCTCGAGCGCAACGCGTTGCATTGGGACGCTCAGCTCAAAGCGCTCGCCGGCCTTGCGCCGAACGAGGCGGAACTCACGATCGACGAATTTCTCGCACGCGTCCATGCAGATGATCGGCGCGCCCTGCTCGATGCCTTCCGCAGCGCCCTCGAAGGCGTCGGTGGTGGCGAGCTGAATCTCGATTATCGCGTCTACGACGAGCGTATCGATCAGTTCCGCTGGCTGACCAACCGCGGCCGCCGGCTGCTCGATCCCAATGGCAAGGTTCGTCTGCTCGGCACCGCGCGGGAAATCACCACCGAGCGCAATGCGGCGCTGAAGCTGCTGCGCATGAACACCCTGCTCGAAGAGCAGATTCATGAACGCCAGCTGACCGAACAACGCCAATCGGCGCTGATGGAACTGGGCGACCTGCTGCGGGGGCAACCGGACAGCATCACCATCGTCACCGCTGCTGTGCGGGCGCTGGGGATGTCCCTGAACGTGACCCGCGCAGCTTTCCTGACGATCGATCCCGGTGGCCAGTACGCCACTGTCGAGCGTTACTGGAGCGACGGCGCGCTGGGTGAGTACAGCGAGCGCATGTGCTTCGCCGAATATGGAGATTTTCTCTACGACCTGCAGAACGACGAACTGGTGGTGGTCGAGGACGTGCTGCACGACACCCGCACCGCCGCGCAGGCCTCGAGCCTTCGGCTGCGACGTGTGCAGAGCCTGGTCTGCGTGCCGTTGCAGGAACAGGGCCGCTTGAGCGCCGCCTTGATCCTGCTGCAGGACCGCCCGCGGCAATGGGCCGAGGAGGATATCTCTTTCATCCGCGAAGTCGCCGACCGCGCCTGGACTGCCGACGAGCGCATGCGCGCCGAACGCGCACTGCGCGCCAGCGAAGAGCAATTCCGTACCCTCGCCGACAACATGAGTCAGTTCGCCTGGATGGCCGACCCAGCGGGCCGCATCTACTGGTACAACAAACGCTGGTACGACTACACCGGCACCACGCTGGAAGCCATGCGCGCCTTGGGCTGGCGGTCGGTGCATCACCCCGATCATCACGTGCGGGTCAGCGCATCGATGAAGCGCGCCGTGGCCATCGGTTCGATCTGGGAGGAAACCTTCCCGCTGCGTGGCAAGGACGGCCAGTACCGCTGGTTCCTTTCGCGCGCCCTGCCCATTCGCGACGACTTCGGCCAAGTCACCCACTGGTTCGGCACCAACACCGACATCACCGCTCAGGTGGCGGCCGAAGAGGCGCTACGCGAGCTGAACGACAACCTCGAACGACGCGTCGCCGAGCGCACGCGCGAGCTGGCGGAGATCAACCACCTGCTGCACCTGGAAATGGGTGAGCGCGAGCGTGCCGAGGATACGCTGCGTCATGCGCAGAAGATGGAAGCCATCGGCCAGCTCACCGGTGGCCTGGCGCACGATTTCAACAACATGCTGACCGGCGTACTGGGCGCGCTCGATCTGATCCAGCGCCGTGTCGCCAGCGGTCGTGTGAACGATCTCGGCCGCTATGTCGATGCCGCCACCAGCTCGGCCAACCGTGCCGCATCCCTGACCCACCGCCTGCTGGCCTTCGCCCGTCGCCAATCGCTGGACGCGAAGCCGGTGGACGTCAACCAATTGGTACAGTCGATGGAGGAAATGCTGCGCCGTACCATGGCCGAACACATCCAATTCGAGACCCGCCTGCAACCGAAACCCTGGCTGGCCTATACCGACGCTCACCAGCTGGAAAACGCCCTGCTCAATCTGGTGATCAATGCCCGCGACGCGATGAGCGACGGCGGTCGGCTGATCATTCAAACCGGCTGCGTACGGATCAACAGCTCACAACCCGACAGCCCCGAGCCGGGCGATTACGTCACCCTCAGCGTGGCGGACACGGGCTCCGGCATGCCGGCGGAAGTGGTCGCCAAGGCCTTCGACCCGTTCTTCACCACCAAACCCATCGGTCAGGGCACCGGTCTCGGGCTGTCGATGGTCTACGGCTTTGTCAAACAGACCGGTGGCCACGTGCGCATCGACAGTACGCTCGGCCAGGGCACGCTGATCACTTTGTTGTTACCGCGTAATCAGACACAGCCGGAACAGCTCGATGAGCACGAAAGTTCCGAGTTGACGGCACAGGGCGCGCAGGCCAACGAAACCGTGCTGGTGGTGGAAGATGAAGCCGCGGTGCGCATGCTCGTGGTCGAGGTGCTGGCGGAACTCGGCTATCAAGTGCTCGAAGCAGTGGACGGCGACACTGCGCTGCCCTATCTGCAGAGCGGCAGGCGTATCGATTTGCTAGTCAGCGACATCGGCCTGCCGGGCATGAACGGCCGTCAACTGGCGGAAATCGCCCGTCAGCACCGGCCGGAACTGAGGGTGCTGTTCATCTCTGGTTACGCGCCGAACGCCGAGGTTCGCGGTGAGTTCCTCGCACCCGGCATGGACATGCTCGCCAAGCCATTCAGCATCGACATGCTTGGCGCCAAGGTTCGCCAGTTGATCGAGCGCAGCGGATAGCGTTCGCCGAGGAACTCTGCTGATCGCTCGGTACTCTTCTAATGGACGATCAAGTTAGAAAGCGATCAAGCGGAGACACCGATCATGCGCAGATTAATACTGGCAACCGTTGCGTTGAGCTGTATTCCCTTTGGCACGGTGATGGCGGACGACGGCTTCGTCCGGCAGATTCTTTCCTCGGGAGCGACCACCGCTTCGACTTACATGACCTTTCGCGACGACAAGCTGGTCGCGGCCGCGCGCGAGGACGCCGGCAGCTTCGTGGCCAGCGATGGCGCCATCCGCGGCCCCTACCTCGAAGCCATGCTCCTGAAAGTACGCAGCGAGCAGCCGCAGCTCCACGCCAGCGACATGGACCTGGCGAGCGCCCTTCTCGCAGCCGAACACCAGTAGCCACCGAAGCGAATTGGCTGGCAAACGGCCGCGCTACCGCGACCATTCACGCGTCGGACAACCCGCCGCTCATTCGAAGAATCTGGAGGAACCCATGAAGAAAACCGCATCCGCCGTCTGGCAAGGCGACTTGAAAAACGGTAAAGGCACCATCAGCACCCAAAGCGGCGCGCTTAAGGACAATCCCTACGGCTTCAATACCCGCTTCGAAGGCGCACCCGGGACCAACCCTGAAGAGCTGATCGGCGCGGCTCACGCCGGTTGTTTCTCGATGGCGCTGTCGATGATGCTCGGCCAGGCCGGTCTTACCGCCGAGCGCATCGACACCAGCGCGGAGGTCACGTTGGACAAAGATGGCGAAGGCTTTTCGATCACTGCGATCGCGTTGACCCTGAAGGCCAAGGTCCCAGGCGCAGACGATAACCAGTTCCAGCAGATCGCCAATCAGGCAAAGGAAGGTTGCCCGGTATCGAAGGTACTCAATGCGCAAATCAGCCTGAGCGCAACTTTGGAAAGTTGATCCGCAGAATAAAAAACGCCGCCCGGTTGGGCGGCGTTTTTATTTTACGTCTCGCGCAAATCAGCCGCGAATGTTGTAGATGTCTTTCTCGTTCAGCTCGGCGTACTCGTACAGACGGTTGAGATAGGCGCTCTGCTGCTCCCAGACCTTGCTCGCGACCGGATCGGCAGCGGCGGACGCGTCGACCACTTCGGCAGCCACTTCCTTCAAACGCGCTAGCACCTCGTCCGGCAGACGGCGAACTTCAACACCCTGTTCGCGCAGTTGCTCCATCGCTTCCATGTTCTTGGCGTTGTAGTCGTCGAGCATGTCGCCGTTGACGGCGCGGGCAGCGGCACGAACGATCGCCTTGAGGTCTTCCGGCAGGGTTTCCCAGGCCTTGAGGTTGACGTCCAGTTCGAAGGTAACGTTCGGCTCCTGCCAGCCCGGCGTGTAGTAGTACTTCGATGCCTTGTGCAGACCCAGGGCCAGATCGTTGTACGGACCGATCCACTCGGTGGCGTCGATGGCGCCGGTCTGTAGCGCGGTGAAGATTTCACCGGCGGGCATGTTGACCACGGTGCCGCCCATCTTGGTCAGCACTTCGCCGCCCAGGCCTGGAGTACGCATCTTCAGGCCTTCGAAATCCTGAACCGAATTGATTTCCTTGTTGAACCAGCCAGCAGTCTGCACGCCGGTCGCTCCGCAAGCCATCGGCAGAACGCCGTACGGCTTGTAAACCTCTTCCCAAAGCTCCATGCCACCGCCGTAATGCAGCCAGGCGTTCATTTCCTGGGCGTTGGGGCCGAACGGCAGCGCGCAGAAAAATTGCGCAGCGGGAACCTTGCCCTTCCAGTAATACGGCGCGCCGTGACCCATCTCGGCGGTGCCACGAGATACCGCATCGAACACTTCCAACGCCGGCACCAGTTCGCCAGCAGCATAGACTTTGACCGTCAGACGGCCAGCGCTCATCTCATTGACCCGTTTGGCAAAATTCTCAGCGCCGACGCCCACGCCCGGGAAGTTCTTCGGCCAGGAGGTGACCATCTTCCAGGTGAATTTTTCGGCGCTTGCACTGCCTTCAGACTTGGCAGCGGTTTCGGTTTCCTTGTTGCAACCAGCCAGTGCGGTAGCGGCCAGGCCAACGCCAGCGGCGGCCAGAATTTGACGACGTTTCATGCATAACTCCTTGTTGTTGTAATGCTGAATACCGGAACCCCGAATTCAGGTAGTTCTAGCTATCATATGGCTATCTATCACTCAAGCACCGTGACTACGTACAAAGACTACGTACGTAGTACTGCCGGTTGCGACGCCAGCGTGCAGCCGCCTAGAATCGCGGGCCGTCTGGGCCATAACAATAAAGGATCTGCCATGTTGAAACACGCCCCTCCCTTGCTCGGTGTCGCACACCTTATCGATGCTGCGAATGCCCGCTTCGGTCAGGCCTGCGCCTGGCTGACCATGTTTCTGGTCCTCGGCACCGCCCTGGTAGTAGTGCTGCGCTATGGTTTCGGCATCGGCGCAACCGCACTTCAGGAGGCCGTTCTCTACGCTCACGCGCTGGTCTTCATGGGTGCCGCCGCCTGGGTCCTGCAACGCAACGGCCACGTTCGCGTCGACATTTTCTACCAGCGTTTCAGCGCTCGCTACCAGGCATTGGTCGAAGTACTCGGCACGCTGCTGTTTCTGCTCCCGGTCTGCCTCTTTCTCAGCTGGGCCAGCTGGGATTACGTCAGCAATTCCTGGGCGACGCTGGAGGCTTCCAGCGAAACGGGTGGTCTGAAGTTCGTTTTCGTACAGAAAAGCATCATCCTGGTTCTGGTTTTTACTCTGGCGCTGCAAGGCATTTCTGAAATCATCAAGGCTGCCTACATCGTTGCCGGACGCCTGCCGGAGCCGGAGGTGACGCATGGCTGAGTTGATGGCGATTCTGCTATTCGTCGGTATCTGCGCGGCCTTGATGGCTGGCTATCCGGTGGCCTTTACGCTGGGTGGCGTCTCGCTGCTGTTCGCCGGTATTGGCATGCTCACCGGCACGTTCGACGGCGGTTTCCTGAGCGCATTGCCAAATCGCCTGTTCGGCATCATGAACAACCAGACGATGCTGGCGGTGCCATTGTTCGTGTTCATGGGCGTGATGCTGGAAAAAAGCCGGGTGGCCGAGGATCTGCTCGAATCCATGTCGCGGCTGTTTGGCACCCTGCGCGGCGGCTTGGCGATTTCCGTTTGTGTGGTCGGCGCACTGCTCGCCGCCAGCACCGGCATCGTCGGCGCCACCGTGGTGACCATGGGCCTGCTGGCGTTACCAACCATGCTTCGCCGCGGCTACGACCCGGCAATTTCCACCGGTACGCTCGCCGCTACCGGCACGCTGGGTCAGATCATTCCGCCTTCGATCGTCCTGGTTCTACTGGGTGACGTGATGTCCAGCGCCTATCAACAGGCGCAGCTGAAGATGGGCATCTTCTCGCCGAAGACCGTATCGGTTGGCGACCTTTTTGTCGGTGCCTTCCTCCCCGGCTTACTGCTGGTCGGCATGTACATTCTCTACATCATCGGCGTGGCGATCTTTCAGCCGAAGAAACTGCCGGCACTGCCACAGGAAGAGCTTGGGCCGATCGAGTGGGGCAAACTGATCAATGCGCTGGTACCGCCGCTGCTGTTGATCAGCGCCGTACTCGGCTCGATCCTCGCCGGTTACGCCACGCCCACCGAAGCCGCTGCGCTGGGTGCGCTCGGCGCGATGCTTCTGGCCTTCTACAAGGGCAAGCTGAACTTCGGCCAGCTGCGCGAAGTGGCCTACGGCACGACCGAAATCAGCGCCATGGTGTTCCTGATCCTGATTGGCGCCTCGCTGTTTTCGCTGGTGTTCCGCGGCTTCGGTGGCGAAGTGCTGATCGAAGACGTCTTCGCCCAACTGCCAGGTGGCGTTCTTGGCGCCTTCTTCCTGGTCATGCTGGTGATCTTCCTGCTCGGCTTCATCCTCGACTTCATCGAGATCACCTTCGTCGTGGTGCCGATCGTTGGGCCGGTGCTGCTGGCGATGGGGTTGGATCCGGTGTGGCTCGGCGTAATGATCGCGCTGAATCTGCAGACCTCGTTCCTCACGCCACCCTTCGGTTTCGCCCTGTTCTACTTGCGCGGCGTGACACCGAAATCGGTGCCCACCAGCACCATCTACAAAGGCGTGATTCCCTTCATCCTGATCCAGCTCCTGCTGCTGGTGATCGCCTATCAGTTCCCCGGACTGGTCACTTGGCTACCGGAACAGATTTACGGTAAATAGCAGCACGCAGACGCCCGTTTCGACGGGCGTCTCGCTTTTCGGCCAGCGGTTTCGGCGCAATCATAGGGGCCGAAATCGCCAATCGAAGATCTTCAATGTCCGCCAACGCCTTCAACTACTCGCAACTCGCCGAACGCTTCCGGCAGCTCGACGCGTTTCTGTTGCGGCATCAGGCACTGTGGCGACCGCGACCCTTCACTCATATGCAACTACCTTGGGAAGCGGATCATCCGCAGCTGGCTCGATGGCTGCGCAGCCGTTCGCTGGACCACGCCGAAGCCGCCCATAACCATCCCGCCGCACTCTTAGCGCCTGCTCCGTTCCCGGAACTGGCCGAGCAAGCGATGGCACTCAGTCGCGTAGACCAACTGCCCACGCTGCGAAACCCGCGCACCGATGCCCGCCAGGCTGTGGACGTACCCGGACGCAAATGGTCGCAGATTCAGGCGTTCGGCTCGGCGCTCGCTTTCAGTGAACGCCCGCAGCACTGGCTGGACTGGTGCGCCGGCAAAGGCCATCTGGGTCGCCAACTGGCCGCGCTCGGAGGAACTCTAACCTGCCTGGAGTGGGACCCTGCGCTGGTCGAGGCGGGTGCCCGCTTGAGTCAGCGGTTAGGGATCGAGGCGAATCATCGCCAGCAGGATGTGATGAGCGATGCGGTGGCGCAGCATTTGGACTCATCACATACGCCAGTTGCCCTGCATGCGTGTGGCGATCTGCATGTGCGCCTGCTTCGGCTCGGTATCGAGCAGGGCTGCCGGCAGCTCGCGGTCGCGCCGTGCTGCTATAACCGCATTCAGGACGACAGCTACCAGGCGCTATCCGACGTCGCGCGCCGCTCATCGCTTACCTTATCGCGAGATGATCTCGGCCTGCCGCTCAGCGAAACGGTCACCGCCGGCGCCCGCGAGCGCCGCCAACGCGACCACTCGATGGCCTGGCGCCTGGCCTTCGATCTGCTGCAACGGGCACTGCGCGGGGAAGATAGCTATCTACCCACGCCGTCGCTCCCCAGCGCCTGGCTGAAGAAAGGCTTCGAGCAATACTGCCGCGATCTCGCCACGCTCAAAGGCCTCCCCTCGCCGCAAAACGAGGCATGGTCCCAGCTCGAACAACGTGGCTGGCAGCGCCTCGCCGAGGTGCGCAACCTTGAGTTGCTGCGCGGCCTGTTCCGCCGACCACTGGAGTTGTGGCTGCTGCTCGACCGCGCACTGCTGCTAGCCGAGAACGGCTACGCGGTGCGTCTGGGCACCTTCTGCCCGCCGGAATTGACCCCACGTAACCTGCTATTGATTGCCGAGCTCGACGCTCACGCTACGGGTTGATGAAAGTCATGCAAGCAACTGGCAACAAACAGTTTACTCGCCGCGAGCAATGGCTATAATGGCGCCCATCTTTTAGCCGGTATAGCTCAGCTGGTAGAGCAACTGACTTGTAATCAGTAGGTCCCGGGTTCGACTCCTGGTGCCGGCACCATACAAACCAAGCCTTTACGGGCGTTAGAATTTCGTGACCCCGTAATCAGATGTTCCCGAGGTACAGTTTCGGTACAGTCCCGTACCGAGTACACCTCGGAGAACGTATGGCAACCCTCGTAAAAACCCCCTCTGGTACCTGGAAAGCAGTCATCCGCAAGACTGGCTGGCCAACCTGCTCCAAGTCCTTTCGAACCAAGCGTGATGCCGAAGACTGGGCACGCCGCACTGAAGACGAGATGGTGCGTGGCGTCTATATCGAACGCAGCAGCTCGGAGCGCACGACGCTTGAGAAGGCTCTCAACCGCTACCTCGCGGAGGTCTCACCGACCAAAGCCCCCAAGACCGCCAAATCTGAAGCCGGTAGCGCAAAGATACTGATACCTCGCCTTGGCAAATACTCGCTGGCCGCTCTGTCTGCGGACATCTTGGCTGACTACCGAGACTCCCGGCTAGCTGAGTGTTGGCGCTGATGGAAAATTGACCCACCTTGCCGATTGAAATTTGACCCAG
>NZ_CEXBBO010000046.1:0-25480 GCF_982611455.1 Stutzerimonas sp.
TGAAGTTCTCAGAAATCATAGCAAAGGTTTGTACGGACGTTTTTACACACTCTGGACCGAATGCCGGCTACTACTGAACAAGTTTTACCGAGCCCATCGCAGCCACATGCGCGTTCCAGCTGGCGCTCGCTGTTGGATAGCAGGGAATACGGAGATCGTTGCGGGGTTGTGCTTGACCGGGATCGGCGATGGGCACTGGCTGACTGGATTGTTGGTCGCGCCCGGCCAGCGCAATCAGGGGTTGGCAAGGCGACTGGTCGCACAGGCGCTGAGCGACAACGAAGGGCCTGTCTGGTTGTTCTGTGATCCGAAGTTGAAAGCTTTCTACCAGCAGCTCGGCTTCAGTGAGCCGGTCAGCACACTGCCTGAAGCGCTCGCCGCGCGCATGCAGCGCTACAACCGAAACAAGGCGCTCATAGCGCTATGGCACGACAACAAGAGATAAGCATGCCGCCTACCGTTCTGAAAATTGCCACAGCCTGTCTGTTCGACGATACCGGCCGAATACTGGTAGTACGCAAGCGTGGCACCCGCTTCTTCATGCTGCCCGGTGGCAAGACCGAACCTGGGGAAACACCGCTGCAAGCGCTCCGACGCGAACTTCACGAAGAGCTTGATCTGCGGATGGAAGAATCCCAGCTGCAATCGCTCGGGCACTTCCAGGCGCGCGCGGCTAACGAGCCGGACCACTGGGTCGAGGCGGATGTCTTCATAGGGCATCTTGCAAACGACGTGAAGGCGCAGGCAGAAATCGAGGTGCTGGATTGGCTGGAGCTGCACGCGCAGCAGCTGGAACATGTCGCCCCGCTGCTTCGCGAACAGGTACTCCCCATATTGCGCGAGCGACTCACCGCAAAAACGCGCTGAGAGCGCCGCTCGATACTGTTCCAGACTACGGAGAGATGGGATCGCTGGCAGGAAAGGTTTCTTCCAGGGCTTCGTCCAGTTGGTCCTCGTCGGCCTCGTCTGGACGGCGTTTGATCTGGTCTTCCTGATCCTGTCCAGACTGGGCAGGTTCGTTGGTGTCTTTACCGTTCATGATGAACTCCTCTGAGTTGTGTCACGAACGTTTAGGCCACCGTGCAGAGGAGTCGTTCGGCGAACCGACCTCCGCTACATTATTGCGGGCAAAAAAAGGGGCGGGGTTTAAGCCCCGCCCGCCTCCTTCCATGCTTCCTTTTATTTCCTGCTCATCGTCCTGATGAAACCGCATCCTGCGGTTGGTCCCGACCAACATCCTTGCCGGTTGTGCTTGTCCTTGAGCACAGGTGCGATATTAAGGCTTCGACCGACAACAGCAACTCGGGAAAATGCATGATGGCAATCGAGCCATCATGTGAGCTTATATTTAAGTTATTTAATATCAGCAACTTACGAATAAAAATATTCTGCGAAGCGTTCTGCCAGGTCTGTTTTGCAGGCTTTGCTTACATGTCCTGTAAGTGAATGCTTACATTCCGAAAAGCTTTCGGAGAAAACCGCCACAGCGAGCATTAACCTTATGGATGGATCAACCCTGGCATCTCGCGCCTGGGAAAATCAGCGCACATAAAAGCTGCCTGAGCAGGAGAAAGTGGTAGCAATCGGGAGGGGTGCGCGACCCCTTACCGGAGCGGTAAGGGGCAACTGCGTCTAACGGAACAGCGACTCGCTCGACAGGCCATTACGTTCGAGAATTTCACGCAACCGCTTGAGCGCTTCGACCTGGATCTGCCGGACCCGCTCGCGGGTCAGTCCGATTTCCTGACCGACCTCCTCTAGCGTACAACTTTCATGACCACGCAGGCCGAAGCGCCGAATAACCACTTCGCGCTGCTTCTCGGTCAGGTCGGACAGCCATTGGTCAATGCTTTCCGACAGGTCGTCATCGAGCAGCAGATCGCAAGGATCGCTCGGTCGATCATCGGTCAGAGTATCGAGTAATGTCTTGTCGGTATCCGGGCCGAGAGAGACATCGACAGACGTGACGCGCTCGTTCAGCCCCAACATCCGCTTGACCTCTGCAACCGGCTTCTCGAGCAGGTTGGCGATTTCCTCCGGGCTGGGTTCGTGATCGAGTTTTTGGGTTAGTTCGCGAGCGGCGCGCAGATAGACGTTCAGCTCCTTGACCACATGAATCGGCAAACGAATGGTGCGGGTCTGATTCATGATTGCCCGTTCGATGGTCTGCCGAATCCACCAAGTGGCGTAGGTGGAGAAACGGAAGCCGCGCTCGGGGTCGAATTTCTCCACCGCGCGTATCAAACCCAGATTGCCTTCTTCGACCAGATCCAGCAAAGACAGCCCGCGGTTGACGTAGCGTCGAGCGATCTTAACCACCAGCCGCAAGTTGCTTTCGATCATGCGCTTGCGCCCCGCCGGATCGCCCTTTTGCGCTAGACGTGCGAAGTGCACTTCTTGCTCGGGAGTCAGCAGGGGGGAAAAACCGATTTCGTTGAGGTAGAGCTGAGTAGCGTCTAGCGCCCGGGTATAGTCGATGAACTTGTGTTGCTTGACGGTTGCGGTCTTGGACCGGGTGCCAACTGAACCGACGCGGGAAATGTCGCTGATGGGATCGGCGTCCGCGGATGGTTCCATGAGTAGAACAGCATCGTCTACGTCAAACTCCGGCACTTCTTTTTTGAGAGCCATTATTGTTTTCCTGTTCTGAGTTCGACAACAGGCTCGGGCGGCACGCATTCCCTGGTAACGCTCAAGCCCCTCCTAGTGCCGGAACAGGCAGTAGCAAATCAACGCTTTGGCAGGTATTGCAGAGGATCTACAGGTTTGCCTTGGCGGCGAATCTCAAAATGCAGCTTCACCCGGTCGGTCCCAGTCGATCCCATCTCGGCAATGCTCTGCCCAGCTTTGACTTGTTGACCCTCCTGAACCAGCAGCCTGCGGTTGTGGCCGTAGGCACTTACATAGGTATCGCTGTGCTTGATGATCACAAGTTCGCCGTAACCCCGTAAACCACTGCCGGCGTACACAACAGTTCCATCAGAAGCAGCTAAAACAGGCTGTCCTAATTCCCCGGCGATATCAATGCCTTTATTCAAACTGCCGTTTGAGGAAAACTTACCGATAACAGTGCCGCCTGTAGGCCAGGCCCAGCCGCTCGCAGAGCGGGCTACCGGCTTGACCGGAGTGGTTGCCACAGGTGCCTTGGGTGCCGGTACGCTGGGCCTGATCAGCGGCGGCGGGATGGGCACCGGTGTCGCAACCACGGGCGGCCTGGCGTTTGGTGACGGAGACGAAGATGGTGTCGGACGAGTGGTTACTGCCCGAGGCGCTTGCCCGCTGAAGCGAATCGTCTGCCCGGGATAGATGACATGAGGTGGGCTGATGGCGTTGAGCCGAGCCAAGTCACGCCAATCCCAGCCAAAGCGAAAGGCGATCGACCACAGGGTATCGCCGCGGCGTACAACATACTGGCCGCTGGTGACACGGTCGCGACTGTTACGATCCACGACATGCACGCCACCGGACGGTGAACTGGCGCACCCGACGAGCAACATACCCGCCAGGATGGCGGCAAGCGCGCAATGGACTGACGAAGTGCGTATCCACTGCATGCTGGCTGTGAACTTCAATGCCCGCTCCCTTTGATCGACAAGTCTGTTCAGACGGTTTCTGCCAACGGCTGACGCCGCCCGGCGAACCATTCGAGTCCGAGCACGAGAATGATACCGGCGACCGCCAGCAGTATTGCCAGCAGCAACTGCGGATCCTGCCCAGACAAATCGCCATAGGTACCGGGCAGCAGGTTCTGCTCCAGCAGGGGCACACGCGCGCCGTGAGAATCGATGCGCCAGGTCAGTGTTTCCTTCCACGGCCACACTTTATTCAGCGATCCGAGCATCAGCCCGGTCAGAAAGGCCAGCGTCAGATCGCGCCAGCGCTGCAGCACCCAGCTCAGCAACCGGGCGAAACTCAGCAGGCCAACCAGGCAACCCGCCGCGAAGACCAGCATGACACCGATATCCAGCGCCTTAACGGCACCCAGGACGACCGGATACAAACCGAGCAGCACCAGAATGAAGCTGCCAGAAATACCCGGCAGGATCATCGCGCAAATCGCGATGGCGCCGGCGAAGAACAGGCTGATGCTGCTCGAGCTCCACTGCACCGGTGCCGCAACGGTGATCCAGTATGCAAAGCCAATACCCAGACAGAGACTGGCCAGTCGTGACAGGCTGCGTTGCTGGATTTCCTTGCTGACCAGATGCACCGAAACCAGAATCAAGCCGAAGAAGAACGACCAGACCGGAATCGGATGCTGTTCCAACAGGTAGGTGATCAGCTTGGCCAGGCTGAGTACGCTGGTGAGAATGCCGGCAAAGAGGATCAGGAGGAAATTTGCATTGGCGATACGCCACGCTTCGGCAACGCGACCGCGCAGCAACGGCCCTAGCGCGTTCGGCACAGCGCCGATGGAGCGCAACAGCTCGTCGTAGATACCGGTAATGAACGCAACCGTTCCACCCGACACGCCTGGGACCACATCCGCTGCGCCCATGGCAATGCCCTTGGCGTACAACAACAACGCGTTTTTCATGCTTCCTTCCGCTGAATGATCAAACTACAGGTCCATTGAGCAGCGGCACGAAGCGCACGGTATCCAGCAAGTGGCGGGAAAAACCGTCTTCCTCTCGAATGATCAGCATCAGTTGCTGGACTTCGCCAACCCCAACCGGAATCACCAGCCGCCCGCCGGGAGCCAGTTGATCGAGCAGGGCCTGTGGTACGTCGGCTGCCGCCGCGGTAACGATGATGCCGTTGTAAGGCGCCAATGCAGGCCAACCTTCCCAGCCATCACCCCAGCGAAAGACCACATTGCGCAACTTGAGTTCGACCAGGCGCTCTTTCGCCCGGTCCTGCAGCGCCTGGATGCGCTCGACGGAAAATACGCGCTCGACCAATTGCGCCAGCACGGCGGTCTGATAACCGGAACCGGTGCCGATCTCCAGGACCTTGTCCAGCGGACCGTCGGCCAACAGCAGCTCGCTCATGCGCGCGACCATGAACGGCTGCGAGATGGTTTGGTTATGGCCGATGGGCAGAGCGGTATCTTCATAGGCGCGATGGGACAGTGCCTCATCGACGAACAGATGGCGCGGCGTACGCCGGATGACTTCGAGCACGCGAGGGTCGGACAGACCCTCCTCGTACAGCCGCTGAATCAGACGATCGCGGGTGCGTTGCGAAGTCATACCGGTGCCGTGACGCAGCAGATTATCAGGTCCGCGGTGATTCACAGTACGCCCTCCAGCCAGCTGTCGAGACCTTTGAAAGCTTCGTGAAAGGTCCGGTCAAGCTGCAGCGGGGTAATCGAGACGTAACCCTGCATCACCGCGTGAAAATCGGTCCCTGGCCCGCCGTCTTCGACGTCACCAGCCACCGAAATCCAGTAGCCATCCTTTCCACGGGGGTTCGCCTGCTTGACCGGCGGCTTAGCCCGACGACGGTGCCCGAGACGGGTCAGCTGAATGCCGCGGATATGGTCTAGCGGCAGATTGGGAACGTTAATGCTGAGTACGGTACGCGGCGGCAGATCGAGCGACTGTTGCTGCTCGATCAGCTTGCGCGCCACATAGGCGGCGGTTGGCAGGTTATCGGTCAGCCGTGACACAAGGGAAAAGGCGAACGCGGGCTTGCCGGTAAAACGCCCCTCGATGGCCGCCGCCACGGTGCCGGAATACAGTACGTCGTCGCCTAGATTGGCGCCCAGGTTGATCCCGGAAACCACCATATCGGGCGCTTCTTCGAGCAGCCCGTTGAGGCCCAGATGGACACAATCGGTGGGTGTGCCGTTCACGCCGATGAAACCGTTCGGCATGGTCGTCGGATGGAGCGGGCGATCCAGCGTCAATGCGCTGCTGGCGCCACTCATGTCCTGTATTGGGGCAACTACCCTGCACTCGGCATAATCTGCCAGCGCGTCATAAAGCGCGGCGAGCCCAGGTGCATACACCCCGTCGTCGTTGGCGATCAAAATACGCATCAAATGTCCGTCTGCCCTGCCAGGCTGACCAGTTCACGCACCACAGCAGTGGCAAAGCATCCGGTCGGCAGGACGAATTCAAGTTGCAGAATGTCAGGCTCGGGATAATGCCACGACAAGCCGTTAATGGGGAGGCGAAGAATGCGCCGTTCATGCTTCATTCCGGCTTCTGCGAGCCACTTGGCGATTGACGGTTCGGCCGCTGCGATTCCGGCCTCCAGCGCCTGAGCTTCGCCAGCGGCAGGCGACTCGCCCGCGCCCCATAAGGGACCCGTGGGATGGAGATCGAGAAGAGCCAGCCGCGGATCACTGCACTCGGCCTCCCCCGCCTGAAAAAAACTCCGGCTATCGGTGAACGCAAGCAGATCGCCTACCTCCGCGTGATTCCAGCTACCTGCGGCGACCCGCTCGGCCAACACCCGATTGAACAGATAGCTGCGTCCGGCCGACAACAGTCGCGAGCGCAGATTACGTTGAACGGGCAGCTCCTGGCGCTCGGCATACTCGCGAGCGCCATGAACATTACTACCCTCGAAACCGAACCGTTGCAGACCGAAATAGTTGGGCACGCCGTGTGTCTTGATTCGTTCGAGGCGAGCGTCAAGTACCGCCCGATCGGCTCGTAATTCAGTCAAACGAAGCGTGAAACCATTGGCCGAGTGCGCGCCGCGTTGCAGCTTGCGCGAATGTCGGCCGGCGCTAAGGATCTTCAGCGTCTCGTCTTCAGCCTTGCTCAGTTGCGGATCGGCCCTGCCCGGCAGATGCAGGCTGAACCACTGACGCGTCAGCGCCTGGCGATCCTTCAGGCCTGCATAGCTGATATTGCGCGCAGGAACGCCTGCCGCTCGAGCGATGCGGCGTGCCGCTTCCTCAGTATTCAGGTTGCGCTTTTCCACCCACAGCCAAAGGTGCTCGCCCGATCCGGACAAGGGAATATCCAGCACTTCGTCTACCTGGAAATCCTCAGCCACCGCCTTGAGCACCGCGCTGCCACATGGGCCGCCGTGAGCTCTGGGACCGAGCAGTTGGTCTTCGTTCATGCGCTGACCAGCAAGGCGACGGCATGCACGGCAATGCCCTCCTCGCGACCAACGAAGCCAAGCTTCTCGGTGGTGGTGGCTTTGACATTGACCTGATCGAGTTCAACGTGCAGATCCTCGGCGATCAGACTGCGCATCGCCTCGATATGTGGCGCCATTTTCGGCGCCTGCGCGACGATGGTGGCGTCCACGTTGCCGATCTTCCAGCCTTTGGCCTGCACCTGCTCAAGCACATGACGGAGCAGTACGCGGCTGTCGGCGCCTTTGAATTGCGGGTCGGTGTCCGGGAAGTGTTTGCCGATATCGCCCAGCGCCGCGGCACCAAGCAATGCATCGCTCAACGCGTGCAGCAGCACGTCACCGTCCGAATGGGCAAGCAGACCGAATTTGTGAGGAATCCGCACGCCGCCAAGGGTGACGAAATTTCCCTCGCCGAAACGATGCACGTCATAGCCGTGGCCGATACGCATAGTCTGAATATCCTGAAAAGATCAGCCCGGAATTCTACAGGACGCGACCACAGGTTGGTGCCGGATGCGCAACGGCTTGCTCGACTCCAGGATTAATGGGCGTGATAAGCATCATCAACCGATTCGATCGTACATCGGAATATCACGATATATAGTTCGCCTCATCGCGATATAGCGAACCAGGTGAACCCCATGCCCGACGAACTCGACGACATCATCAAGGCACTTGCCCACCCATTGCGCCGGGACATTCTGCATTGGCTGAAAGAGCCCGAGCGTTACTTTTCCGAGCAGCATCACTCGCTGGAGAACGGCGTCTGCGCCGGGCAAATCGATCAGCGCGCCGGGTTGTCACAATCGACCGTATCGGCTCATCTGGCAACGCTGCAGCGTGCCGGGTTGATTACCAATCGCAAGGTTGGTCAGTGGCATTTCTTCAAGCGCAACGAACAGGCTATCCAAGAGTTTTTGGTACGCATCGGCCAGGACCTCTGAAATTTTTCATCGCACCCCTTCCGTTCCCTTCCGTGTAAAGGAGCAGCATCGCTATGCCTACACTTTTCGATCCAATCAAAATCGGCGACCTCGAACTGGCCAACCGCATCATCATGGCTCCACTGACCCGTTGCCGCGCCGAACCTGGCCGCGTTCCCGGTGACCTGATTGTCGAGTACTACGGTCAGCGCGCCGACGCTGGATTGATCATCAGCGAAGCCACCTCGGTCACTCCGATGGGCGTCGGTTATCCGGACACGCCCGGAATCTGGTCTTCCGAGCAGGTTCAGGGTTGGAAGAAAGTCACCGACGCGGTACATGCCAAGGGCGGCAAGATCGTCCTGCAGCTCTGGCATGTCGGTCGTATTTCCGATCCGATCTATCTCGACGGCCAGCTTCCGGTCGCGCCGAGCGCCATCAAGCCGGCCGGACATGTCAGCTTGGTTCGCCCGATGAAGGATTACGAGACCCCGCGAGCACTGGAAACCAGCGAAATCGCAGGGATCGTCGAGGCCTATCGCAAGGGTGCGGAAAATGCCAAAGAGGCCGGTTTCGATGGCGTCGAAATCCACGGGGCCAACGGTTACCTGCTCGACCAGTTCCTGCAGGACAGCACTAACCAGCGCACCGACCAATACGGCGGCTCGCTGGAGAACCGCGCGCGGTTGATGCTGGAAGTGACAGATGCCGCGATCGGCATCTGGGGCGCTGGCCGTGTCGGCGTGCATCTGGCGCCGCGGGCCGATTCCCATGACATGGGCGACTCCAATCGCGCCGAGACTTTCGGTTACGTTGCCCGCGAGCTGGGCAAGCGTGGCGTGGCATTTATCTGCGCCCGCGAGAAGGTGGGCGAAGACAGCCTCGGCCCGCGGCTGAAGGATATCTTTGGCGGCGTCTATATCGCCAACGAACGCTTCACCAAGGAACAGGCCAACGCCTGGCTGGCAGAAGGCAAGGCCGATGCCGTGGCCTTCGGCATTCCTTATATCGCCAATCCGGATCTGGCCGAACGGCTGCGCCAGGACGCTCCGCTCAACGAGCCGCGTCCAGAACTGTTCTACGCCAAGGGCGCCGTAGGCTATACCGATTATCCGTCGCTCTAGCTCCTGGCGATGGAAGGCCCGACCGGACATTTCGGCCGGGCCTTTTTTCGTTTTGGTGCCTGGAAGCGCACACCGAACCGCTTCTCGCAGATCCAGCATGCTGGCGATCCGAGACGTCACGATCACCAGCCATCGCGAGCAAGCTCGCTCTTGCGTTCAAAGGTCCGGCATTCAGGCCTTCAGCGCCTCGGCATGATGGCGCAGATGGTCTTCGATAAAGCTGGCGATGAAGTAGTAGCTATGGTCGTAGCCCGGCTGGATACGCAGGGTCAGCGGATGCTCCGCTGCCTTGGCCGCAGCCTCCAACGCGTCGGGCTTGAGCTGGCTGGTCAAAAAATCGTCACGATCACCCTGATCCACCAGAATCGGCAGTTTTTCACTCGCTTCGGCAAGCAAGGCACAGGCATCCCATTCGCGCCAGCGTGAACGATCATCACCGAGGTAACCGGAGAAAGCCTTCTCGCCCCAAGGGCAATTCACCGGATTGGTGATCGGTGAGAATGCCGACACCGATAGGTAGCGGCCCGGATTCTTCAACGCACATACCAGCGCCCCATGACCACCCATGGAGTGCCCGCTTATGCCGCGTTTTTCAGAAACTGGAAAACTCGCCTCGATCAGCGCCGGCAGTTCGTCCACTACGTAGTCATACATACGGTAGTGCTCGGCCCAGGGCTCCTGGGTGGCGTTGAGGTAGAAGCCCGCACCGAGGCCGAAATCGTAGGCCGCGTCCGCGTCATCCGGCACTCCCGGACCACGTGGACTGGTGTCCGGCGCAACGATAATCAGCCCGAGTTCGGCGGCTAGCCGCTGCGCGCCGGCTTTCTGCATGAAATTCTCATCGGTACAGGTCAGCCCCGACAGCCAGTAAAGCACCGGCAGCTTTTCGCCTTGCTCCGCCTGCGGCGGCAAGTACACGGCGAACACCATGTCGCAGTTCAGGCTGGTGGAGCGATGTCGATAACGCTTGTGCCAACCACCGAAACTTTTCTGGCAGGAAATGTTTTCCATAAAAACTCCGTAAAAGCCGATAAGAGCGCTGGCGGCTAGAGGCCGAACGAAGAAGCGAATCGTCCAGCCTTCAGTCTCCCGCGCTCCTAATCGGCTTTTTAAAAATGAATAACGGTCCGAATGCTCTTGCCTTCATGCATCAAATCGAACGCCTGGTTGATGTCCTCCAGCCGCATGTTGTGGGTGATGAAGGTATCCAGCGGAATTTCGCCCTTCTGCGCCTTCTCCACGTAGCTTGGCAGTTCGGTACGGCCTTTGACGCCGCCGAAAGCGCTGCCGCGCCAGACGCGGCCCGTCACCAGTTGGAATGGACGGGTGCTGATTTCCTGCCCGGCACCGGCGACGCCGATGATCACCGATTCACCCCACCCCTTATGAGCGCATTCCAGCGCGGCGCGCATCAACTGCACGCTGCCCACACACTCGAACGAATAGTCCACACCGCCATCGGTCATCTCGATGATGACGTCCTGAATCGGCTTGTCGTGATCCTTCGGATTGACGAAATCCGTGGCCCCCAGCTCTTCGGCGATGGCGAACTTCGAAGGGTTGATGTCGATCGCAATGATCCGGCTGGCCTTGGCCATCTTCGCTCCGATGATCGCTGCCAAGCCGATGCCGCCCAGACCGAATATAGCGACGGTCGCACCCTCTTCCACCTTAGCGGTATTCAGTACCGCACCGATGCCGGTGGTGACACCGCAGCCGAGCAGGCAAACCTTGTCCAGAGGTGCTTCCTTGGGAATCTTCGCCACGGAGACTTCTGGCAGGACCGTGTATTCGGAGAAGGTCGAGGTCCCCATATAGTGGTAAACCGGCTCGCCCTTATAAGAGAAGCGCGTGGTGCCGTCCGGCATCAGACCCTTGCCCTGGGTCGCGCGGACCGAGCTGCAGAGATTGGTCTTGCCGGACTTGCAGAATTTGCACTGGCGGCACTCAGCGGTGTACAGCGGGATCACATGATCGCCCACCGCCACGGAGGACACGCCCTCGCCTATCGCCTCAACAATACCGCCGCCCTCATGACCGAGGATGCAGGGAAAGACGCCTTCGGAGTCCTCGCCGGAAAGGGTGTACGCATCGGTATGACAAACGCCGGTCGCGATGATACGCACCAGAACCTCACCGGCCTTGGGCGGTTCGACGTCTACTTCTACGATCTGCAGGGGCTGGTTGGCGGCGAAGGCGACTGCGGCGCGGGATTTGATAGTCATGGACTCTACTCATGAAATAGTGATTTCGAGCAGTGTAGTTTGGCCGGAGAATAGGTTAATAAGCTGTTTGTGGAAACATTATTGCTGCACAGGGATAATCCTTGCACAATCGCTATCCGCGAAGCGCCAAGGAGCCGATATTGAATCGCTGGGAAGGTCTGGACGAATTCGTCGCCGTCGCTGAATGCGGCAGCTTCATGCGTGCCGCAGAACAGCTGCGAATATCCTCCTCGCAAGTCAGCCGCCAGGTGGCGCGCCTTGAGGAGCGTCTACAAGCCCGACTGTTTTATCGAACCACACGGCGTGTATCGCTGACCGAGGCCGGCTATACCTTTCTTGCACGTTGCCAGCGACTGGTCGAAGAGCGCGACGAGGCCTTTCACGCAATCAGCGACCTGCACAGCGCGCCGACCGGTCTGCTGCGCATGACCGCTGCCGTCGCCTATGGCGAGCGTTTCATCGTACCGCTGGTGAACGACTTCATGACGCAGCACCCGCAGCTGCGGGTCGATATAGAGCTCTCGAACCGCACCCTGGATCTGGTTCAAGAGGGCTACGATCTGGCGATACGCCTGGGCCGCCTCAGCGAATCGCGCTTGGTGGCGACGCGTATCGCTCCACGCGCCATGTACCTCTGCGCTGCGCCGGCCTATCTCGAACGCTACGGTCGCCCGCATACCCTTTCGGAACTGGCGCGGCACAATTGCCTGATGGGTACGGGCGACACCTGGATGTTTCAGGTAGAGGGGCGCGAGCAGCCTTTCAAACCCACCGGCAACTGGCGCTGCAACAGTGGCCAAGCCGTGCTGGACGCAGCGCTTCGTGGTTTCGGCCTTTGCCAGCTGCCGGATTATTACGTGCAGGAGCCGCTGCGCCGTGGCGAACTGGTTTCGCTACTGGAAGCCAACCAGCCACCCAATACGGCGGTCTGGGCCGTCTATCCGCAGCGGCGCTATCCACTGCCGAAGGTGCGATTGCTGATTCAAGCGTTAAAAGACGGTCTCGCCATGCGTCCCGAGTATTGCAACGAACGCGACTGAGTTGCGACTACGCCGCGCGTCTGACTACCGAGCTGACGGAGGAACCGGCCCCTGCCAGCCACGTCGAAATTCTGTAGCCGGTGCCTTTTGCGCTTTGCCTGGGCTACCCGGCGATTCAATCAGGAGGACATCATGCAGATTCTGGTGAACAGCAATCACAGCGTTAACGTAACCAGCAACCTTGAGGAGCACGTAAAGGCAACGGTGGAGAGCGAGCTGGAGCGTTTCGATGATCAGCTGACCCGAGTCGAAGTTCATCTCAACGACGAGAACAGCGGCAAAAGCGGCCCTCAGGACAAACGCTGTCAGATGGAAGCCAGGGTCAAGGGCCATGAGCCCATCTCCACGACCCACAAGGCGGACTCCATGACGCTCGCCATCGATGGCGCCGCGGAAAAGCTCAGCCATGCCTTGGCCCATGCGCTGGACAAGCTCAATCACCACTGACCATTACGGATATAGACCGGCCGAACCAGGCCGTTGACGAAACCACGAGGGACCGAACCACCCACTACGAGAGAGGCCGTGCATGAACAGATTGCTCGATCGTGAAACCATGTCCCAACTGCTGGCAAAGCGCGACGCGCCATGTCTATCGCTATACCAGCCCACTCACCGCAGCTTTCCCGAGCGCCAGCAGGATCCCATCCGCTTCAAACATCTGGTTCGACAGCTGGAGGATTCCCTCAAACAGCAAGGCCGTACCGATCAGGCCAAGACACTGCTCAAACCCTTCAATGATCTGATCGACGATGTCGATTTCTGGAATTCCAACCGCGACGGGCTTGCCGTATTCGGTGCCGACGGTTATTTCGAGGTATTCCGCCTGCAGCGTAGCGTGCCGGAACTGGCCGTCGCCAACGACCGGATGCACCTCAAGCCGTTGCTGCGCATCGCCCAGTCCGCCGACCGCTACCAGATCCTCGCGATTACGCTGGATGCGGTTCGTCTGTTCGAAGGCAACCGTGACGGTGTCGATGAAATCCCGCTAGCCGATGGCGTACCGAAGACTGTTGAGGAGGCGCTTGGTCGCGAGCTGACCGAAAAAGGCCAAACCGGTTTTGCCCAAGGTTATAGTCGCGCCAGCGAGCGTGGCGACTCGATGCAAATGGAAAGCGGCGGTGCCGCCCGGCAGGACGAGATCGACCGGGATCGCGAACGCTTCTTTCGCGAAGTGGACCGCGCCGTTCTTGAACACCACAGCCGCAAATCTCGATTGCCGTTGATTCTCGCCGCGCTTCCCGAACATCAGTTCCACTTCCGCAAGCTCAGCCACAACGAGCACCTACTGCCGGAGGGCATCGAGAACGATGCATCGCTGCTCGGCCATGATGAGTTGCGAGAAAAGAGCTGGATGGTCATGCAACCGCGCTATATCAAGCGTCTCGAAGGCTTCATCAACCAGTACGGAGAGTCGCACGGCCAAGGCCTCGCCACAGACCAGCTCGATCAGATCGGTCAGGCCACCATTGAAGGGCGCGTAGCGACCCTGCTGGTAGACGCCGAACGGCAAATCCCGGGCGTGGCGGACAAGCAGCAAGGCAAGGCGTTAGCGGTCGAGGATGACTCGGCGACCACCCCCGATTTGCTCGACGAGCTGACCATCTGGACCCTGGAACAAGGCGGCGAAGTGATTTCGGTACCTACCGAGCGCATGCCGACCGAGAGCGGTGCCGCGGCGATATACCGTTACTAGCCGAGCATGCCCAAACGATGCAGGAGGAGTTCCCTCCTGCATCAAAACCTGATCAAACGTGGCAACTGCCGTCAGGACTTCCAGCGCTGCTCCAGCCACTGCAAATCCTCTGGACGGGTAATTTTCAAGTTGTCCGCCCGCCCCTCGATCAGCCGAGGGCTATATCCGGCCCATTCCAGCGCAGATGCCTCATCGGTAATTGCTGCGCCAGCTTCGAGCGCACCGGCAAGCGCATCACGCAACGCCCCAAGGCGGAACATCTGGGGTGTGAATGCCTGCCAGATCACGCTGCGATCGATGGTCTCATGCACTCGTCCGTTGCCGCCCGCACGCTTCAAAGTATCTCGTGCAGGTACGGCGAGCAGACCGCCGACTGGATCATCTGCCAGCTCCGCAAGCAGTCGGTCGAGATCGATACGCGACAGATTGGGACGCGCCGCGTCGTGCACCAGCACCCAATCTTCGTCTCGTGCGCCAAGCTCAGACAGGCGGCGTAGACCCGCAAGTACCGAATCGGCACGCTCGTTGCCGCCATTGGCGCGCTGGACTCGCGGATCGTTGGCACAATGAAGGTCCGGCCAATAAGGATCGTCACACGCCAGACTGACCACCAATCCCTGCAGCCGTGGATGGTCGAGAAAGCAGTCGAGGGTATGTTCGATGATGGTCCTGCCAGCCAGCTGCAGATACTGCTTGGGCCGATCAGCACGCATGCGACTGCCGACACCGGCAGCGGGAATTACAGTCCAGAACTGCGGAAGCATGGCCGCGCTCATTATTCGGTGAGCTGGTAGAGAGTCTCGCCCTCTTTGACCATTCCGAGCTCATGACGGGCTCGCTCTTCGACTGTTTCCATGCCCTGCTTGAGCTCCCTCACCTCCGCTTCGAGAATGCGGTTGCGCTCGAGCAGGCGCTGGTTTTCGCCCTGTTGTTCAGCGATTTGTTTGCTCAACCCGCTGACCTGAGCGAGGCTTCCTTCGCCGACCCATAGACGGTATTGGAGACCGCCCAGCAGCAGGAGCAATACGACAAATAACCAGTTGGAACTGCGCATGGAAGGCATGGAACTAATTCGGTTGGTTTCCAATGACGATGTATAAGCGGCGATCAGCGCCATGGTCCGGCTTCCTTTGCTGATAAACGATCCTGTGCGTGAATCGCCGGCTTTGCTGGCCGACCGTGACAGCGCTGATCGTACCCCACAAAAAAGGGCGACTAACGCCGCCCTTTCTATCATGTTAAGGATCAGCCGCGAAACTCGGCACGACCTTTGTAGGCTGCTTTTCCGCCGAGCTGCTCTTCGATACGCAGCAGCTGGTTGTACTTGGACACACGATCCGAGCGGCACAGCGAGCCGGTCTTGATCTGACCTGCAGCAGTACCCACCGCCAGGTCCGCAATCGTGTGATCTTCGGTTTCGCCTGAACGGTGTGAAATTACCGCAGTGTAGCCAGCGGCCTTTGCCATCTGGATGGCTTCTAGCGTTTCGGTCAATGAGCCGATCTGGTTGAACTTGATCAGAATCGAATTACCGATGCCCTTCTCGATGCCTTCCTTCAGAATCTTGGTGTTGGTCACGAACAAGTCATCGCCAACCAACTGCACCTTGCTGCCGATCTTGTCAGTAAGCACCTTCCAGCCATCCCAGTCGGACTCGTCCATGCCATCTTCGATCGAGATGATTGGATAACGCTCGGACAGGCCGGCCAGGTAATCGGCGAAGCCAGCGGCGTCGAACACTTTGCCTTCGCCAGCCAAATCATACTTGTCATTCTCGAAGAATTCGCTGGAAGCGCAGTCGAGCGCCAGGGTCACGTCGTCGCCCAGCGTGTAGCCGGCATTGGCCACGGCTTCGGAGATGACCGCCAATGCCTCTTCGTTGGAAGCGAGGTTGGGGGCGAAGCCTCCCTCATCACCGACCGAGGTGCTCAGGCCACGCGCCTTGAGCACGGCCTTGAGGTGATGAAAGATCTCAGCGCCCATACGCAGAGCATCGGCAAAGGTCTTGGCGCCGACCGGTTGCACCATGAATTCCTGGATGTCGACGTTGTTGTCGGCATGCTCGCCGCCGTTGATGATGTTCATCATCGGCACCGGCATGGAGTACTGGCCAGGCGTGCCGTTGAGGTTGGCGATGTGCGCATACAACGGCAAGTCTTGGTCCTGCGCAGCGGCCTTGGCGGCAGCCAGGGATAC
Organism: Stutzerimonas sp.; assembly: GCF_982611455.1. NCBI lineage: Bacteria > Pseudomonadati > Pseudomonadota > Gammaproteobacteria > Pseudomonadales > Pseudomonadaceae > Stutzerimonas > Stutzerimonas sp. Next base: position 16,249 of record NZ_CEXBBO010000046.1, read on the forward strand.
GGCGAGGATGGCATTGGCACCTAGGGAAGCCTTGTTCTCGGTCCCGTCCAATTCGATCATCGCGCGATCCAGCGCCTGCTGATCGAGTGGATCCTTGCCCAGCAGCAGATCACGGATAGGGCCGTTGATGTTGCTGACGGCCTTCAGTACACCCTTGCCCATATAACGGCTCTTGTCGCCATCACGCAGCTCCAGCGCCTCGCGCGAACCGGTGGAAGCGCCGGACGGCGCGCAAGCGCTGCCGATGATGCCGTTATCCAGAATAACGTCCGCTTCCACGGTGGGGTTGCCACGGGAGTCGAGAACCTCACGCCCTTTGATATCGACGATCTTTGCCATTTTTATTAACACTCCGTAGATAGCTGAAAAGCTTCAAGCAGTTTCGATTGGCGGGAAATTCTTGATCAGATCATCCAGCTGTTTGAGCTGAGCGAGGAAAGGTTCGAGCTTGTCGAGGCGCAAGGCGCAAGGGCCGTCGCACTTCGCATTGTCCGGATCGGGATGGGCTTCAAGGAACAGCCCGGCAAGGCCCTGGCTAAGTCCGGCCTTGGCCAGATCGGTCACCTGAGCACGGCGGCCACCGGCAGAGTCGGCACGGCCGCCGGGCATCTGCAGGGCGTGGGTGACGTCGAAGATCACCGGATACTGCATTCGCTTCATGATGTCGAAGCCGAGCATGTCGACGACCAAATTGTTGTAGCCGAAGGACGAACCGCGCTCGCAAAGAATCAGTTGATCGTTACCGGCCTCCTCGCACTTGGCGAGGATGTGCTTCATTTCCTGCGGCGCGAGGAACTGAGCCTTCTTGATGTTGATCACTGCACCGGTCTTGGCCATGGCAACTACGAGATCGGTCTGGCGCGACAGGAAAGCCGGTAACTGGAGGATGTCGCACACCTCTGCCACCGGCTGCGCCTGATGCGGTTCGTGCACATCGGTGATAACCGGCACGCCAAAAGCCTTCTTCACCTCTTCGAAGATACGCATCCCCTCCTCCAGCCCTGGGCCACGAAAGGAGTTGATCGAGGAGCGATTGGCCTTGTCGAAACTGGCCTTGAACACATAAGGAATACCGAGCTTCTCGGTGACCTTCACATAGGTTTCGCAAATCTGCAGCGCCAGGTCACGGGACTCCAGCACGTTCATGCCGCCAAAAAGCACGAACGGTTTGTCGTTGGCGATCTCGATATTACCGACGCGTATGGTCTTCTGGCTCATGCTTTGCTCGCCTTGTAGTCCAGCGCAGCCTTGACGAAGCCGCTGAACAGCGGATGGCCGTCGCGAGGCGTGGACGTGAATTCGGGGTGGAACTGGCAAGCCACGAACCATGGATGATCCGGCGCTTCGATCACCTCGACCAAGGCGCCATCGCCAGAGCGGCCGGTGATCTTCAGGCCCGCCGCCTGCAGCTGCGGCAGCAGATTGTTGTTCACTTCGTAGCGATGGCGGTGACGCTCGACGATGCGCTCTTTGCCGTAGCAAGCAAACACATTGGAGCCGGATTCGAGACCACATTCCTGGGCGCCGAGACGCATGGTCCCGCCTAGATCGGAGGCATCGGTGCGGGTTTCCACGGTGCCGGTGGCATCTGCCCACTCGGTGATCAGGCCGACGACCGGATGGCTGCTGTCCTTGTCGAACTCGGTGGAGTTGGCATCCGTCCAGCCGAGCACGTCGCGGGCAAACTCAATCACCGCGACCTGCATGCCGAGGCAGATACCCAGGTACGGAATCTTGTTTTCACGGGCGTATTTGACGGTGGTGATTTTGCCTTCCACGCCGCGCAGACCGAAACCACCCGGGACCAGGATCGCGTCCATGCCTTCCAGCAGGCCGGTGCCCTGGTTTTCGATGTCTTCGGAGTCGATATAACGGAGATTCACTTTGGTACGGCTCTGGATGCCAGCGTGGCTCATCGCCTCGATCAGAGATTTATAGGCATCCAGAAGTTCCATGTACTTGCCGACCATGGCGATGTTGACTTCTTTCTCAGGGTTCAGCTTGGCATCGACCACGCGATCCCACTCGGACAGATCGGCACCGCCGCATTCCAGCCCGAAACGCTCGACCACGAAGTCATCCAAACCTTGAGCATGCAGCACGCCGGGAATCTTGTAGATGGTGTCGACGTCTTCCAAGCTGATCACTGCGCGCTCTTCAACGTTGGTGAACAGCGCAATCTTGCGGCGCGAGGAGACGTCGACCGGATGATCGGAGCGGCAGACCAGCACGTCCGGCTGCAGGCCGATGGAACGTAATTCTTTGACCGAATGCTGGGTCGGCTTGGTCTTGGTTTCGCCAGCGGTGGCGATGTAGGGAACCAGCGTCAAGTGCATCAGCATCGCGCGCTTGGCGCCGACTTCGACACGCAGCTGGCGGATCGCTTCGAGGAAAGGTTGCGATTCGATGTCGCCCACGGTGCCGCCAACTTCCACCAGCGCCACGTCCGCATCGCCGGCGCCCTTGATGATACGGCGCTTGATCTCGTCGGTGATGTGCGGGATCACTTGGATGGTCGCACCCAGATAATCGCCGCGACGCTCACGACGCAGCACGTCTTCGTAGACGCGACCGGTGGTGAAGTTGTTGCCTTTGGTCATCGTGGTGCGGATGAACCGCTCGTAGTGACCCAGGTCGAGGTCGGTCTCGGCGCCGTCGTGTGTGACGAACACTTCGCCGTGCTGGAACGGGCTCATAGTACCCGGATCGACGTTGATGTAAGGGTCCAGCTTGAGCATCGTGACCTTCAGGCCCCGCGCCTCCAGGATGGCCGCCAATGAAGCCGAGGCGATGCCTTTCCCCAATGAAGAAACAACACCACCCGTGACGAAGATGTAGCGCGTCATGAAAAACCCTAGAAGTCTGCGTTAAGCGGTCAGCGCCGCCGGGGAAAAGCGAAGGTGCCACTGCGCCGAAGGCAGCAATAGCGCAACTGCCACGGCTTTCGAAGAAAACCACAGAAGCTGTATTGGGACGGGAGCGTAGTCTACTTGAAAGACCCTATCAGCTCAAACCGGGCATCACCGGCGGCGTCCAGACCAACGATAGTGCCTCGGCATCGAACTGTGGCAGATTGGCGACGGCAATCAGCTCACCATCACGGTAGAGCAGCGGCAGTCGCGAGCGCACGAACCCCGGCAAGCCAACTTCGTTGAGCAGCCGCTTGAGGTCACGTCGCCCTCGCCCGGGTAATCGCAACGACTCTCCGCCCTGACGGTAACGCACCCGTAGATCACCGGCACCGCGATTACCGGCCAAACGCAGGCTGCCATTGTCTGGTAGCAGCAGACTCGTATCCGGCTGTAGCCGTTCAACGGGGTCAGCAGGTGCCGCCAGCCAAGGCCCGGATAGCCACCAGATACAACCATCGCCCCGATGCAACTCGCCTGCAGCCAGCCGCCAGATCGGAGCGGCATCCGCAGCCGCGTCGCGCAATGCGTCCCAGCCGGCCCAATGATCGGTATCGGGCAACGTCGTGAAATCGCCCAGCCAATGCCGCAGGGCATTGCGCTGACGCGCAGGACCGAGCGCTTTCAACGACTGCAGAGAGAGGCTTGGTATCGGCAGCCACTGAATCCGGGGTCGCGCCTGGGCAGCTTGAAGATCGGCCTTGGCCAGCTCGTCCAGCAGCTCCTGCGCCTCGCTTAGATGCGCTGCGGCGCGAGCCATATTGACAGCGGCTTGCGGCCAGCGCTGCTGTATGACCGGCAGAACCTGGTGGCGAAGATAGTTACGCGAGTGGTCGAGGCACTGATTGCTCGGATCTTCGATCCAATCGAGCCCTTGCTCCCGCGCATAGGCTTCCAGTTCGTCCCGGTCGATGGCCAACAGTGGCCGCACCAGTCTCCCGGCACCGAGGGCCCGATCGGCAGGTATGCTGGCAAGCCCGCGCACGCCGGCACCGCGCAGAAGGCGAAAGAGCATGGTTTCGGCCTGATCATCGCGATGCTGGGCAGTTAACAATACCTCGGCTGGATCCAGGCTCTCGGCAAATGCGCCGTAGCGCGCCTCCCGAGCCGCGCGCTCGAGGCTGGGACCTGCCGCGACGTGTACGCGCACGACCTGCAGCTCCACGCCCAGCCGCTTGCAGACTGAGCGACAATGATTCACCCAGCCGTCGGCGGCAGGCTGCAGTCCGTGATGAATGTGGATTGCGCTTATTGCGGGGACGTTTTCTCGCGCCGATAGCCGTACCAGCAGATGCAACAGCACGGTGGAATCGAGCCCGCCGGAAAACGCCACGCGCCATCGCGGCGCGGCGCGCCAGGGTTTCAATGCGTCAAGCAGGCGAGACTCGAGGAGCATTGGGACTCCGCTCGGAAAGAACAGACAAAAGCATAAGACCAGAAAGATCGAACGCCAGCCAATCCATGTGATGCCTATCTGAAAGCCGTAATAGTTGGCGAAGATTAATTGGCACGCATAAAAAACGGCGGGAAAGCCCGCCGTTTTCTCAGCCGATCACGCGATGATCAGGCGATGCCATAGCTCATCAGCCGCTCGTAGCGGCGCTTGAGCAAGGCCTCAGCGTCGAGCCCTTTGAGCATATCGAGTTGAGCAGTCAGCTCTTCACGCAACGAGGCAGCCGTCACCGCCGGATTACGATGGGCGCCGCCCAACGGCTCGGAAATAACTTTGTCGACAATACCAAGGTCTTTCAGGCGCTCAGCGGTAACGCCCATGGCCTCGGCCGCTTCCGGCGCCTTTTCGGCGGTGCGCCAGAGAATCGAGGCGCAGCCTTCCGGCGAAATCACCGCATAGGTGGAATATTGCAGCATGTTCAGTTGGTCGCAGACGCCAATCGCCAGTGCCCCGCCCGAACCGCCCTCACCAATCACCGTCGCGATGATCGGTGTCTTCAGACGCGCCATAACGCGAAGGTTCCAGGCGATCGCTTCGCTCTGGTTGCGTTCTTCGGCGTCAATGCCCGGATAGGCGCCAGGAGTATCGATGAAGGTCAGGATCGGCATTTTGAAACGCTCGGCCATTTCCATCAGGCGACAGGCCTTGCGATAGCCCTCGGGGCGCGGCATACCGAAGTTACGGCGGACCTTCTCGCGGACTTCGCGTCCCTTCTGATGACCGATGATCATTACCGGATCACCGTTGAGGCGAGCAGTACCACCAACGATCGCAGCGTCATCGGAGAAGTGGCGATCGCCGTGCAGCTCTTCGAACTCGGTGAACAGATGATTGATGTAATCCAGCGTGTAGGGGCGCTGCGGGTGTCGAGCCAGGCGAGCGATCTGCCAACTGGTGAGGTTGCCGAAGATGCTCTCGGTGAGCGACTCGCTCTTGTCCCGCAGGCGAGCAATCTCATCACCAATATTCAGCGAGTTGTCGTTACCAACCAGGCGCAATTCTTCGATCTTGGCTTGCAGGTCGGCGATCGGCTGTTCGAAATCGAGAAAATTCGGGTTCATAGGCATCCGTCATGCGTCGACGGCCAGGCGGCCGGGAAGCTGTTCCGTTTTTTGCGCCCTACCTTACGGGACGGGCGCATTCAGGTCGAACAAAATGTTCGCAATCATGACCCGATCCAGGATCAGGTCGCTCGGTCGCCATCCGGGTCGCACGCCTTGCTCGGCACGGACCCGCTGACTCCCGCTATCGGTATTGCAAAAAGACGTTGTCGCGCCCGAACTGGTCACGCAATGCCTGAATCAAGTTATCCGCCGGGTCGATTCGCCAACTTTCGCCGAACTGCAACAGAGCCCGCGCATCGCTCCCGGTGTATTCCAGCGTGATCGGGCAAGCGCCGCGGTGACGTCCGCAGACATCCGCCAGCCAGCGTACCCGATCCCCTCTCAACGCATCGCCAGCGACCTTGACCCGCAGGCTCTCGGCCAGTCCGGTACGTGCTTCCTCCAGGCTCATCACGCGCTTGGCACGCAGGCGCAGGCCACCGGAGAAATCGTCGTTGCTGACCTCACCCTCGACCACTACCAACGCGTCGGTCTGCAACAATGCTTGTGCGCTATTGAAGGCCTCAGCGAAGAGCGAGGCCTCGATCCGCCCGGAGCGGTCATCAAGGGTGATGAAACCCATCTTGTCGCCCTTCTTGTTCTTCATTACCCGCAAATTGACGATCAGGCCCGCAATGGTCTGCTCGCCCCGCGCCGGGCGCAAATCGATGATCCGCTGGCGGGCGAAGCGACGCACCTCCCCTTCGTACTCATCGATCGGATGACCGGTGAGGTAAAGCCCGAGAGTGTCTTTCTCGCCCTTGAGGCGCTCTTTGAGCGACAGCTCGCGTGCTTTGCGGTGGTTGACATAAACGTCTGCCTCGGGCTCGGCGAAGAGACCGCCGAACAGGTCCATATGACCACTGTCGAGGCTGCGCGCCGTCTGCTCGGCAGACTGGACGGCTTCCTCCATGGCCGACAGCAAAACCGCACGGTTGCGATCGATATTAGCTTGGTAGGTCTTGGGCTCGTCGGAAAAATAGGGACCGAGACGGTCCAGCGCACCGCCGCGAATCAGCGCTTCCAAGGTGCGCTTATTGATCCGCTTGAGGTCGACACGGCTGCAAAAATCGAACAGATCCGTGAACGGTCCACCCTCACTGCGGCATTCGACGATGGCTTCTACCGGCCCTTCGCCGACGCCCTTGATCGCGCCCAGGCCATAAATGATTCGGCCATCGTCGCTGACGGTGAACTTGAACTCGGAGTTGTTCACGTCTGGCGCGTCGATGCGCAGCTTCATGCTGCGGCACTCTTCGATCAGCGTGACCACCTTATCGGTGTTGTGCATGTCCGCCGAGAGCACCGCGGCCATGAACGGCGACGGATGATGCGCCTTGAGCCAGGCGGTCTGATAAGACACCAGGCCATAAGCAGCGGAGTGCGACTTGTTGAAGCCGTAACCGGCAAACTTTTCCACCAGATCGAAAATATTGCCCGCCAGATCGGCATCGATACCATTCGTCGTGCAGCCTTCGATAAAGCCGCCGCGCTGCTTGGCCATCTCCTCGGGCTTCTTCTTACCCATGGCGCGGCGCAGCATATCTGCACCGCCAAGCGTGTAGCCGGCCATGACCTGGGCGATCTGCATCACCTGCTCTTGGTACAAAATAATGCCGTAGGTCGGTGCCAGTACCGGCTTAAGCCCCTCGTACTGGTAGTCCGAATGCGGGTAGGAAATTTCCGCGCGGCCGTGCTTACGGTTGATGAAGTCGTCGACCATGCCCGACTGCAGCGGGCCGGGCCGGAACAGGGCCACCAGGGCGATGAGATCTTCCAGGCAGTCCGGTTTGAGCTTCTTGATCAGCTCCTTCATGCCGCGTGATTCGAGCTGGAACACCGCCGTGGTTTCGGCCTTTTGCAGCAGTGAGAAGGTCGGCTTGTCGTCTAGCGGAATGAAGTCGATGTTCAGCGACTCCAGGCCTTTCTTGGCCTGCTCGCGATTGATCGTCTCCATGGCCCATTTGATGATGGTCAGGGTGCGCAAGCCAAGAAAGTCGAACTTGACCAGACCGGCAGACTCAACGTCGTCTTTGTCGAACTGGGTTACCAGACTGCCGCCCTCGTCATCGCAGGCAATCGGCGCGAAATCGGTGAGCTTGGTTGGCGCGATCACCACGCCACCGGCGTGTTTACCGGTGCCGCGGGTAATGCCCTCGAGCTTGAGCGCCATGTCCCAAATTTCCCGGGCGTCTTCATCGACCGCGAGAAAATCACGCAGCGGCTCTTCCATTTCGTAGGCTTTTTCCAGCGTCATGCCGACCTCGAAAGGGATCATCTTAGACAGACGATCGGCGAGTCCGTAGGACTTGCCCTGTACCCGCGCCACGTCGCGCACCACCGCCTTGGCCGCCATGGTGCCGAAGGTAATGATCTGGCTTACCGCGTTGCGGCCGTACTTTTCGGCTACGTAATCGATGACGCGGTCACGGCCATCCATGCAGAAGTCGACGTCGAAGTCGGGCATGGAGACCCGCTCGGGGTTGAGGAAGCGTTCGAAAAGCAGATCATAGGCCAGCGGGTCGAGATCGGTGATTTTCTGCACATATGCGACCAGCGAACCGGCACCCGAGCCGCGTCCAGGCCCCACCGGCACGCCATTACTCTTGGCCCACTGGATGAAGTCCATAACGATCAGGAAATAACCCGGGAAGCCCATCTGAATGATGATGTCCAGCTCGAAATTCAGCCGATCGACATAGACCTGCTTTTTCGCTTCGTAGTCCGGTGTTTGCTTGGGCAGCAGGACCTCGAGGCGCTCCTCGAGACCATCGAACGACACCTTGCGGAAGTATTCGTCCATGGTCATACCTTCCGGCACCGGGAAATCGGGCAGGAAGTAAGTACCGAGCTGCACTTCGATGTTGCAACGTTTGGCGATCTCTACGGTATTTTCCAACGCCTCGGGCAGGTCGCTGAACAGCTCCCACATTTCTTCGGGCGTTTTCAGATACTGTTGGTCGGAGTAGTTGCGCGGTCGACGTGAATCGTCGAGCGTTCGGCTTTCTCCGATGCAAACGCGTGTTTCGTGCGCCTCGAAGTCCTCTTGCTTAAGGAAGCGCACATCGTTAGTCGCCACCAGTGGGACATTGCAGCGCTGAGCCAACGCGACCGCGGCATGTAGATGTTCTTCGTCATTGACGCGGCTGGTGCGTTGTACTTCGAGATAGAAACGCTGTGTAAACACCGCCTGCCACTCGGCCAGTAGCGCCTCAGCCGCTGGCTCGTCGCCCTCGAGCAGGGCATGCCCAATCTCCCCTTCCTTGGCGCCAGACAGCGCAATCAGACCTTCAGCAGCCCCCTTGACCCAGTCACGCTCGATGATGATCTGATCGTTGCGCTGGCCATCCGTCCAGCCGCGCGACACCAACTCGGTGAGATTGCGATAACCCTTGATATCCATCGCCAGCAGTGTCAGCCGACTGAGCGGACCATCTTCGTCGCGACTGGCAAGCCAGATATCGGCGCCACAGATCGGCTTGATCCCAGCCCCTTGCGCTGCCTTGTAGAACTTGACCAGCGAACACATGTTGCTTTGATCGGTAACCGCCACCGCCGGCATGCCTGTACTCGCCACCGATTTGACCAATGGCTTGACGCGCACCAGTCCATCGACCAGAGAATATTCGGTGTGCAGGCGGAGATGGACGAAAGAGACGGGCATGAACGAACCTTGGACTGGCGAAACGACAAGCCCGGGATTGTACTGGAAATAGGCTGGAGGCTGGAGGCTGGAGGCTGGAGGCTGGAGGCTGGAGGCTGGAGGC
>NZ_CEXBBO010000047.1:0-23715 GCF_982611455.1 Stutzerimonas sp.
TTTTCAGTCGGCAGAACAGCCTCTACTGGGTCAGTTTTCGGTCAGCGGCAACACTTAATAGAACACCTGTGATTACGGCAGTAATTCCGACCTTCATGCTTTTCTGTCTCCGCTTGCGCTATGACTGGTATGTGCGAGCAGAAACCAGGTGTCTGCATCGCGCTGCATCCCGAGAAGCCAGCAGCGCGTACCCTAACGTTTAACTAAACTTTAAGGTCAAGCTGATCGACTTAACTTCTTAGCGCTTTGTTCGTTGCGATTCATTTCAGGTGGTAAGTGTCGAGAAGGCGAGGACTAAGCGAGTTGTGCCGTTGCGGCGAGAGCGGTCGCTTGTACCGGTGGTGTCGTTAGCCGTTGATTCGCCAGTGATGGCTCAGGGGCAACGGCCGAGCGGCGAGCCTGGCCATCACGGGCACAATGACGATTTAGGGCCACATGACCGTGATAAATATAACAGGCTTGACATTAAAGTCAGCTTTAAGCTTAAGGTCAGCTCACCGTCACTAGAGGTAGTTTTCCATGGGCTTATTCGACGAGCTGACCCTCCCCAACGGCTCCACAATTCCAAACCGTATCGCCAAGGCCGCCATGGAGGAAAGCATGGCAGACGACGACCAGGCGCCCTCCGATAAGCTGATGCGCCTGTATAAGGCTTGGGCGGATGGTGGTGCTGGTCTGCTTATCACGGGCAACGTAATGATCGACTGCCGCGCTATGACGGGGCCTGGTGGCGTGGTGCTCGAAGATGACAGGCAGCTTAAGAGGTTCAAGCGCTGGACGCGGATCGGTCGCTCCAACGGCGCGCAGTTCTGGCTGCAGATCAATCATCCCGGCCGCCAGATGCAGGCCAACCTGGGTCAGAAGACTTGGGCGCCGTCGGCGGTACCGCTGGATCTGGGCAAAATGTCCAAGCGCTTCGACACGCCCTATGAGATGACGCCGGAAGACATCAATGAAGTAATCCAGCGTTTCGCCCGCACAGCCCGACTCGGTGAGCTGGCCGGCTTTACCGGCGTGGAAATTCACGCGGCCCATGGTTACCTGCTGAGCCAGTTCCTGTCGCCCCTAACCAATCAGAGAGGAGATGAATGGGGCGGCTCTCTTGAGAACCGGGCCCGCCTTCTGCTGGAAATCGTCAAAGCCGTGCGGGCGGAGGTTTCCCCGAGTTTCTCCGTCGCCGTCAAACTCAACTCAGCGGATTTCCAGCGCGGTGGTTTCAGTGCCGAGGATGCTGTGCAGGTGGTGGGGCTGCTCAACGACTTGAAAGTCGATCTGGTCGAACTGTCGGGCGGAAGCTATGAAGTTCCCGCCATGCAGGGCGAAGCCCGCGATGGCCGAACGCTGGCGAGAGAGGCTTACTTCTTGGAGTTCGCTCGCGATATTCAGAAGGTCGCGAAGATGCCGGTGATGGTCACAGGAGGCATCCGTCGTTTACCGGTAGCCGAGCAGGTGATCGAGAGCGGTGTCGACATGGTCGGCATCGGGACGGCCTTGGCTATCGATCCAGCCCTTCCTCGTGATTGGCGCATTGGCAAAGACAGCGCCCCACAGTTGCCTCCCATAACATGGAAAAACAAGGCTCTTGCATCACTGGCTAACATGGCAGTAGTCAAATTTCAGTTGGGCAAACTCAGCCTGAATAAGGCACCTAACCCGAAAGTATCTCCATGGCGAGCGCTAATCGTTCAACAGATGGCCAACGCTTTTCGTACTCGCCAGTACCGACGCTGGATGGCGCAGCGCGCGTAGCACTTCAAAGCGAGGTTTACGCGGCGCGGCATTCGCTTAACGGTCCGCTCTTGGCCACAGCTGCCAGTTCCGAAGAGCTGGTAACCCAGAAGCGGTCTGGTCGATGTTCTTGGATTTTGATTCATTCAGCCATTCGTGAGAGCTTCTGCTCTATCTCGTCGGGAGAAATATAAGCCGAGGGTGCTGCGTATTGCTGGATGCGACAGAGCATCGTCCACGTAGGCACCGATGATGGGTGCCGCCACCCTTCTTAACCGTCTCGGTAGCTGAGCAATGCGCGGGCAGAAAAGACGGCTCAGGGTGCGTTGCTGGCAGAACTACGGCTCGCGCGGCGCGCCACATGATCAGTGCGGATGTCCTGACTTCAGGCTCTTGCTACAGCCACTGGCTGCGCCAACCTGAAACTTTGTAATGGCAGCTTAAGCGAGACCGCTGCAGCGAACATGAGCAGCACGCCGGAACTGCCAAAAGCGACCCAGTGCGTACCGAAGTGCTCATACCCCCACCCGCCAAGCCATGAGCTGATCATCGCTCCCACCTGATGGCCCAGGTAAGCGGTTCCATACATAACCCCAACCAGCCGCACGCCATATACATCCGCAAGGATGGCCGACGAGGTTGCAATACTGCCCGCCCAGACCATCCCACCAATGGTGGCTGCGATGTACAGCTCCCAGTGAGTACCGACCAGCAGAAGCGCGAAGAAACCCAGCCCCCGAATGAAGTAGATGGCGGCCAGAATATTTCTACGCGGCACTCGATCGGACAATCGGCCAAGCACCAGAGTCCCGGCAATTGCCACCAGGCCGATCAGGCCGATGCCGTAGGAGCTGGTCATGGCATCGAAGCCGTGATCCATCAGCATGGGCACGCCATGTGTACCCAATAGATTCATGCTGTATCCGCACGCGAACAGGCCGAACACAATCTTCCAGAACGGAGACGTACGCATGGCGGCAGTCAATGTGAGTCCACTCTCCGCGGCATCATTGGCGGAGGCGGGGGAACCCGCTTTGGCCGGTAGCAGATCCGAGTTCTGTGGCACTTCATCCCGAATGATGAACAGCGCCGCCGGTACGGTTATCAACACGAATGCAACAGCAAAGGAGACGAGACTGGTTTGCCAATTATATGACTCGATTGACAGTGTCAGCACCGGTGTAACGACCGCCATGCCCGCCATCGAGCCAGTGGACAGGAAGAACAAAGCCATACCGCGCTGCCGAGTAAACCAGCGGCTGATAACAGGTGTAAGGGCTACGGGGCTGGTAAACGCAAGACCAATGGACAACAGCACACCGAACGAAAGGAGAAAGGTGAATGGGGTGCGCGCAACAACTGTCCAAGCCGTTGCGCCTACGACGATTGCTGTGCCAAGTAACAGTACGCGGCGCGTTCCAATGCGCCCAACGAGATAGCCAGCCAGAGGCATCGCAAGTCCATAGAACAGCATGCCAATCCCGACGATGGTCGCGAGAAGACTGCGGCTAAACCCCAGGTCTTCCGCCATCGGCAAAAAGAACGGGCCGATGCCGAGGCGCATCCCAACGGTCAGCAAGGTGAGGAGCGTGGCGGCCGCAACGATGTTCCATCCGTGATACCAGTTACCTTCCCAGAGCGATGACAAAATCTGTCGCAATCCTGGCTTTGATTTCATCGAACGCTCCTCGAAAAGTAGATGACCGCCTAGCCGCTCAAGTACGTCCTGGCTACGCGATAGGTATGTCTAATGTCCGTTTCTGGTACGCAAACCACGGTTTGAACCGGCCAAGCAGTAGTCATCAATGCCACTGCCTGGCCCTATCACTGATGTCCCGCTTTCATCCGTAACATATAGCTTGGCGCGCCGCTCCAGCGCTTAGCGCTCTACACGGATGTACCGATGACGGCGCCCTGCGGTCGCGTCCACGCTACGTTCAGTATGGCAACAGCGAATTGGCTTCATCCTCTGTAATCTCGGCCTCAGCCGCTATTTGCGCAATGACGGCTTGGCGACGCGCAGCATCGGGCGAAGCCAACGGGTCTGTTGGAAGCAGCTTATGGATCAAGACCAGATAGGCGAGCCCCAGGCGACGGTAGTCCTGACATTGAACCGCCTCCCACATCATGAAGACTGCACTAGCCAGGTTGTACAAGGCGGTTGCAGCGCGGCGGATATCGGCAGACATATCAGCGCGAGCCACACCCTCGACCGCGGCTATGGTGCGATCGAGAAGCTCCGACGCGAGGTTCATCCCCTCTTTCGGCAGCCGTGAAGAGCATTCTGCGAGCAGGCTGGAAAGGTGCTCGCAAAGAGGCATCAGCGCTTCATCGCGAACAGAGGCTCGAACGACGTCGAGCGCGACGATGTTGCTGGTACCTTCCCAGATCGAGCCAAGGTGGGCGTCGCGCAGGATACGGGCATCGCTCCACTCTTCGATGTAACCGAGCCCTCCCCTGAGCTCCATGGCGTCGCCTGCTACCTTGCGGGCGTCGCGGCACGCCCTGAATTTGATCAGAGGTGTCAGTATCCGCAAGCATTTCTGGGCGCGCGAGTCCCCGGCGTCTGCCTTGGCCAGCAAGGTCGCGGTTTGCATGAACATGGAGCGCGCTTGCTCGGTCGGCAGGCTCATCTTGATCAATTGCCGCTGAACGAGTGGCATGTCGACAAGGCGCCTACCGAATGCCCGACGGGAACGGGCGATGAATACCGATTCAGTCAGGGCGCGACGCATCAACCCGGCCGAACGAACCCCGTTGGACAATCGGGACATATTGACCATATCGGCCATCTGCTGGAAACCGCGGCCAATTTCACCAATCAGAAAAGCGGTCGCCCCTTCCAGAGTGATCTCACCGCTGGCCATTGAGCGCGTGCCCAACTTGTCTTTGAGGCGGACGATCCGGTAGGCATTCGGAGAACCATCGGCCTGAACCCGGGGAAGCAGGAACAGGCTGACGCCTTTCATGCCCTCGGGAGCATCCTTGGGCCGAGCCAATACCATTGCGAGATCTGCGTCCGGATTGGAGCAGAACCACTTTTCACCAGAGAGTTTCCATTGGCCCTGCTCGTACCTAGCGGTTGTCGAAATCGCCGATATGTCCGAGCCGGCTTCACGCTCAGTCATGAACATCGCTCCCTGAAAAAGCCCGCTCAGTTCCCTGGCGGTCAGCGCCGGTAGATAACGCGCAATGAGCTCGGGATCACCGAACTTTCGCAACGTTCTGGTCAGCGAGTCGGTCATGCTGACGGGACAGCACAAACCAAACTCGGCTTGCACGAACAGATAAGTTAACGCGTATTTGACCAACGGCGAGGGCGCATCCTTCGTATGGCTCATCGCTGCCAGCCCTAGCTCAGCAAACGCCACCTGCTCCAATGCAACATAGTCCGGGTGTTTGCGGACCTCCTGAAGGTCATCCCCCCGTCGGTTGCGATGCTGCAGCACCGGCGGGTTGTGATCCGCTGAGAGTGCAAGCTCGTCAAGCTCCCCCCCTGCACGAGCCCCCAACCGCTCCATGACCGGACGCCATTGTTCGAACTCAGATTCCGTAAGGTAGACGGCGAGTAACCGGCCCAGCGCGGGATCAACTGTATAAAGGTTGAGCCCGCGGCTATCCGGGATGTTCGCCTGAGGGATTGGTACAGCGCTATCTAGTCTGGTCATGTTTGCCTCCGGCCTAAGCGAGCTTACGGCGAGTACGCTCACGCCGAATCGACAACGTGTGTCCCAGGTACAGGGTTATCACGATCGCCAGCCCGAACATGTCAGAGTAGATCTCGGGATAGATGAACAGCCCCCCCGCCAGCAGAACGACTGCTCGCGCGAAGATGCCAAGGTGACCGATGCGGTAAAGGTAACCCTCGAACCCAGAGGCCAATAACCACATTGCCAGGACAGCTGTCAGTGCGGACTGAACGATCCCTGGCCAGGCGCCCTGAAGTATCAAGGAGGGGTTGATGACGAATAGAAATGGGAGAACGAAGAGTACGGCCCCCATGCGCATGGCATAAAAGCTCGTCTTGGTCGCGCCGGCGCCTGCCAGATTGGCAGCCGTGATCGCAGACAGCGCAACCGGTGGCGTGATGTAGGACATCATTCCCCAATAGAGAATGAACAGGTGACTCGCAAGCGGATTGAGCCCGGCCTCCACCAGCGCGGGAGCCAGCAGGATCGACAGGAAGATGTAGACCGCACTCACCGTCATGCCCATTCCCAGCACGAAGCTCGTCACGGCACCGGCAATAAGCATCAAAGCGATGTTGCCGTCGGCGTACAGCAGGAGCTCACGCGCGAACGCTCCCGCCACCCCCGAGTAGGACAACCCACCGACGACGAGCCCGATCCCGGCCAGGATCGCAACGAGATTGGCGACGCTCGTGCTCAATTCCTTGAGCAGCGTCAGAGCACCTTTGGCATTGAGTCGCCCATGTCTTTTGAACAGCGCAACGGCGATCAACACCAAGCTCGCGAAATAAGGGGCATAGGCTTCGATGCGCATGACCAGCATCATGTAGATGAGCGCAACGAGGCTAAATAGATAAGGCCAACCTGCCTTCAGCGTGCTCCATAAGCTTGGTATCTCGCTCGCTTCCAGGCCTTTCAAACCGTTACGTGCGGCGTAAATATCGACCTGAAATACGAGCACAACGTAGAACAACAAGGCGGGCAGTACCGCCGCCACCATGACCTCGGCATACGAAACGCCTAGGAACGAAGCCATGATGAAGGCGACGGCGCCCATCACCGGCGGCATCAGCGTTCCACCCGTTGACGCGCAAGCCTCCACCGAAGCCGCGTAGTGCGCCGGATAGCCCACCCTTTTCATGGTCGGGATGGTGATCGGTCCCGTGGAGAGGATGTTCGAGATCGCGCTACCGGACAGGCTTCCCATCAGCCCACTGGACAGCACAGCCACCTTGGCTGGCCCCCCGCGGCTCCTGCCCATCAGCGCAGTAGCAAAGTTCATGAAGAACTCACCGCCGCCGGTGACCGTTAGGGTCGCTCCGAAAACGATGAATCCGATGACCAGATTCGCCACCACCTGCATCGGAATACCAATGATGCTTTCGACACCCATGACATGAGCGCGCACGGTTTCTGCCAGCGAGTATTCGTTACCCCACAGAAAACCCGGCATGTATCCAGCAAACAGCGGGTAGCTGCCGAACAGTAGCGCGACGAAAAAGACAACGGTGCCGGCGCATCGCCGGAGCGCCTCGAGGACAATTACCAACAGAACGGAAGCAACCGCAGTCGCTAACAACGGCGCCTGATAGTCCCAGCCTTGCTCGATGATTGTTTGGCCGTTGTAACCCAAATAAAGCGACACTCCGAGCACAACCGGAACAAGGACCCAATCGTACCAAGGCACGTGTTGAGCGTCGGCCTTCCGAGCGGGATAGCAAAGAAACGCGACGGCCAGAAACAGGCCAATCAGATAGTAAAGGTAGGCATTTCCCATAGGCTGGAAGCCAAAGAGCTTCAACGAAAAGGTCTGATTGATCGTTGTAAGCAGGCCCGCCCCACCCAAAAAGATGGCCAGATAGAGTGCAGCCCCTGACAGCCGCCCACTGTGCAGTTCGTTCGCGGTGTCAGCATCTAGGTTCGAAGCCATGAGATCACCATCCACAAAAATTTTTAATGAGGCTGCTACGGGCAGCGATGAGACCGCCTCGTAGCAGATGGAGGCTCTTCGGGCGAACCGTTAGTCGAGCTTGTTGATGGCCTCAGTGCGCTGGGCCTGCCAAAGCGTGTCGAACGCCTCGTCGGACATGTCTTTGCCCTCTTGAACGGCTCCTTTCCAAGCCGTTTTAAGCGCTTCCAAGCGCGCCATGCGCTTGTCGTTCCACGCCTGCGCGTCTTCGCTCCAGACGCCCTTTTCTTTCAGGTATCGGATGGCTCCGTCGTGAAAGGGAACGTCTAACGGCGGCACGCCGGACTGGCTCAGCTCCCACCGCGGCATTACCGAGGTGGCGTCCTTATAGACGTCGTAGGTCTCGTCCAGCGCCTTGATGAAGGCATACGCGTCCTTGTCATCCAGGTCGCAGCGAACGACCACCATCGGGTATCGATACGCGACCATGTTGACCGGGTGCTCTTTGGTTAAACCGGCACCTACCGATTCGGCGAATGGGGAGAATATGGGCGCAACCGTTCCCATTTTCTTCCACCCTGCTGCATCGTCCGGCGGAATGTCCAGCCAGCGAATCCCTCGGGGCGATTCCGCCAACTCATACATCTGACTGGGCGTGGTTACGGTAAAGGTGGCGTCGGCCTTGCCTTCGGCCAGTGAACTCATGGCTGAGGCATACGTCGGGAACGAAATAGCCTCGACGTCGGCTCCGGACAGGCCGCCAAAGGCCAACAAAGCATCAAGCTTTACGTTGATCGATGGATTGCCGGCAACGTACGCCACACGCTTGCCCTTCAACTCCGAGACCGAATGAATATCTGCATCGGCTGCAGTTACCAGGCCGCCGGAGGCAGGTCGCCCCGCCAGTGCGCACAGGTTTTGCGGTCCCCACTTGCGGGACGCGAAGTCGTAGATAGCCTCAGAGGCAAAGAAGGCTTCGGTTGCCAGAAACGCATAGTCGGTGCGGCCGTGCACGAGCGGCTGCAATCGGCCGATCGATGACCCGGACGGCTGGATGCGGATTCGCGTGTCGAATTTACGGCTGAACGCGTCGGCAATGGCCGAGGCTTCGGCATAGCCTGAAGAACCTACATCGTAGGCGCCCCATGTCATGGATTTCGGCAGCTCCTGTGCTTGTGCGCCAACGGCCGCTACGAAGCTGCCGAAGGCCAGAATGCTGCCGAGGAGGTATTTAGGGTACGTGGTGAACATGGCTGAACCTCAATATTGTTGTTTTGGTGAAGGCCGGCATTAGCTCACCGGCCAAGTCTTGCCTTGGTCCTGCACCGCCGCATTCTCGCTTGGCGTCCGACATCGCTTGCTCACTTCGCAGACGCTACACAGCTCGAATGATCGTTTTCACTCGTAAGCGAACGCCGGGGTGGGCATGCAGGCCCCGGCAAGTCGCTCGCGGATGACCGTGTCGGCCTGCTCGACGAGTCGAGTGACCAGTGATCTGCAACTCGGTACGTCATCAATCAGTCCCTGGACCATTCCAGCCGACCAGACACCATGGTCCGGATCGCCCGTCTCGTAGACCATGCGCCCACGCAGCCCCGAAACGAGAGGTGCCAACTCGTCAAATGAAGCACCCTCCACCTCGCGTGAGCGGACATCTCCGCTGACGGTGTTACGCGCCACACGGACCGTGTTGCGCAGAGTTCGCAGGATCAGATCGGTGCCTCGCTCATCGCCCTCAACGAGCCTTTCTTTGATGCGGTGATGGATAGGGCTTTCCTCTGTACACATGAACCGCGTGCCCATGCTGATGGCGTCTGCGCCCAGAGCAAGCGCGGCCACCAACCCGTACCCGTCAGCGAAGCCGCCCGACGCTACCAATGGCACGGACAGGCGCCGGGCTGCGGCAGGAATCAGAACAAGCCCCGGGATATCGTCTTCACCGGGATGCCCTGCGCACTCGAACCCATCGATGGAAACCGCGTCCGCGCCCAGCTGCTGCGCCTTCAAGGCATGCCGCACCGAGGTGCACTTATGGATCACCTTGACGCCGTGGCTACGAAAGTCAGCGATATGTTCCTGAGGATTGCTTCCAGCGGTCTCCACAATTGTTACGCCTGCTTCGATGATCGCGGCTCGGTACTCGGCATAGGGCACGGGCTTGACCGTCGGAAGCACCGTCAAGTTGACCGCGAAAGGCCGATCGGTCAGCTGCCTGCAACGTTCGATCTCCTTGTAGAGCGCCTCAGGACTTGGCTGCGTGAGCGCCGAGAGCGTACCCAGCGCTCCTGCGTTGGCCACCGCAGCTACCAGCTCCGCGCGGGCTACCCACTGCATGCCGCCCTGCATGACCGGGTGTTCAATGCCAAAGGTTTCGGTAAAGCGGGTTGTCAGCACAGCCATGAGCGGCTCCTCAGATCGGGTCCCATGCAAAAACGTCCGGACTCCGGTCCAGCCCCATGAAGCTACCGCGCAAAGCCGGCATGCCGTGCCCGGCAATATGCTCCGGTGTCCAACCAACATCGCTGTGGACACTGCGTAAAGGTCGGCTCTGGCTCATCAGGAACAGTTCGTTGTGGCGGGCCGCAAAGACCTGGCCATTAACCTCGCGAGCCGCATCGGAGGCCAGGTAAACGGCCAATGGGGCGTTCTTTTCAGGCGTCATGCGCTGAAGCTTCTCCACACGGGCCTTTTGCTCTGGCGTCTCGGCAGGAATGGAGTCCGTCATGCGGCTCCAGGCAAAAGGAGCGATACAGTTCGACCGGACGTTGTAACGCTGCATGTCGAGCGCGATCGACTTGGACAGAGCGACGATGCCGAGCTTAGCCGCCGAGTAGTTGGCCTGACCAAAGTTGCCGATCAGCCCCGAGGTGCTGGTCATGTGAACGAAGGCGCCGCTTTGCTGTGCGCGGAAATGCTCCGCTGCGGCCCGGCTCACAAAGAAACTGCCGTTGAGATGCACATTGATGACCGACAGCCAATCGTCGGCACTCATCTTGTGGAAAATGGCGTCGCGCAGAATGCCTGCGTTGTTGATGACGATATCCAGCCGGCCGAACGCATCGAGCGCGCTTGCCACGATTCGCTGCGCCCCGTCCCACTCGGAAACGCTATCGGTGTTGATCGCCCCCTCGCCACCGCCCTGCTGGATCAAGCCGAGGGTTTCCTCGGCCGGTGTGGCAGACCCGCCCGCCCCCTGAAGAGACACGCCAATATCGTTGATCAGCACCTTCGCCCCGCTTTGAGCGAGTGCTACGGCGAGTTCGCGACCGATGCCGCCTCCGGCGCCCGTTACGATCGCCACCTTGCCTTCGTTCAGTCGTTCAGTCATTGCCCTTTCCTATTGTTCGTTATGGTTGGGTAGTCGGCTACACGCGCTCCAGGCGTGGTTCAGCTCGCGAGGCCGAGCAGGCTCTTCGCCAAGATGTTTCGTTGAATCTCGTTAGTGCCGCCGTAGATAGTCGTGGGGCGCGCTTGAATGAAGATCCCGGCCGGATGGAGCTCCGGGTCGTCCCGAAAAGGTTCAAGCAGGCCCGAATCCTGGCCGGCAATTTCGAGCCCCACCTCACTGATGCGTTGATACAGCTCGGATTGGAATATCTTCAGCATCGAGACCTCAGCGCCGAGCGTCTCGCCGCGCCTCAGTCGCTCTGCGAAGCGTGAATAGAGCGCCTTGTGGCATTCCAGATCCATGCGCAGAGCAGTGAACCGATCGGCAAATACAGGCTCGCCCCACAGTCCCAACGCCTTGGCCAGACGCGCCAGTCGCTCCAATGCAAAGGTGGATTGCTTGGGAGAGCCGAGAAAGATGCGCTCGAAGCCCAGCAAGGCCTTGGCCATGTCCCAGCCCTTGTTGGCTTCCCCGACGAGGTGGTCCTGCGGCACACGCACGTCGTTGAAGAAGACCTCGCTGAACTCGCCGTGCAGCTCCAGGTTGAGGATTGGACGAACCTCGATGCCGGGGCTGTCCATCGGAACCAGAATGAAGCTGATGCCTTGCTGGGGCTTGGCGCCGCGCTCTGTCCGCGCCAACAAAAAGATCCAGTTTGCGTCCGTGCCCATGGTCGTCCAGGTTTTCTGGCCGTTGATGATCCAGTGACCATCACGCAGCACCGCTTCGGTACGCAGGCTGGCCAGGTCCGAGCCGGCATTAGGCTCGCTATAGCCCTGGCACCAGATGTCTTCACCACTGAGGATCCGCGGCAGGAAGCGCTCTCGCTGCGCCTCGGTCCCGTATCGAATGAGCAGCGGCCCCAGCATGGTGATGCCGCTGTCTGGCAGGCGAGCGCAACCGTAGCCTTCCATCTCTTCGATCATGATGAGCTGCTTGCCAGTGTTCAGTCCCATCCCGCCGTACTGCGCGGGCCAGCCAGGACACAGCCACCCTTGTCGTGACAACGCGCGATACCAGCCCTGGGTCTCTTCTCGACCGAGCCGGCGCGGCGGGTTGCGAATCTCGTCGGGATAATTTGCTGCAATCCACTGGCGGACGGTCTGACGAAACGAGTCGTCATCCATCGCGTTGTAGTCAGTCATGTCACTGTCCTTTAAAAGTGGGCGCGCGCTTGGCCAGAAACGCGGCCTTGCCTTCGGCATGGTCCGCACTCAGAAAGAGCTGGCTTTGAAGCTCGCCTTCACGCTCCAAAAGAAGATCCATCCCATCCGCGAGCAGTGTTTTGGTCATGGCTAACGGCAGGGGTGCCTGGTGTTCAACGTTGGCTGCTCGTTCGAGCGCTATGTCGAGGGCCTTGCCCTCGTCACACACCACATCCACCAGGCCTATCCGATAGGCTTCCGATGCATCGACGACGTCGCCAAACATCAGCAGCTGCTTGGCCCGACCAACGCCAATGCGGGCAGGCAGGCTGTGCAGCAACCCGAGATCGGGAAGCAGCCCCACCTTCCCGAACGAAGCTGCAAAGCGTGCTGTGCGACTGCAGACCAGGCTGTCGCACGCCAGCGCAAGTGAGAGTCCCGCGCCGACAGCCCAGCCTTCGATAGCGGCTATCAAGGGCTTGCCCATGTACGTCATCTGCCGCACCAGGCGAGCGTTTTGCTGCATTCGCGCTCGCCCTTCCGACAGATTGCCGACATTCATACCGCTGAGGTCGCCCCCCGCGCAGAAGACTTCAGCCGACCCGGCAATCACCACGCTACGGATCGCAGCATCGCGGTCGGCATTTTCCAAAGCGGCAAGCAGCGCTACGCGCATCGGCAGCGACATCGCGTTGCGCCGCGCCGGGTTGTTCAGGCACAGCGTGCGCACGGTTCCGTTGGTGCTCTGAAGCAGAAGATCGCTCATAACGCGCCCTCGGACTCGAGCAACCTGAAGTACCGGCGCTTGTGAAAGGAGACCGACCCATGCGCATTGAGCAGCACCATGGCCCGGCGCAGGAACAGGCCGATATCGGCTTCATCCGTGTAGCCAATGCCCCCATGCAACTGGATCGCCTGACGCGTGACGAGCATTGCGGCTTCCGCCGCCTTGACCTTGGCCGTGGAAACCAAGCGCTCGTATTCCATTGGCGATTCATGGGCGTCGACTGCCCTTGCCGCCTCGCTGACCATCGCACGAGCCAGTTCAACCTGGATCTTGAGATCGACCATGCGGTGCTGAAGCGCCTGGAACCCGCCAATCGGCCGGCCGAACTGGCGGCGTACGTTCAGATATTCGCGGGTACGCTCTAACGCTGCATCCATCAGCCCAACCAGATAAGCGGCGCAGCCCAGGGCAGCTTTATCAAGCGCCGCGGGTGGCGCGTCGATCTGGCGCGCCGGTGCACCGCGAAACCGCAAATGGGCAAGGTGGCCACCGTCCTGTGTCGGTTCTTCAATTACGTCAACGCCCTCCGCTGAGCGATGCACCATGGCCAGGCCTGAATCACAGGCGACCAGCCAGGCATCGGCGGCGCCTCCGAGAACAACATGCCGGACCGTACCGGTCAGCCGACCGTCAGAGAGCGAAGGCAGCGCCTCTTTCGACTCGAACATGATCCCGGCTGGCAGCACCAGAAGCTCACCCGAAAGCAGCGCTTCACGCTCCTTGGCTGGCAGTAACGGCGCGACCAAACCCGCTTCGATCAACGGCTCAGGCAAGAGGCCCTGCCCCAGCTCCTCGAGCAGTGCCACGTATTCCGCCATGCCGAGACCACTGCCACCCAGCTCCTCAGCCAGACACAACCCAGGCCAACCCATTGAGCACACCTGCGACCATGTATCCCGGTCTACGGCTTGCTTCGCAAAGCGCTGCTGCCGGACCCGGGTTAGCCCGCCGTCTCGCGGAACCAGAGACGCTGCGCTGTTGCGTATGAGCTGCAGGCGCTCATCTCGCTCACGAGCGATTTCAGCGATGTCGGTCATGGTTGTGCTCCATTTTCTTGTGGTTCTTGCGCCTGGCGATATTTGAAGCTGCCTGCGCCAGTCGCGATCAGAGTGCCCGCCTCGTCGAAAATCTCCGCTGCGCAAAAGCACAGCGTCCGGGTACGCCGAATCACGCGACCGACTGCATTGAGCTCGCTTCGTGATGCCCCCATGAAGTGGGTCGACATTTCGATGGTCACCATGGAACTGGCGGGCGTGAACGCCCGAATGGCGCCGGCCATAGCTGCATCGAGTACCGTCATCAGCACGCCGCCGTGGAAGTGGTCCAGGTAATTCATCAACTCGGGACGATGCTTGAGGCGAATCCGTACGACGTCTCCATCGACCCAGCGCTCCAGCCCAAGGAATTCCTGAAACGTGTAACGCCCGGTTGGAAAAGGGCCGCTGTTGACGGCGAGGTCTGCCGCTACGCGAGCCGGTTCGACAGAACGGTCCGAGCTTTCGCGGGCGACATCGCTGGTGCCTGGAGCAACGGCTGAGTCGCCTGACGCCGGGCTGTCGCTGAGAGAAAGATGTTCAACGCTCATTGTTCTTGTTCTCTGAGTGAGTGGTTTGAAGTCCGCTTGGCTCAGTACGACTGACTCGCCAGGCCGACATGCCCATTGCTCAGCACCACAACGTCTCGCTCAACCGCGCGAGCCCGAAAGGAGCCGTCGTTCCACATCTCGGTTCGGATCGTTTCGCCTGGAAAAACCGGCGCTGAAAAACGCACGGTCAACGAACGTATGCGGGCGGATTGATAACTGGCCAGTTCGCTCAGCAGGGCATGAAACGCCACGCCCAACGTGCACAGTCCATGAAGGATTGGCCGTTGAAAGCCGCCTTTCAAAGCGAAGTCAGGGTCGGCATGCAACGGGTTGTCGTCGCCATTGAGGCGGTAGTAGAGCGCCTGCTCTGGCCGGGTAGCCAAATCGACCGAACGATCCGGCTCGCGCTCGGGGAGCACATGGGCTGTCGGCACCGGGCCACTGAGCGTGCCGCAACCGCCATCGCCACGTAAAAAGGTAGTGCTCGACGTTACGGCTATCAGCTCGTCGCGCACCGGGTCGATGAGCTCCTTGTCGCTGTAGAGCAATGCGCCCTTGCCTGGGCCCTTGTCGACGATTCCGGTAACCCTTGTACGCCCGATCACTTCACCTTCCGTTGGCAGCTGGCGATGCCACTCGACACGTTGCTCCCCAAGTACCAGGCGTGTCGCATCAACGCCGGTGTCGGGCTTGCCAAGCCAGAAGCCCGGATAAGCCGCGACGACGGCCATCAACGGAAGCGCCTGAAAACCCGGACGATTGAAATCCACGAAGTCCAGCGACTGGCGATCCAACGGGTCGATACCAAGCCCTACCGAAAGCGCGTACAACGCCGTGCTGTGACGGTCCAGATGATGTTTAACGTCAGGAATCGGGTAGCGCAGGAGCCGTTCAGGATCTAGCGGCATCGGCCACCTCCGTGGTCTCAATCACGGCGTCCGCAGCAAACGCGCCCTGGCCTGTCGGCAGCGCGAAGACCGGGTTCAGATCGACTGACTGCAGGCGGACACCAGCACGACAGGCGAAGATCGACAGCTCAGACAGCATTTTGGCCAACGCGTCGATATCAACAGGCGCCCTGCCCCGGGCACCCAGTAGCAACGGCGCTCCCTTGATGGACAAGATGAGTTCACGAGCGCCTGCGACGTCGAAGGGGCAGCGGCGAAACGCCAGGTCCTTGAGAACTTCTACAAAAATCCCGCCAAGACCAAACACGGCGACGGGTCCAAAAAGAGGGTCTCGTTTGATGCCCATGAAACACTCGACGCCGGATATCTGGCGAGCCACCAGCACCCCATCCAGCCTGGCATCAGGCGCCCGCTCCCGACCACGGGCCATCAGGGTTTCAAAGCCATCGCGTACCGCGGCTGCCCCCATGACATTCAGCAGCACGCCACCAATCTCTGATTTGTGCGGAATATCGGCGGAAGCAATCTTCATAACAACGGGAAAACCGATTTCAGCGGCGTAGCGCTCGGCTTGGCCGGCGTCGCTGACTACACGCTCCGGTACGGATGCGATGCCGAAATCGCTGAGAAGGGTCTTGGCGCAGGCCTCGCTTATCGCGCCGTTGGGCAGCTCGATAGGCTCGAAGGTTTGCGGCTCCGGCAACGGTCGGGCAAATGCATCGCCAAGGCGCCCCATCGCAGCGATCGCAGTGACCGCCTCGGTAGGGTCTTCGAACAACACGAAGCCTGCTTCCTCATAGGGGGCGACTTGCTCCTCATCCCCGATGAGCGAGATAACGAACAAGCGCTCCGGGTGCGCTTGTTTGACGGTCTTGAACGCCTCGCACAGTCGCGGCGCGATCGATGGAACAGTGCCGGCCTGGCTGAAAAACGCGAGCACCGACGCGTAGCCGCCGTCCGTGATCAAGCTTTCGGTGAACTGGCTCGCCAGCGCCAGATCATTCAGCACATGAGCGGTGAAATCCACAGGATTGATCGGTGAACTGAAAGGCAGAAGCTCTTTGAGCCGGGCCTGCGACGCTTCGGGCATCGATGGCATGGGCAGCCCGATATCCTCGGCGGCATCACTGACGATAATGCCGGCTCCGCCACTGATCGTGACCATTCCGAGGCTGTTATTCACCGGATAGATCCGGCGTGTCGCCGCATAAGCGACATTCAGCAGTTCGGCACTGCTGTTGGTTCTGATAACCGCATAGTCGGCCAGGATGGCGTCAAAGACCTTGTCATCACCTACAAGCGCCGCGGTATGTGAAAGCGCCGCTCTTTGCCCCAGCGAGCTTCGCCCCACTTTCTGCAGAATGATCGGCTTGCGGGCCCGGTGCGCCACTTCCAGCGCAGCAATGAAGCTGTCTACATCTCGCACCGACTCGGCATAAGCTGTGACGACATCTATGTCTGGGTTCTCCACGAGCCAGCCAATCGACTCGCCCAGGGTAATGTCGCACTCATTGCCGGTGGCGACCATGATGGGCGTGCCGAGCCCGCGCGCCCGGGCCAATCCGAGCAGATGCGCGCCGTAAGCCCCCGACTGTGAGGCAATGCCGATGCGGCCCGGCAGCGGAAAGCCACGCTCCAAGCCAGATGCGAAGGTGCCGTAATATCCATGGTTCGCGTTGAATACGCCGGCCGTGTTGGGGCCGAGCAAACGCATGTTCCAACGACGGGCCGCGTCAACCAGCGCCGCTTGCAGCTCGACCCCCTCCCCTCCGACTTCGCTGAACCCCGAGGAGAAAATCAGTGCGCTGCGCGTTCCTTTCGCTCCCAACGCTTCGATGGTCGCAAGCACCTGCGCAGCCGGCACCGCCACAATCGCCGTATCCGGTGCCTCTGGCAGGTCATCGACATGCCCGAATGCGGGGATGCCCTGCACCTGCTCGCGTTTGGGATTGACGGGCATCAGCCGCCCGCTGAACCCTTGACGCAACATGTAGGAGATGGGCCGCCCGCCGATTCGCGTAGGATCGGTCGATGCGCCAACCACGGCCACCGAGCGAGGCTGTAATAGCGACGTCAGGCTATCGAAGCGCATGCCGGACGCTTGGTTCTTGCTCTCTTGCATTGCCTTTCACGCCTTTGCTGAGTGTGGAGTTAAAGCGCCGCGGCGCTTCCGAGAACGGCTGTTACCTGGCTGGATAACGTTCCGCCATTTCCGTGCAGCAAGGCGATGTCAGCCTTGTCCAGCTGTCTGGCCCCTGCCTGCCGACGGATCTGCCTGACCGCCTCGATAATCAGGAACATTCCATACATGCCGGGATGGACACACGACAGGCCACCGCCATTGGTATTCACGGCCAGCTCCCCGCCCGGTGCGATGCGTCCTCCGCGGACGAACTGACCGGCCTCGCCTTTGGGGCAGAAGCCGAGGTCTTCCAGAAACAGCAACGTATTAAGGGTGAACGCGTCGTAGAGCATCACCAGATCAATGTCGGCATGCGCTACGTTCGCGGCAGCCATTGCCCGGGGACCGCTCTCCGAAGCAGCAGTCACGGTCAGATCCGGCATCGCCACGATCGACCGGTGCCATTGGGCACCTGCCGCCCCCATGAAGTAGACCGGTGACTGCGGGAGATCCCGCGCTCGATCGGCGCGCACCATTACGCAGGCGCCGCCTCCGTCGGTGACCAGGCAACAGTCGGCTGCGCTGAGTGGGTCGCTGATCATTCGAGAGCTGAGCACGTCTTCGATGCTCAGCGGGCCCTGCGCAAATGCTTCCGGATTCAGATTGGCCCAGCCACGCGCCGCCACGGCAACCTCGGCAAGGTCTTCACGGGTGACGCCGTATTGGTGCATGTAACGGCTGGCCGCCAAGGCATAGGCGGTGATCGGATGGCGAGGCTTGTAAGGCGTCTCGTGCCACTGCGGCTCGCTCATCGACACCAGGCGCCCGCCAGCGGTCCGCTGGTTCGAGCCGTAACAGATCAGCGCGGCGTTGCAGAGTCCGGCCTCTAGCGCCAGCGTGGCTTGAAGGAGATGCATCTCAAAGCTCGACCCTCCTACGTTCGTGCCATCGAAGAAGGAAGGTCGGATGCCGAGATACTCCGCCACCGACAGCGTCGGGAAGGCATGCGAGCTCGTCGCAGCGAAGATCCCGTCAATGTCGCCAAGACTCAGCCCGGCATCGGCGATGGCCGCTAACGACGCCTGGCCAAGTAACTCGATTGCCGAGAACCCCGGCGCAGCCCCGATTCCAGCGGAGCCAATTCCAACGATGGCGGTTTTACCGCGAAGTGTGCTCATGCCGTTTCCCCCGCTAGCGGTCGGAAAACGACAGCCGGAGCGTCGTCGAGGATCATAATTTCAGCCTTCACGCGAGTACCGATTGGCGCGGACTCGCAGCCTTCAAGCCGCGTCATCATCCGCACGCCTTCATCAAGAGTTACCAGCGCAACGTTATGATTGCCCTGGCGTGATCGGTTCACGGTAATCGCATAAACCGTACCCAGACCGCTGGCCTCCACCCATTCGAGATCGGTCTCACCGGTAACGGGTATTGCCACGCGCGGATAGAACACGTACTTACCGCTAGAACGACTGCGCTGAAGCATGAATCGGCCCTCAGCGAGAAAGGATAGATAGCGTGCTTCGGGGCCAACTTCGCCGGAAGCTGTGAGCGGACCTATCATGGCCGTCCTCCAGATTGTTGTTATTCGGAGCGATGCCCCTACTATGTCGCCGTGAAAAATCCAAGGCGCCGTATGCAAGACTCGAAATTCAGCATACATTCCGAATACTGAATGTCAATCCGAATAGTGAATATGGAAACAGTAGATAGCGATACTCAAAAAAACCGTACCGGCAGCAAGGATGTAGGCGCCGTCGTCAATGCAATCCAGATCCTGCGGCATCTCGCCCACAGCGCCGATGCTGAGGGGGTCGCGACAATCGCTCGCGCAACTGGGATCAGCGCAAGCACCACGTTCAACATCCTGCGAACGCTGACGAACGAACAATTGGTGTCTTTTGACGGGACGAATAAGTCCTACCGACTAGGACTTGGCCTCTCAGAGCTAGCGGTTAGCTTCATCGGCTATAGCTATACCGACCTGATTCAGCCCGAACTCGAGCGCCTGAGCCTGAATCATCGAATCCTTGTGGTCCTCTGGCAGGTGACCGGGGATAACCACATCACTGCCATGTCGCGCGCGATACCAAACTCAGCACATGTCGACGTTCGACTGAATTCACGGCTACCGGAGCTCATTGGCGCCGGCGGCCGCTGCATCGCAGGTCTACGCAAGCTACCAGAGGACGAACTTCGCAGGCGATTCGCCCGCCTGCACTGGGAGAACCCACCTACGTTCGCAACCTATGCCAAAGATGCCAGGACGACGCTCGAGACCGGCTGGGCCATCGATGAGGGCAATCTCTATAGAGGGGTGAGCCTAGTCGCTAGCGCGATTGCCGACCAACACGACCAACCCCGATTTGTCATTTCAGGCATCGGGATCGAGGCGCAGCACACGCGAGCGGAATTGGAAATCATGGGGGAAGCCCTGAATCAAACCGCACGCTTTATCAGCAGAGCACTGTTCCCTAGCAAACCTGCGAAGCGTGAACAGTATTCCGAATGATGAATGGCATTCTGCAATTGGTTGCCACTCGACACAGATTGTGGGCACTGGCGATAAGTCGATCGACAGGCATTCATCAACCCGCACCCGGGAGGCCGCACTCGATCAGCCACAACTGATGCACCCGTTTACGGTGCGTGTTGCCTTCTGACCGGAGCGAACTCGGGTGCTGCCAGGTGCTTGCGGAGCATAGGTACATCTGCCGCAGCACTCCTTCGGGTTCAGTATGAATCCTTGTTCGAGCGCTCTGGACGCTTTATCTGGCAACAGATAACCAAACCGAGCTGATGCTCGTTGATCTGAATAAGGCAACGGCTAAGCAAGCGAGCAAAATCCCGATGCTCAGCCGAATGTTAGAGGAGATTGAGAAGAAGGCGCCTCACGCTCCAATGGCGCATCTCAACGAGTTCAAGCACTACTCGTGGCAACCTCTGAGTTCGTTCGTGCATGGGTGAATCCATGCAGCCAATAATCATATAGAGGGTTCCCGCTAGAGTTGGTTCTAATGGAACGCGGCACTCGAATGGTCTGCTCGGCATCGTAGGGAACTTACTTCTGATACTTGCAGGTGTCCCACCGAAGACTGGAAAAATGGCTGGAATTTACACCGAATTCAAAACCTGCTTCCCCTCTGCGGACCCACCTTACAAGCGGACCGCTGGCCCAGCGTACTGAGCCACCTCTGCCTCTCGGCCGAATTCTGCCGGACGTGACCTACAGCTATGGTCGAAAGCTGCCCTTCTTGGATGACTGCTTTTGGCCGGTTAGCGTCCCTTGCCAGAGCTAACCATCCTTGTCCTCCCGTACGCGGAGGACACTTCCATGAACACCATTGCTACGTACAGCCATCAGCCCTGGAACAAAGGAAAATTAGTCGGACAGAAGGCACCGCTCCGCCTGAGAGATATCTGGGCGATCCGAGTGAGACTGCAAATCGCCGAGAGAACCCGAGATCTGGCACTCTTCGATTTAGCCATCGACAGCAAACTGCGAGCCTGCGATTTAACCAAGCTCCGTGTGCGCGACGTTGCTCATGGCGAGCACGTGTCATCGCGAGCCATCGTGATGCAGCAGAAAACCCATCGACCGGTTCAGTTTGAAATCACGGAGCAAACACGGACGGCTCTCGAAACCTGGATACACCAGGCAAAACTCCGCAGCGAGGACTGCCTTTTCCCGAGCCGGTTACATGCTTCCGACCACCTTTCCATACGGCAATACGCCCGTATCGTCAAAGCATGGGTGCATGCCATAGGCCTTGATCCAGCCATGTATGGCACTCACACAATGAGGCGTACGAAAGCATCACTGATTTATCGCAGGACGAAGAACCTAAGGGCGGTTCAACTGCTGCTCGGCCATACGAAGCTGGAGAGCACTGTTCGATACCTCGGGATCGAGGTAGACGACGCCTTGGAGATGGCGGAGCAGACAGAGGTTTGACCATGTAATGCATAGCGACGGCCGCGGTCGGGTCGTCGCTAACCGGCCAGAAGCGGGCGCTCCCCCTTTTGCTGGCACTAAAAGCTTGCTAAAGAATGCATTAGTCATTGCGAACAGTGTTGCGAGCGCGCAGGTGAGGCATCGCTTATATCTGGTGATGGTCCAGCAGGAAGTCTACGAATACTCGCACCCGCGCCGGCATTGCTGCTCCTCCAACGAAGACTGCATGGATCGGTTCCCGGTCGCCGGGGTTCCAAGCTTCCAGTAGCGGCACCAGATCGCCACGCTGAAGATCCTCGGCCACGCTAAACTCTCCGATACGCGCGATGCCGGCACCAACCCGGGCCAGTTGCGCTAGCGCCTCACCACTGCTGCATTCGATGTTGCCGCAGACCTTCACCGTAATCTCTTTCCCGTTGCGTATGAATGGCCAGTTGGGTTCGGCACGGCGGAAGTTGAAGCGCAGGCAGTTGTGCCGTAGCAGGTCTTCCGGTTCCTCAGGTATGCCGTGGCGCTGAAGATACTCGGGAGAGGCCACTACGACCTGGCCAGTGTCGCCGATCTTGCGCGCGGTCAGCGGGCTGTCAGGCAGACGGCCAAAACGCACAGCCACGTCGGCCTGGCCAGCAAGAATATCGACCACTTCGTCGCCTAGGGTGAGGTCGACGACGATGTTCGGGTAGCGGGAGCTGAATGCTGCTACCAAAGGAATAATGGCAAGCCGCCCATGGCCGAGGGCGGCGCTGACCCGTAAACGGCCTCTGGGCACGCCCTGGTCGGCGATGGCTTCTTCGACCTCAGCCATGTCAGCCAAAATACGCCGGGCGCCACGTAGGTAAACCTCGCCCTCGGCGGTGAAGGTAATCGCTCGGGTGGTGCGCAATAACAGGCGAGTGCCAAGACGTTGTTCGGTGCGCGCGATAATTCGGCTGACCGCCGAGGGCGTCAGCCCCAATGCGCGCGCGGCGGCCGACAGGCTGCCTTCCTGCGCTACCGTGGCGAATACAGTCATTTCGCCTGATCTGCCGTTGAAGTCCATCTGTGACCCCTACGCAAAGGTGTTTGCCAGAGACGCTATCTACCGCCTGAATATGTCAGATCGTAGCATTGGCGGCACAGATGAGGAGCTTTCTATGCGTATCAATCCACCGCTTGTGGCACTAGCCATCGGTGCCTTTGGCATCGGCGTCACCGAATTCGCCCCCATGGGCATGTTGCCGGGTATCGCTGCGGATCTCGGTGTTTCCGTTCCTGCTGCAGGTCTGTTGGTCAGTGCTTACGCCCTGGGAGTGCTGCTCGGCGCGCCGCTGATGACCCTGACCACCGGCAGGGTTCCTCGGCGCTATTTGCTTATAGGGCTCATGGCGATCTTCACCCTAGGCAATTTGATGTCGGCCCTGGCGACCGATTACTACAGCCTGATGATCGCCAGGGTGGTGACTTCACTGAACCACGGTGCCTTCTTTGGCGTTGGCTCTATCGTAGCCGCTAGCGTGGTTCCCCCGGAGAAGCGTGCCGGGGCGGTTGCGGCGATGTTCATGGGCCTGACCCTGGCGACTATCGGCGGAGTGCCGTTGGCCGCCTGGTTCGGCGAACTGTTCGGCTGGCGCACCGCGTTCTGGGGTATTACCGGTCTCGGCGTGTTGGCCATGATCGCGTTGTGGTACGCCCTACCCAACATGCCAGCGCCGCAACGCGTCGGTGTATTGGCCGAAATTCGGGTACTGGGCCGCGGCTCGGTATTGGGCGCGTTGGCCCTGACCGTGGTCGGCTCGGGTGCAATGTTTACCGTCTTCACTTACATCGCGCCAATCCTCAGCAGCGAGACCCACGCGTCCGCTGCGTTCATCACTGCCATGCTGGTGCTGTTTGGGGTGGGGCTGACTCTGGGCAACATGTGGGGCGGCAAGGCCGCCGACCGCTCGATCGACCGCACCCTAATCGTTTCGCTGAGCGTGCTGATTCTTGTCTTGCTGGCGTTCACCGTGCTGATGCGCTGGCCGCTGCCGGCTGCCGTGGCCATCCTAATCTGGGGTATTGCCAGCTTTGCCCTGGTACCTCCGCTGCAAATGTGCGTGATGGAAGTCGCCAAGGACGCGCCCAACCTGGCCTCGGCGGTGAACATTGGTGCCTTCAACTTCGGTAACGCGATTGGTGCGGCCTTGGGCGGCGCGGTAATCAATGCGGGGCTGGGTTATCCTGCGATTTCACTGGCCGGAGCCGCGATGGCTGCGCTCGGGTTGCTGATGGTACTGGTCTTTGCCTTGCGCTCTAGAGCTGTTGCGGCTGCGGCGGCGTAAGTGAGTAGAGCTGTTGGCCGTCACTGATGAGTGGCGGCTATTGGCCGTTTTCTGCCCGTCATGAGTGCCCATTGGCTCGGTCGCTGCGTTCACGTAAGAATGCTCCCGCGCCATCATCTGCCGCTGGCGAACGGCTGCATACGACCCAGAGTGTGTAAAAACGTCCGTACAAACCTTTGCTATGATTTCTGAGAACTTC
>NZ_CEXBBO010000048.1:0-21382 GCF_982611455.1 Stutzerimonas sp.
TCGGCAGGGGCTGAAGTCAGCCAGAAATACACAACTACTTCAGACCATCCCTAAGAGGCGGAAGGTTGTCTTGTTACGTGCAATGACTCGCTAATCGCTTGCACGTAACAATTGGCAAGTTTTAGGCTCCGGCCACATCAATAAGCTCTTCAGAGCGAAATTGATCGACCAGCGCAAACGCTAGTGATCCTCGGCCATCAAGAGCGCGGTGGCCTTTTTTTGAATTTCACGTTCCAGCGGATTGATCCGGGCCTCTAGTTCCTCGGTCTTTTGCTGCGCGGGCGTCAGCGCTTTACTGGTTGGAATAATACCGTTTCGCTCTTTTCTGGAGCTGGCTTACCCATCGACGCAAGGCCGACTCAACCTGCTCAAGTGAGCGGACTGCTTCGATATAGTTGTAACCGTGCTCAAGCACCAGGCAGGCTGTCTCGTGTTTGAACTCGGGCGTGATGGTACGTCGTTATCTGCTCATTGAACAAAAGAACCAAAATATAAATACCACCTTTCACCGTCCGCTCATCAGAGAACATCATCAATACAGGCGGATACAAGATCCGAACGCAAATCAGTTAGTGGTTCTATCGGAAGATGGCCGTACAGAGTTTGGATATACGCTCAGCACGGTCACTGTGACTAATATCAGTCCCATGCCCAGAATTTGCGGACCCACCAAGTTCTCGTTTAGAACCATGACGCCGAACAGTGTCGCGGTGATCGGTTCGACCATGGCCACAATTGAGGCCACGGCCGGGGCAGTATGGTTCAGGCCGATGACATAGAGAACGAAAGACAATCCTGCGCCGAGCACGCCGAGTGCTGCGAATAGCGGCCAATCCGGTGTGCTCAGGACTTCAACCGTCTGGACGGCATCGCTTGGCCAGATAAGGATAGAGGCAAGCACCACAAACGCTATTGAGAGAATTCCCGGCGGGCTACCGTGTGGTGCCGCATATTTGAATCCGAAAATGAATACCGCGTACGAAAGTCCGGCAAGCAGACCGGCACCTGCACCAATCGCCGTAACGCCGCTCGCACCGACGTCGTAAATCTGCGTAAGCAACGTGATACCAAGCATCACTACCGCGATTGCGGCCCACTTCAGCGGGGTGGGGCTTTCCAGCTTTAGAGCGAATGACACGAGATAAACGAACACTGGTGCGCAGTACATCAACGTAGCCGCAACCGCAACGCTGCCGTGCGCAATGCTCAGAAAATAGAACGAGAAATTGCCTGCTACGCCAACACCGGCAATGACTGACCAGAACCATAACCAGCGATTGTTCAGTCCATTACCGTGTGGACGCAGCATTAGCCAGCCGAGGACGCACAGCAGCCCGATCGCACCCCGGTAGAATGAAACCACGAACGCGTCCCAGCCATCGGCCATAAGGATTCCGCCGATCCCGCCAGATAATCCCCAAAAAAGAGCCGCTAGTGCCACGAAGGCTGTATTTTTACCCATATTTTGACCTCACTTTCCATGTTGAAAAAGAGGGTTGGCGGCGGTGATTGTCGCGCTGCCACGCGAG
This sequence comes from Stutzerimonas sp., assembly GCF_982611455.1. NCBI lineage: Bacteria > Pseudomonadati > Pseudomonadota > Gammaproteobacteria > Pseudomonadales > Pseudomonadaceae > Stutzerimonas > Stutzerimonas sp. The sequence goes on from NZ_CEXBBO010000048.1 coordinate 1,530, forward strand.
TAATCCGCCGCTATCGGGGAGGGGTAGGCACCTTAAAAGCGACGCTCTCCCTTCGCTCAGGGGCGTAATGAAAGGGAGCCCGACTATGCCGAGCGCTGGCAAGGACTTCATGGGGCCCTGCTCCGGGCCGCTAAAAGCAGGGCGTCGGTCACTGCCCGTGTGTCGGATAGAGCCGTCTGTACGCCAAGCAGAGCCACTGTGGTATTGCTGCCTTCCAGTACCACAAAGAGGCGTCGCGCCAGGCCGGCTTGGTGATCCAACTCGTCACGTGTCACGGCGGCCTCAAGGCGTGCCAGTAAATCGGTCTTGGCGGACGTCGCCAGGGCATGGATCTCGGTGCTGTGCTCGGCGAACTCACCCATCGCCTTGGCCATGATGCAGCCTTGGTGGCTGTAGCGTTCCAGCCAGCGGCCATGCGCCTCGACCATGGCCTGTGTCACTTGGCCTGGAGAAGCCGAGGCCGAAGCCGCATCGAGGCTGGCAATGAAGCGTTCATGCCGGGCCTTTAGCACGGCCGTAATCAAAGCTTCCTTAGAAGGGAAGTGGTTGTAGAGCGTCATGCGCACTACTCCAGCGGCAGCCACGATGCGGTCGATGCCGGTTGCGTGGAACCCCTGTTCATAGAACAGTCGCTCGGCTGTGGCGAGCAGTTGGTCACGCTTGGTAGCAGGCATATGTGACGGGTCCTATATAGACCGATCTATCTAAATGCAAACCGATCTGTGATGTCAAACGGCATTTAAGCAAAATGGTTGCATCTCATCACCATGCGGGTCTGGATCTAGAGTTCGATCGGTAAGGCCTTCGCCATACCATGTTACATAGTGAGGTGATCTCGTCTTTTCGTCCTGGCAAAGTGGTAAATGAGCGTGCCGGCGAGACCGAACTCACGTCGCTGGATATGTGCGCTAAACCCCGTCCATCAGATACCGTGGGTCTAGTGGTTTGGACGATCTATCCGGATCGCTCCGGCTTGTCGCCAGGTTTCTGCTCGTTGGTGTTTTGCGCGCTCGAAGGTCGCTCTTCGATCTACGATGGATTTCCCTCATCCAGCTGGCAAATCGTGCAGCTCTGGCTATCTGGACGATTGGTTTCAACATAGCGAACGCGGCGGCTTCCCGCTTGTCGGTCTGCGCTCACGCGGAAACGGGGTCGATCAGGGCTTGTCATATTTAATCCCTCTCGTAGCGAAATGGATGCTTGGTAACGTCGGCTGGAGGCTGCGAACGTTGACTCGTTTAACGGGATGCTCCAGACCTCCCGGCGCTGATATTGGCTGACATGACGTGGCTCAACCCTGAGGACTGTGCTCAACCTGTTCGCAATAGCGACGGAAATTATCCGTCAGGTCGGGTGGGCAGACGCCGCACTGGCGATTCCCCGGCACGGCGTGATCGATGAACGCGGGATAGGGCAAGTTCAGTTCCGCCATGATGTCGCGGAAGCGCTCCAACGTTATCGCTTCACCGAGTCGGGGATTGCGCTGCTTTTCCTGGGCGATGGTCGAGACTCGTCGACCGCTGTAGTCATGGCCGGGATAGACCAGGGTGTCGTCTGGCAGCGTGAACAGCTTGTTTCTAACGCTGTGAAACAGGTCGTCGGCGCTGCCGTTCTGAAAGTCAGTCCTACCGCAGCCGTCGATGAGCAATGCATCACCGCTGAACAGGCGATCAGCGAGGAGATAGGCAAAGTGCCCGTCTGTGTGCCCGGGGGTATGCAAGGTTGTGAACTGCAGGCTGCCGACGATGAAAGGGACACCTTCTTCGATGCCCACATCCGTGCAGGGCAACTTGTCGATAGCCGGCCCCGCGATACGGCAGCCGGTCTGCTTCTTCAGCTCCAGCGCGGCGGTGATGTGGTCGGCATGTATGTGGGTATCCAAGGTGAACGCCAGCTGCAGGTCCAGCCTGGCCAGCTCGGCCAGGTCGCGGTCCGTTGCGGAAATGACCGGGTCGATGAGCACGGCCTGGCCGGTGTCCTCGCACCCGAGTACGTAGGTATAAGTGGACGACACGGGCTCGAACAGCTGGCGAAATATCATGATGGTCTCGGCTAGTGGTGAGTGTTCAGCGGTGCCTGTTCCAGCGCACTGAGCAGTGCATACTTTTCCTGATCGATCTCGCCCCGCGTGCGGATACCCAGCCGGCGCAAGATCGCCAGCGGCGGGCACCAGCCCTGCAAACCGTGTTGCAGAAGAAACGGCAGCACGACGCCAGGCAGCAGAAACCACTTTCGGTTCGCTGTCAGGCCAAGCAGCAGGCCAGACAGTGCGAGCGAGGAGGCATTGACCTCGAGCACGCGCTCCACATCCCATTCGCGATCCAGGGCGTCGATACGCTGAAGGATTGCGCTTCGTCCCATCCCGCTGAATCGACGAATGTTCTCGTCCGTTTGCCGATCGATTTTCCTGATTCACAGGTTGGGACGTTGAGCGGCGAACCCGGTCCGCCTGGTCATGATTCGTACTGTTTTGCTGTATCGATGACATGTCGATCTCCTGGTTCGCGCCGACGGGGTGGGCGCGGCGAGATGAAAAAGTCACAGCGATGCCGCATATTTTTAGGACGTGTACGGGACGTCGAGTTCCGACCGGGCGTTCGCTGCCGCGTTGACACGATCTATTGAAATATATATTGATAAATCGTATTGTCAAATCTACCTGACCCACCTGAACAAAATGGCCCACATGGCAGATCTCGATATCGAAACGCTTCGTCGCAGTGCCGCGGACGCCTGCGGCTTGCTGAAAGTGCTCGGCAACCCTGACCGCCTGTTGTTGCTCTGCCAGCTGACCCAGGGTGAGCACTGCGTGGGTGACCTCGCGAGTGCAACGGGCATTGTGCAGCCGACCCTGTCGCAGCAGCTCACGGTGCTGCGCCACAACGGCTTGGTCAGCACCCGACGCGAGGGCAAGCAAGTGCATTACAGCATCGCCAGCCATCAAGCGATGGAGGTCATGCAGGTGCTTTACCGGCTTTATTGTCAGCATCCCGAACGCGAGGAACCCTCGACATGACGATTGACTGGGCACATTTCACACCGTGGTCCTCGCTCGCTGGGGGCGCGCTGATCGGTCTTGCTGCGACCTTGTTTATTCTGTTGAACGGGAGAATCGCGGGCATCAGCGGCGTGATCGGCGGGTTGCTGCGGCCGGCCAAAGGCGATGTGCTCTGGCGTGTTGCCTTCATCGCCGGGCTGGTGATCGCGCCGGTGCTGTTTCAGGCCGCGTTCGAGCAACCAGACATCGACGTAGAGGCGAGCACCTTGACGCTGATCGCGGCTGGTGTGTTGGTCGGGATCGGCACGCGGTATGGCTCCGGTTGTACGAGCGGGCATGGCGTCTGCGGGTTGTCGCGACGGTCGCCGCGCTCGCTGGTCGCGACGGCCGCCTTCATGGCCAGCGGCTTTCTAACCGTATTTGTCATCCGCCACCTGCTGGGCTGAGGAGTTGCCATGAAATTACTGAGCGCCTTTATAGCGGGGCTGGTTTTCGGCCTCGGCCTGATCCTGTCTGGGATGGCCGATCCGTCCAAAGTGATCGCCTTTCTCGATCTGGCCGGGCCGTGGGACCCCTCGCTCGCGTTAGTTATGGGCGGTGCGATTGCGGTCGCCAGTGTCGGGTTCTATTTCGCCTCCAAACGGTCCCGGGCGGTGCTGGGAGATGTCATGCGAATGCCCACCGCCACCCGGATCGATCGCCCTCTTGTACTGGGCAGCCTGGCATTCGGAGCGGGATGGGGGCTGGCTGGCTATTGTCCGGGTCCGGCGGTCGCGACGCTTTTGAGTGGTAGGAGCGAACCCTTGATCTTTGTCCTCGCCATGTTGGCGGGTATGGCGCTCTACGAGTTGCAGACACGCTTTTCAGGGAAGCCGCAGTGATAGGTTGCAGTCGCTGTAAATCGAAAGGTTATCCAAGGCATCCGGAGCGCAACGATGGTTGAGATCGGGCTCGGGCTATTGGTCGGCCTCGTCCTGGCGCTGACCGGTGCCGGCGGCGGCATTCTCACCGTCCCGTTGCTGATCTTCGTGGTCGGCCTTGAGCTGCATCAGGCCGCGCCCATCGGGTTGATGGCGGTCGGACTCGCGGCCTGGGTCGGGGCAGGGATTGGTCTGAGGGACGGCATTGTCCGGTACAAGGCCGCGGCCCTGATGGCCTGCTGTGGCGTGTTGCTCGCGCCCGTCGGCGTCTGGGTCGCCGCGCGGGTAGCGCACGATGTGCTTGCCGTGGTGTTTGCGCTGGTGATGTTCTGGGTCGCCTTCAGGGCATTCAGGCGCCCACCGCGCGATGACTCGACCCCGAGAGCCGTGCCCTGTCGGCTGAACCCGCAGACGGGCCGTTTTCACTGGACCTCACGCTGTGCAGCGACCGTCGCCGCGTCCGGTACCCTGGCGGGTTTTCTCTCCGGCTTGCTGGGGGTCGGCGGCGGGTTCGTGCTGGTTCCGGCGCTCAGTCGCTTCAGTGATCTGCCGATGCGTTCGATTGCCGCCACGTCGTTAGCGGTCATCGGCCTGGTGTCGGTCAGCGGCGTGTTGTCCGCCGCGCTGACGGGTGGCATTCAGTGGGCAGTGGCGCTGCCGTTTTCGGCCGGTGCGGTGCTGGGGATGTTTGCCGGCCGCACGGTTTCATCTCGCCTGGACGGGCGCGTGCTGCAGCGAGGCTTCGGGTTGGTAGCGGCTGTTGCCGCGTCGGCTTTGTTGCTTCAAGTCGCCTTCTGATCGCGCGCCCGCAGGTAGCAAGCCAGACACCTGCGCCGCGCGACCGGATAAGACGTTAGCCTTCCTGGACCGGCAGGTTTGCCGCCTTCCAGGCCATCCAGGAGCCCGGAACATTGGCCACATCACGAAAGCCGGCCTTCTTGAGGATGCTGGCGGCGATGGAGGCGCGATAGCCGGAGCCGCAGTAGGTGACGGTGGTCTTGTCCGGATCCAGCTCGTTGAGCCGGTCAGCAAGGTGCGCGACGAAGATGTGCCTAGCGCCAGGCACCCGGCCCGCCGCGACCTCTTGAGGGCTGCGTACATCCAGCACCTGCACATCGGGCGCTTCACGACGTGCATTCAGTTCATGAACCGTCCATTCCTGAAGCCTGTTCAGCGGTAGCGCCGCGTTCTGCCAGTCCGTCATGCCGTTGCGTAGATAGCCGCGAATATCGTCAAGGCCTATCCGGTAGAGCTGGGTGACAGCCTGGTGAACATCGTCGGCCGATTCGCCCACCAGCAGGATCGGGCGAGCGTCGTCGAGCATCCAGCCAGCCCAGTTCACGAACTCGTTGCGCAGGGCAATGTTGATCGCCCCGGGCACGTGCCCGCCGCCAAACGCGAGGATCGAGCGGACGTCCACGACCTGCATGCCGCGCGCCGCCAGTGTCTCGAACTCGGACGGCGCGAGTGGCGGTGGTAGGGAAGCGCCCTCCATCTGTACGGCCGAACGCACGTTCAGCTGTTTCAGGCGCGCGTAGTGACGGGGTGGTTCCGGCATGTCCGCCAGTAGCCAATCGATAAACTCGTCCTCGCTCCGCTGCTCGCGCAACGCGGGGTTGAAGAGACGCTCGCTGCCGAGCGTGGAGTGGCGTCGGTCGCCGATGGATTTGCCGCAGGCCGAGCCGGCGCCGTGGCAGGGGTAGATTTCGATCCGGTCGCCAAGGGGCAGGTAGTGATCGAAAAGTGTGTGGTACAGCGCGCCGGCGAGTTTTCGTTCACTGCCTTCGCCCAGCAGGTCGGGGCGCCCGACGTCCAGGTTGAACAGGGTGTCGCCGGTAAACAGCGCGATCGGCTGGTCGCCCTGCTGGGCGTCGAACAGCTGCAGGGAGATGTGTTCTGGCGTATGCCCGGGCGTGTGCATGACTTGCAACGTGGCCTGCCCGAGCTCTATGGTCTCGCCACCGCTGACCTGGCGAAGCTCGAACTCGTAGTTATCCGCGCGACCGCCGATGATCTGTGCCCCGGTGCGCTTCGCCAGCGCCTGGGCGCCGGACACGAAGTCGGCATGGATATGTGTTTCGATGGCGTAGGCGATTCGCAGGCCTCGCGCCTTGGCCATTTGCAGGTAGATATCGATGTCGCGGCGGGGGTCGATGACCGCGGCTACCGCGGCCTTGCTGTCGCCGATCAGATAGGAAATCTGCGCCAGGCCGTCTGTATAAAAAGGTTCGAAAACAAGCATTGCCACCTCCGACGATGGTTAACGGATTGCTCAGTCAACTATTCGGACGGTGTGCGTGGCTGGACGTTCACGCTATCGAGATGCCGTCATCAGGGAGCGGGAGCCTGCAGGCTGACCACCAGCTCGACGACGAGACCATCCGCCTGCGGTACGAAACGCAGATCGCAGGCACAGCGCTCGGCGATCGCCTTGACAATGGACAGGCCCAGACCACTGCCTTCACCTTCGCCGCTGCGCCAGAAGCGCTCCGTCAGACGCTCGAGCATTTCCGGCGGGATGGCCGAGCCGTGATCCTGCACGCTGAAGCGAACCCGGCTTTCATCCAGCTGGGAGATCGTCAAGCGGATGGTCGTGCCGTCCTGGGTATGGCGGCGGGCATTGTCGAGCAGGTTGCGCAATGCCGCGACCGCCAGGGTGGGCGGCATCGCCAGTGGGCGAAGGGAGACCTCTTGCGCCCCGCACAGCTCGATGTGCGGCCCAGGCTGCTGGCTGGCGTCAGCGATCGCCAGTTGCGCGACTTCGAGCGCCGTGCAACTGAGCCCGTCATCAAAGGACACGCGACCCTCGACCCGCGCCAGCATGAGCAACTGTTCGAGGATCCGGTGCAGACGATCCGTGCCGACCTCGGCCTGGGCCAATGCCCGCTTCGCGGTATCGCCCTCGGTCATGGCCGCGACCTGCAGGTGGGTCTTGATGGCGGTCAGCGGGCTGCGCAGTTCATGGGCGGCGTCATCGGTCAGCCGTCGTTCGCGTTCGAGCATTTGCGCGATCCGCGCGAACAGCTGGTTCTGGGTTTCGACCAGGGGCGTCAGCTCTCGCGGCAGTCGCTCGATGTGCAGCGGCTCCACCGAGTCGGCGCTGCGCTGCGCCAGGGCCGTGCGGATTCGTCTGAGTGGCGCAAGGCCGTTGCCGATTCCGATCCACAACACGATCAGGCTGCCCAGCAACGCGACGAAAACCGGCAGCGCCGCGGCTAGGAGCACCGAACGCTGGAGTGCGCTGCGCTCGTCAAGGCGATCGGCCGTGGTGATGCGCATGCCGTTCTGGATGAAGGTGAAACTACGCCAGGCGGTATCGCCGATCATCTGGTCGTGAAAGCCGGTGCGCTGAGCGTCGAGCGCGCTGTCTGGCGCCGCATGGCTGCGCGCCAGGATTTCACCCCGCAAGGAGCTGATCTGGCAGGCCAGGCCATTTTCGATACCCAGCTGTTCCGCACTCAGCCGGGTGATACCGCCTTCGCCCAGTTGCGGCTGCGGCAATTGCACGAGCAAGCCCGCAACCATCCGCGCCGACGCAGCAAGGCGCTGATCGAGGGACTGCATCAACTGATTGCGAACGTCGAAGAGCATCCAAGTCGCGGCCAGCGCCCAGAGCAACACGAAGGCTGAGCCGAGGATGAGGGTCAGGCGCAGGCGCAGGCTCATGGGGCGGGTGCCTCGGTGGACGCCGACGCATGGCCGGCAGGGCCCAGGCGATAACCGATTCCCCTGACGGTTTCGACGATACCGTTACCCAGCTTGCGGCGAAGATGGTGGATATGGACATTCAGGGCGTTGCTCTCGACGTCATCGCCCAGTCCGTACACGGCGTCCTTGAGCTGCTCGGCCGATAGCACGCGGCCGGGGTTCTGCAGCAGCGCCTGGAGCAGCGCCTGTTCACGGCGCGACAGGTCTACGGGTTCGCCTGCCATGAACGCCGCACAGGCAGCGGGATCGTAGCTCAGCGTCCCGTGTTCGATCATCTGCGTCGCCCGACCGGCAGCGCGGCGCAGCAGGGCATGCAGGCGGGCGGCGAGTTCACGCAGGTCGAAGGGCTTGACGAGGTAGTCGTCAGCGCCTGCCTGAAGCCCGGATACCCGCTCGGTCACCGCGTCCCGGGCAGTCAGGATCAGCACAGGCAGCTCGAGGCCACGGCGGCGCAGGCGCTGGAGAAAGCGCAGGCCGTCTTCGTCAGGCAGGCCCAGATCGAGAATCATCAGGTCAAAGCTGGCTGTGCGCAGCAGCGAGTCGGCCTGCCCGGCCGTAGCGGCATGGGCCACGCTGAAGCCCTGGGCTTCGAGCCCGGCAACGATGCCACTGGCGATCAGTGCGTTGTCTTCTGTCAGCAGTACGTGCATGTGGGTATCGCTTGATAGGCAGCAGTCAGTATCGTCCGCCTGGATTAACGGCGCGTTAGCAGATGGTACGCCGAGTTGCTGGTGCCTCAACGCCTCTCAGCCTTACAGGTTGTGTCCGGGCAAGCCTCGTTAATCGCCTCTTAATCCCGAGTCGGCAAGCTCGCCGTCGAATCTGGTAATCGGGTGTTGTGCATGCGAGCGCTTTTTATCTTTCTGGCCTGCTGCCTATGGACCGCGCAGCTGGCGAACGCTGCGCCGTTCACCTTCGGTCAGAAGCAGCAGGACTTTCTGCCCGTGGACGAAGCCTTCACGCTTCACGTCGAGCAGCCTGACGCTGGCGGTGCCGTGCTGCGCTGGGACATTGCTCCCGGCTATTACCTCTACAAGGAGCGCCTGCGATTCGCAGGGCTGCCGCCGGGGGACGAGCCCCAGTTGCCGCCTGGCGAGCCGTACTATGACGAGTATTTTGGTGATTCGCGAATCTATCGCGACAGCCTGGAAGTGCAGCTCCCCGATGCGGATATCGCGTCGCTTGAACTCGGCTGGCAAGGCTGCGCCGATGCCGGCCTGTGCTATCCGCCGCAAAGCCGCACGGTAGACCTGGGCGGCAGCAGCACCCCTCCGTCCACGCCTGTACAGGCCGACGACCAGGCCCTGGCTAGCGGGCTACAGCAGCAGTCGCTGGGCTGGAGCTTGCTGATTTTCTTCGGACTCGGCCTGCTGCTTGCCTTTGCTCCCTGTTCGCTGCCGATGCTGCCCATCCTGGCCGGCATCGTGGTGGGTAGCCAGGCCGGGCCTCGCCGCGGCATGGCACTGGCTGGCGCCTATGTATTCAGCATGGCGCTGGTCTACGCCGCCCTCGGGGTAGTAGCGGCGCTGTTGGGTGCGAATCTGCAGGGATGGCTGATGCAGCCGTGGCTGATCGCGAGCTTCTCAGGTTTGTTCGTGTTGCTGTCCTTGCCGATGTTCGGCTTCTTCGAGCTGCAGCTGCCGGCGGGCCTGCGTGATCGGCTGGAGCAGGCCGGCCGCCAGCGTCGGGGCGGCAGCCTCGCCGGGGCCAGCGCGTTGGGCGTGCTGTCCGGGCTGCTGGTGGGCCCCTGCATGACCGCACCACTGGCCGCGGCGTTGCTGTACATCGCCCAAAGCGGCGACGCCGTGAACGGTGGCCTGGTGCTGTTCGCGCTGGGCCTGGGGATCGGTACGCCACTGGTACTGCTGGTGACGGTGGGCAATCGCTTCCTGCCCAAGCCTGGGCCGTGGATGGATCGCGTCAAGGTGTCCTTCGGTTTCCTGTTTCTGGTCGCGGCGCTCTACGTCCTTCGTCCGCTGTTGTCCGACCCACTCTGGGTAGGGCTGTGGGGCGCGCTGCTGGTTGTGGGCGCCAGCGGGCTGTTGCACCTGTCGCGGGAACTGGTGCGGCATCAGGCGCTCAGCCGCGCGGTGGCGTCGCTGGCCGGCGTCTGGGGCGTAGCGCTGCTGCTGGGCGCGGCAGGCGGCGCGCAGGATGTCATGCAGCCGCTCGGTGTGTTCACGGGCGGCGTTGCGTCGCCGCAGGGTGCTGAGCCTGCACACGGATTTGTCGGGTTCAGCGAGCCGGCCGACCTTGATCGTGAGCTGGCTGCCGCCAGGGCCGCGGGCCAGTGGGTACTGGTGGACTACTACGCCGACTGGTGCGTGTCCTGCAAGGTCATGGAAAAGGAGGTGTTCGGCGACGCGCAGGTGCAGGCGGCGCTCACCGGCGTGCGGATTCTGCGGCCGGATGTGACGCAGACCGATCCCGCCAGTCGCGAGCTGCTGAACCGCTATCAGGTCATGGGGCCGCCGACGCTGCTCTTCATCGGCCCGGACGGGGAAGAGCGACGTACCCAGCGCATCACCGGCGAGGTCGATGCGAATCAATTTCTGAACAGATGGAACCAGACTATGGAGCGTGGCTGATGCTGACGATCAACCTGGGGCCCCTGGCACTTGCCGTCCCACATGTGCTGATGCTGGTGAGCCTGTTTATAGCGATGCTGACAGGCTGGTGGGTTGGGCGGCGCAGCGAGCGGAATCCGGAACAACAGCTTTTCAGGCTGCTGCTGGTGGCGCTACTGGTCGCGCGGCTGGCCTTCGTAGTGGTGTATGTCGAGCATTTCCGAGATGAGCCCTGGCGCGTGATCGACATACGTGACGGAGGTTTTATTGCCTGGCCGGGCTTGCTGGTGGCCGTTCTGTTGGGTTCCTGGCTGGCCTGGCGCGACAGCGGGTTGCGCCGACCGCTGGGCGCGGCGGTACTAGTGGGTGTGCTGAGCTGGGGGTTCGGGACCTTTGCGTTGCACGCGTTCGAGCAGGGCACGCGACTGCCTGAGATGGGCCTGCGGGACAACCGGGGTAAACCCGTCGCCTTGCAGGATTACGTTGGCAAGCCGCTGGTGGTCAACCTGTGGGCCACTTGGTGCCCGCCCTGTCGGCGTGAAATGCCGGTCCTTGCGCAGGCGCAACAAGAAAACACCGACGTGACCTTTCTGTTCGTCAACCAGGGCGAGGGCGAGCGATTGATCGCCGACTTCCTCGACGGCGAAGGGCTCGGCCTGGAAAACGTCCTGCTCGATACCGGCGGTCGTCTGGGCCAGCACGTAGGGTCTGCGTCGCTGCCCACCACGCTTTTTTATGACGCCGAGGGACGCCAGGTTGGCAGCCACCTCGGCGAGCTGTCCCGTGCCAGCCTGGCGCGCGCCCTTGAGCAACTAGAGGTCAAAACCCAGCCATGAAACCGGTACGTTCACTTTCGTTTTTTATCTCAACGCTCGCCTTACTGCCGACGCCCTGGGCGATGGCCGAAGCGCTGCCTCCCGCGGTTCAGGCCATTGAAGCGCGCGGAGCCAAAGTGGTCGGCAGTTTCGACGCGCCGGGAGGATTAAAGGGCTACGCAGCGCGTTACAACGGACAAGGCATTGCGCTGTATCTGACACCGGACGGTGATCATGTCGTGGTCGGCAGTTTGCTGGACGCCGCTGGCGAAGACCTGACCAAGGCACCACTGGAAAAGCTTGTGTATGAGCCGATGAGCAGCGAGATGTGGCAGCGGCTCGAAAGCAGCACCTGGATTGCTGACGGCGCGGCTGAGGCGCCACGGGTGATCTACATGTTCTCGGACCCGAACTGCCCGTTCTGCAACATGTTCTGGAAACAGGCGCGGCCCTGGGTCGAAGCGGGCGACGTTCAGCTCCGTCACGTCATGGTCGGCATGTTGCGCCCGGACAGCGCCGGTAAATCCGCGGCGCTGTTGGCCGCTAAAGACCCTGAAGCGGCTCTCAATGAGCACGAGGCTGCGGGCAAGGCGAGTAAGCTCAAACCTATCCAGCGTATCGCGCCCGAGGTGAATGAACAGCTTGAGGCGAACCTCGCCTTGATGGGCGAGATGGGTGCCTCAGCGACCCCGGCTATCTATTACCAGGATGAGCAAGGGCGTCTGCAACAACATCAGGGCGCGCCTCGCCCCGAGGCGTTGAATGGCATCATGGGGCCGTTGTCAAAACGCTAGCAACACGACACGGTCAGTCAGCACCGGCACCTATAACAAGAATGATGATGCCACCCGGATCAAGGCATTGATCCAGGCCCGTACCGATCAACTCAAGCAGCAGTCCGAGCAGATGTGGCAGGAGGTCTACGCTGTGATCGACCAGTGTGAAAGCCGTCAGTACGCGGTTGGCGCCGCCAGATCGGCCTAAAGCAAATGGCCCGCCCCGTCGAGCGGGCCATGCATTGAACGCGCGCTCCAGGCTCTCCTCAACGAACCCCAGCCCGAGCAACGCTCATGTTGGTATAACGCTTCAGACGCAAGGCAGGCGCCTCTACCAACCGCCACGACAGCACGGCGAAACACAGCGTGACTGCCATGCTCGACAGGGCAAAAACCGCGAGGTTTATATCTGCACCGAACCAGTGAGTGATCAACTGCTGCACTGGGAAGCCGAAGATATACATGCCATAGGAAAAATCGCCGTGCTTGCCGAAGTGGGCCACCTTGGGGATCCGGGCATAGGCGAGGTAGATAATCAGGTAGGGCAGCGTGAGCATGTGAACGACGAACCAAGCAGAACTTCCCAGAGCTAGCACCGAGGCCGCCAGCAGCAACACGGCGATGCGCCCCTCCCAGCGTACCTGGTCCTGAAAGAGATAAAGCGCAGCCCCGCCGTAAAAGAACATTCCCAGGCGGAACAGCTTCAGGATGGTCACGCTTTCGACGCCGAGCGCCGGCAACACCAAGAAGTGCCCCAGCATCAAGACGCCCAGCCCCAAGATCACTATCTGGCGCTTGAGCAGTTTCAACGCACCCAGCAGCAGCACGCTGCAGTACATCGCGCCTTCCAGCGGAAGCGTCCAAAATGATCCGTTGACCACTTCCGGGAATGGGTTGTTGGCAAAGACGCCCGGCAATTCATAGCGGGTCATCAGAAAGGTATTGGTCAGGAAAGCGGCCGTTTTGCTGTCTCTGAAATACTCGCTCAGCGGAAGCGGTGTAGTTAGCGGCCCGATCACCAGCATGGCGAAAACCACGGAAAAGGCTAGTCCCGGGAAAATTCGCAGGGCGCGCTTTAAAATGAAACTGACATTGCCGCTACCGTGCAGGTAGGACGCGGTAATCAAGAAGCCGCTGATGACAAAAAATGCGTCAACCGCCAGATCCGCCATGTCAGTACCGCCCGTCAATGGGCGAAGCGGTTCTTCAGGAAGTCGTCCGCTCAGCCAAAAGCAATGGCCCAGTAGAACCAGCGTCGCGGCCACGAAACGTAGAAAATCGAAGTTGTTGTCCCGAACGCCCAAGGAGAGCTTTTGCATTGTTCCCTCGCTATCGAATTGTCTTCCATGCCGGTGCGTTGTAAAAACGTCCCGCACCATCGTCTAGCGTGTTTAGAGAACATGTAGCCGCATCAGTTCAAGATAACCATCCAGTCACACAATGAATAAGAAATTCAGCCGTCCGTATACTTCGGCTTGTGGCCTGTCCGGCAACTCCCGGATCGCTTCCTTAGCCGCTCTCGGTCGAGGCCTCTTTTAAGCGGGCAATCAGACGCTAGCGAGGCCAGCGCGAGCGCAGCCGTTTGGTCATGAGTAAGGGCTGAGAGTGGTTAGGTCAGCGCAACGACCTGTGAAAACTACGTATCGCGTCTGGCGATGGCGGCGGAGGTAGCGTCTTTGAAATCGTTGGCCGCAATCGATGCCCGGTGCTGATCCACTGATTGGATTCAGTCTGAGTTGTAATCGAATCGCTGGAAACGCCGTAACATCTAACCAGCCACCTACCGATCAAGTGCTGGCGTAACGACCAAACGCCACGGCTCCCAGTAAACGGGGAGGGGAAGACCGCAGCCGACGCGATTGATCCAACACCGCGAGCCAGTGCGATAATACCCGGCTCGCGCATGGCAAATCGTTCAACTACCAAACTAGCGAAAATATTTGCTAACGGCCTGAGCCAGCACTCCTGGCATCATTCTTAACTTCCCGGGCAGGGTTGCCTTTGCGGTTTCAGTGGCTGCTCTAAGATATTCGGCATGGCTGAACATTAGCGGCATGTTGCCGAGAAAGGCACCACTGCGCGGATCGACCTCTTCGGGCAGAAGCCCTAAGTCGGCGGCCAGATTTTCGATCCGGTCTAGAATTGCTTCGGCCTTGCCGGGCTGGCCGGCCTTCGCCCAAGTCGTCGCCAGCCAGAAGGTGCAGGGCAGGAAGGCCCCCTCGTACTGCACCAGGTCGGTCAGGTGTCCGGGTCCGGAAGGGTCGTCGTTGAAACGGTAGACCCAGCCGTCCACACATAGCTCCTGCTCGATGCGTTCGGCCGTGGCCAGAACCCGCGGGTCCGTGGCGGGCAGTAGCTCCATCACCGCGATCAGCAGCACTGATGCGTCCAGGCTGTCGGCTCCATAGCGCTGGCGGAAGGCACCCAGAGCGTCGCTCCAACCATGGGTGAGCACATCCTCACGGATGGTGTCCCGGCAGCTTCTCCATGGAGACGGCACCGACATGCCGAGTTTTTCGCCGATGCGGATGGTGCGATCAAGCACCACCCAGCTCATCACTACGCTGCTGGTATATATAGCGCTGCCCGGCAATTCCCAAATGCCATTTCCGGGGTTGCGCCAATGATCAAGCACATGCTCGGCCAGGCGGCAAAGTAGCGACCAGTATTCGGGCCGCCAGTTCCCCCCCTGGTCCAGATAAATCAGTGCGCATTCGGCAAAATAACCCAGGCTATCGATCTGGTTCTGGTCCGCTGCGTGATTGCCGAACAGCACTGGCCTGGAGTCCCGGTAGCCGGCCAGATCATCGCGAGGGTGCTGGGTCAGCTCAGTGGAGCCGTCTATGCGGTACAGCACCTGAAGCGGCATGGAAGGGCCAGGTTGGAGTTCTGCGAGCCAGTCCATGTAGGCCTGCGCCGTGGCAGTATCACCGAACATGGACAGCACCGCGAGTGAAAGCGAGGCGTCGCGGATCCAGGCGAATCGATAGTCGTAATTGCGTTCGCCGCCAATACGTTCTGGTAGCGATGCGGTTGGTGCCGCGACCAGCGCGCCGCTGGGCGCGTAGCTAAGCAGATGCACAACCAGCGCGGAGCGCCGAACGAAGTGCTGCCGCGGACCGGTGTAGTGGATACCAGATGCCCAGCGCTGCCAATAGAGATTGGCTTCCTGGGCAGCATGCCTGGCCTCGTCTGGTTGCCACTGCCGTGGATCCAGGCCGAGCCCCAAGGCGAGCCATATCTCCTCGCCGAACTTGAGCGGCCATTCGG
Organism: Stutzerimonas sp.; assembly: GCF_982611455.1. Classification (NCBI taxonomy): domain Bacteria; kingdom Pseudomonadati; phylum Pseudomonadota; class Gammaproteobacteria; order Pseudomonadales; family Pseudomonadaceae; genus Stutzerimonas; species Stutzerimonas sp. The sequence continues at coordinate 16,584 of NZ_CEXBBO010000048.1, forward strand.
CCTCGATTCGGTCCGCTGCCACCCGGACCGGACGGCTCGACCAGAATCCGATCGCATGGCCACCGGCCCGGAAGCAAGCGCCATTCGCCAATGGTTCCAGGGGCTCGTGGGCAGCGAAATCCCAGCGCGGCACTAACTGCAGTCGAGCCGTCGTTGAGCCGGAGGTACAGCGAAGCTGGCGCAGCACGATCCGACGCTCATTGTTACTGCCCGACCGCGTGCCTTCGGGCCACAACATGATGTCGGTCAGCTCCAGGACTGCATCGGGCAGAGCCCAACGGGTAGTCAGGGCGGCACTGTCCTCGACATAACGCTGATAACCATGGTCACCGCCTGCTGGCCCAAGGCACCAGTGACCACCTTTGGTTGGGTCCAGCAGGGCGCCAAATAGCGGTGCCCCGTCATACCGTGGCAGGCAGAGCCAGGGGATGCTGCCATCGCAGCCCACCAGCGCAGCGCTACGGCGGTCGCCGATCAACCCGTGAAGCGCGATGGGCAATTGTTTGTAGATGCCTGGCATGGTCTTATCCCTCGGTTGGTTGGCTTCGGCCTAGGTGCGCCCGGCAGCCGCACGGGGTGAGACGACAGCCAGCTTTTCATAGGTCGCACCGAGGACGGCGCCGAAAATCAGAGTTGCCATCAACGCCGCACAACCCTGTCACCCCTTGTCTACCGACACGGGGAGAACAAATGCGGCGATTGCGACCGCCGGGTCAGCAACGCATGTTCCGTCCTGTTCGGATGAACTCGCAGGGCGAGTGTTACAACCGTGTAATTTCTTTTCCCGGCACTTACGTCACGGCCCGGCACTCTATTTCGTTGCGGCACTTAGCTGTCTTCGTTTTCCAACTGCCGGCCGCCCCGGCATCTGGACGCACCAGGCGAACACCTGCGACTGGCATACGCTGGGAAGACCGTCCGTGAATGGCTACTGCGAGCGTACGTGATAGCGTGGCCTTGATACTCAGGCGACCGGTGTTGATGGCGAGCCGTCATGAGCGGGCCAGCATGGGCTGAGGCTGCATGTCGAAGCCGGCATGATGGTGGGCCTGGAGCGATTCCGGCAGCCCGGGCTGGTCCAGACCTCCTGTCTCGAGCCAGGCTAGCGTTTGGGAACGAGCCCGCTGGAGCAGTTCGTCCGTACGACTGAAATCAAAAACCGAGATGCTCAGCGGGCACAACGGGGCGACGACATGGATAGAGGCATGTGCGGCGAACAGATCGGCGTCGCGGGCCAATTGCCGCATGCTCATTAGATTAAGAGTATGCAGGGCCAGCGCTATGAGTCCGCTTGGCGCCTCGTCACATGCGCAGGCAAAGCCGGTTGGCAGTACGACGATGCGGTTGGCACCCAATGCCACAGCACCGGCGATCGGCGTATTGCTGCAAACGCTGCCGTCTACCAGGATTCGCTCATGCCAGCGCACTGCCGGAAACACCAGGGGAATCGCGGTGCTGGCAAGCAGCGCCTGCTCGGCATCGCCTGACGAGATGATGACCTCGGCACCGCTTAGCAGATCGGTGGTAATGATGTGCAGTGGCAGCACTGCTTCTTCGATACGCCGTATGGTCAAAGCTCGGCGGATAAGCCGCTTGAGTGCAACCGGTTGCAGTAAATGACTACGATTGAGGAGCAATCCGGCTAGGCTGTCGCTCAGTGAGAAAGGGAATACGTCAGGCTTGCGTAGTCCACTCCAGATCTTGCCCAGTGCCGCGACGCCAGCCGGATTCGGTTGGGTAGCGAAGTAAGCGCCGTTGATGGCGCCGACCGATGAGCCGACCACCAGATCGAAACGCACGCCTGCCTCGATCAACGCCTGCAACATGCCGACCTGAACCGCTCCGAGGCTACCGCCTCCGGCGAGGACCAGCGCAGTGGAGAAGCTCATTTGCGGCCTCCTTCATCAGTGCATGACGTTCAGCGACCAGTCGTAATCCAGATAGCCAAGACGGGTACCCCGACGGATTCGTTGCTGTTCTGCCGTGCTATCGCTCAGCCATCGTGCACGTTCGGCGAGATAATCCTCGACCGAACCGGCCTGACGGATGAAATCCTCGCTGTACCAATCGAAAATCTTTGAGGCCAGTAAGCGGTTAGCGGGTCCGTCGAAGCGGTTGCGCTGCCGGTCGCTCAGGAACCGCCTAAGGCTGTCTTCCAGCTGTTCTTCGAGCTGTTCTGCCACCAAGGCCTGTGGCCGCAGAGCCGGACAGCCGATCGAGGCACAGTTGACCACGAAGTGAATGCGCGGCTCGTCATACACCCCTCGCTCTCGAATGAGTCCGTGCTCAAGGTCGTCGAGGCTGAGCGTCTGTCCCAGCAGCCCAATGAAGCGGCGCTTCCAGGGCGAGCTGAACAGGCCGCCGATATCCTTGATCGAGGCGAGCGGATAGTGGTCGAGAATCAACTGCACGGTGAAGGCATTGTAGGCATTTATCAGGAAGGCGAGGCGCTGGTCGCGTGACCAGCCGGCGAATTCCGTCTGGCTGACTGCGGATAGCTGCGAAAGGTAGGCATCCAGAGCCGGTCGCTGGCCTTTAAGGGCCGGGTAGTCGACCCCGCTCGCCACCCCATCGCGGCTCCACTGCACGTGTCGTTCGAGCAGCTCGTTCCAGGCGCCATGGCGGTGATCAAAGGAGTCCGCCTGCACGGTGCCGCTCAGCACCAGCAGTGCCCAAAACAACAGCGTTCTCATCGGCGGTCCTCCGATGCTGGAGGCTGGGCTGGCATCCTTACCAACCAATCTTGGCTGGCGTATAGACGCGCGAGCTTGGGTGGAGGTATGCCGAGCATGAAGCCGATTGCCAGCAGGCGATTGCGACAGGAACGGCGCCACCAACCATCGCGCTGCCAACGGCGCGGGCTGACTCTAAGCCCATGTTGCACGCGACGGAAGTTACCCAGTTTGCGGAGTTCCTCGACCAGCGGGACTTCTTCGAACAATGGCCACGGAGCGTGCTGGCCAACTGCGAAATAGGCGCGGCGCAGGGCGAACAGACCCTGGTCGCCATAGGGCACGCCAACTCGGTTACGCCAAGCCACCAGGCGCTCAAGCAAGCGCGCCTGCCAACAGGCGCCGCCGCTGAAAAGGAAGGCGAAATAGCCACCCACCGAGCCTTCGGTAATGGCCTGGTGCAGCCCCTGCAACGGCTGACCGTCCAGCTCGGCGTCGGCGTGTAAAAACCAGAGGATTTCGTGCTCGGCATGCGCCGCGCCTTGACGCAACTGTTCGCCCCGGCACGGCGTCGCGGTCATCCAGACCGCGCCGTGATTGCGGCAGAGCATTCGGCATTGCCCACTGGCTGCGGCATCCACGACGATGATCTGTAGCTGAGCTTCGGACTGCCGTTCGGCTTCTCGAAGCTGGCCGAGCAGATGCTCCAGCGCCTGCTCGTCGTGGAAGCAGGGGATGACGATACTGATTGCCAGCTCTTTTCTCATACTGGCGCGCCCTCGCAGAGCCTGGCCATGACCTGGCGCAGGCGAAGCCTGGCCGGGCGTTGGTCGTCGGCCAGCTCGACCAGAGCACGGCTCAGGTCTCTCGGCTCGTCAATGTCAAAGCTCTCACCGCAGGTACTCACTGAGTGACCAGCCTGACGGCAGGCTGCCGCGAGTGCCTGGCCGAGCTCATCAGTACTCCAAGGCAACCCGGCCAGATCCGGCCAGGGTCGGTTCGAAGCCATCAGCACCACGCCGCCATCGCTGGCAGCGATCAACACCGTGTCTGCTTCGCGCAAGGCGGTACATGCCATTTGGTAGTCGTCCAGACGAAGCGCTGGCGCGTCGCTGCCGATGAACATCAGACGGCGATGGCCGGCGGCACGCAGCATTTGATCCAGCGTATTCAGGCGCTCGCCGAGGTTGCCGCAGATCTGAGGCACGCACCGCGCGTGCGGGACCAATGCGCTTGCCCAGTCGAAACGCTCGGACGAATCTGGAGCGATTACCGTCGGGCCGCTCCAGCTGTGCAGATCTTCCAGCGCGCAACCGAGCAGGTGCTCGGCAACCTGCAAGGCCTGGCGCTCGCCAATCTTGGCTGCCAGCCGTTGCTTGCCGTGGCCAAGCAACGGGCGTTTGCACACCAGGACAAGTGTGGCGGCTAGCGTGGAGTCTACTTCAGGAAGCATCGTTCAGGCTCGTGAGTTGTGGCTGGAACCTTGCGGTCGGTTCGCTGGCCGTGAAAGACAATTGCTTTTCGCTGTGTTGGAGAAAGGCGGGCACTCTTTGTTACAGCCTTTCGCGACCGGCCCAGAATGTATGGCCGTATCCGTTTTCTGTAATGCAAGGCGGTCCTAAGCATCCGATTCATGCGAGTCAATTCCTGAGGAGGATGACGCCATGAACATCATGTTACGAACAGTCTTACTAAGCGCTTCACTCATTGCACTGCAAGCGCAAGCAGACTCAAGTTCGCTATACCGCACGCATGCACCTGGCTATCTACCGATAGCGACACCAGCCTGGCTTGAGCATGTGCCAGTCGAGCGATACGCCTATGGCATGAAGCTGGATATTGGCAAGGTGCTGCGTGTTTCGGATGTAGCAAGCGTCTGCGGGCCTGTGGACGCTACCATGCATTATCGAGATAGCGCAGGCGAACTGCGTGCTTTGCGCTACCGCGCCATGGGTGGCGGCTGCATGGACCATTGAGGCCCAACCCCCGGCATTGCACCCGTATAAGCTTTGCCGGGGATCGTGGCGATAAGTATGAGTCCGCCACACACTGAGCAACTTGAGATAAGGGGCATGAACGAGCCCCCTGAAAGACAGGACACCGTTTCCCCCTTACGATAAGGGATAG
>NZ_CEXBBO010000049.1:0-20457 GCF_982611455.1 Stutzerimonas sp.
CTGGGTCAAATTTCAATCGGCAAGGTGGGTCAATTTTCCATCAGCGCCAACAATCATAGAGAACGTCGTTCTATGGTGCTGTTTGAGCACTGTTATAGGGGTTTGCGGCTGCGTTTGAGAGGTGTTTGGCAGGCATAAAGAAGCCCCGCATTAGGCAGGGCTGTTGTGTGGCTGGTAGTCGGTTACGCCGCGACATTCCACAAACGTTTAACTGTGCTCAAGCTGCACTCTAACTCCTTGGCTGCTGCTGTTTGTGAGAACCCAGCAACCTTCAGAGCCTGTACTTTGTCAGCGGATGCAGCGGCAGGGCGACCCAAAGTCTTGCCTTCAGACTTCGCTCTGCTCAAGCCTGCTTGTGTACGCTCAATAAGTAGATCGCGCTCAAACTCAGCAACCGAGGCGATAACGCTCATTGTCATCTTTCCGGCTGGGCTGGTGAGGTCTACGCCACCCAAGGCGAGGCAGTGAACACGGACACCCGTCGAAGCCAACAACTCAACGGTAGAGCGAACGTCCATCGCATTACGGCCGAGACGGTCGAGCTTGGTGACAACCAGCACGTCAGACGCTTCCATGCGTTCTAGAAGCTTCTGAAAGCCTTTACGCTCATTGGCAGGCACAGAACCAGACACCTGTTCTTCAATGATGCGTTGGGGCTGAATATCGAAGCCTGCACTACGAATCTCTTGCACTTGGTTTTCTGTTACCTGTCCGGTGGTGCTGACGCGGCAGTAAGCGAAGGTGCGGGACATGGTGAAATCCTTAGGGTGTCAAAAACGTAGACTCATAATAATTCATGGTGTCAGAATGTCAATACCTATTTTATGACACCTTAAAAATTCTGATTGCCGCTAGGTTCGTAAACGACCGTTTCTGACACCATCGTATCAGCGCAGCGGCTACCCATACTGATGTTAGGATGATGGCAATATAAACCAAGGGACCCGCCATGCTCCGACTAGGCTTAGTTATTCTCCTGAGTGTTGGCTTGCCAGCGTTTGCCGATGAAATGAGCCTGGAGGAGCAGATGAAATGGCTCGAAGAGAAAGGAGCCTGTGAGGATGACAGATTTCGCTTCGAGGATCGGCGTTCGGGCGCGTTGGTTTTTATGGAGGATGTGCTGATGGCTGTCTCGGGGACAGGGGATTCGATGGTTAGCCGTCTGGTTGGTGACATGGCTGTATACCAGATAGGACAAACACCCGACCTAACGCTTGTGAAACTATACGAGTATGCACAGCGGCAGGATGTAAAGAGCGAGATCAGCAACCACCTGGACAGCGTCGTAAAGGAAGTCGAGCGGCTGGAATTGACAAAGATGACCTTGGAGAACCCAGCACTGCAAGTCACCTTGTTATGCAATATTCAAAACATGCTGCGTGGAGAATCCTTTGAGTATCAACGTGACCTTGAAACCTACGCTCGGTCGCTCAATCGAAAAGTCTTACACCAGAACGTAAAGGCTCTACAAGACCTCACCCAACCTAGGTAGACGCTACTAGGTTAGTGTCCTGTGGACTCGGGTAAAATCAAAACGAAAGGAATAAAAATGTCTTCCAAGTCCTCTGCCACGATTGTTGGAGTTTCTATCGTGTTGGCTGCTGCCATCATGACCGTGCCGGGTCTGATCGAGCAGCGTGAAAACGATAACCTGCTTAGCACAACGAACGGTGCGGTTCGGCTTGGGAAGATATATAGCGAATCTTTAAAAATGCGATTGAGCGTGACTGAGACTGAGACTGGTAATGAATTCTTGGTGATCGATGCGCCTATAGATCGGCTGGAAGGCTTTGCAAAAACTAAGGTGGAGCAGATGCTCGAAGCAACCAATCGGACCCGTACTCCTAACGAACCAAAACTCAGCTATGAGTCTGCTAGTCTCCTAGTTCATATGACCGTAAACCTTAAAACTTACGTGGCCTATAGCAGCGAGTATCATCCCTTATTTGAGCTTGAACTTGATGAGCGTAAGACAACTGCTGGCGTGGGAGCATACGTTAGCAAAACTCTTAAACAAGCGCTGGAGCACGGGCGGCAGGTTCAAGCCCGGTTTGAAGAGCAGCACCAACTCCTGAAGCTATGACTGGTTAACAGACGGTCATTATAACTACAGTTGACCTCTCATGCTCAGATGCTTGAGCGCTGTCACTTGCCGGGCGTTGTCATCAACCTTCGATTCGATACGGCCGATACGGTTCTCAAGATACAAAAGCGTCTGGTCTGCCACGGTTGGTGAATATGTGCTTTGTAGCTGATGTGTAATTACAAGCAAGCAGGCAAGTTGCATTGATAAGAGTATTGTTCGGAACATTTAACACCTTTGTTGTTATTATTGATCGCGTACTACGTGGGAGAAGCCATCAGGCTTAGCACTTAGCCATTACAGCTTAGTAAACATAAGCCCTGTAGCCTGTTTGTTGTGATAGTGCAGGGGAGGGAAACCCCTCCTGTCTGCCTGTTTCTAATGTGTTATCTTATAACAATATTAAGAGCATTCTTTCTTGAACGATGGCGATGCTTGCAGCATATCTCGTGTTGATACTATCCCCCTAGATTTGAGATATTCATAGACAACTGCGTCAACGCCATCAGCTTGTATGGTGATAACTCCACTCTTTCGAAGAGAGGCGACAGAGCTTTGATCCAGTTGCGTCAGAAGCACTTCACCGGCACTGACAACGAAGTAGTCGCCTTTAACTAAAGTCTTGATAGCAGCCGTTGGCTGTGTTTGAAAGGCAGAGAGGATGTCCTGAGCTTTCATTGCTGCACCTCCTGCAACTGATCTTCTACTTGTTTGCGAACCTTCTCTTCGAGCTTGGCTTGCTTGGCTTTCTCAGCATCCACAGCTTTCTGATGCTCAGCTTGCAACGCCTGCTCAATCAGAGTTGTCTTATGGGCTTCAAAATTAGCTGCGATGGCTTCGGAATACTGCCGCTCTACCTCTTCCTTGATAAGCAACAAATCTTCTTTCTGCTGGTCCTTCGGCTTTGAAAGGAAGCAACTGACTGCACCTAAGGAGGAGGCTGGTAGAGACTCGTTCAGTGTGTAGCCTTCGGAGGTGAGTTGTTGAAATTGCTTCAGCATAACGGGCAGAGGCCCACTGATACGAACACAAGACATTGCAGTATTTTTGTAGACTTGCTCGTTCTCCCAGACTTTAGTCTTCAACTCGAAATCAGAAGGGGCGATGGCGGTGGTGCTGACTTTGATATAGTTTGTATTGAATGTGTTTTGCATTTTTGTTTCCTTCTTTATGGTGACTGCCGTTAGTGGCGTTCTAAGGGCGATAAAGCCCCATTAATTGCACTTCGTGAAGAGCAAAAGCTTAGGTTTAGGGTTTGATTGTCACTGCGTGACTAGATGGAAATACTCCAGTAGTCTTACAAAATGCTCTGAAAGTGTGGCAGGGAAAATAGACTATAAATGCTCTGGAGCCTTAGTGCTGTCTATGTTTCAGAGTAGGGGATAGTCAGATTATCGGTAACATATTCTGGAGTAGATGCTGCTGTAAGTTTCTTTAGAAAGGGCACATTTGTTCTTGAACGAACTGGTAATGTTGATCGTGAATGTAGGTTGTCGATAGGTTGCCAGTTATGCGTTCATATTCTTCAGCACACTCAAGCTCAAAATTGAATCTCCATTCTCTATCCGCAGCAACTCTTTTGGCATCACGCTCTTGACGTTCCAATAACATCTGATTGCGTTGTTCCAGGCGCTGTAGCTGTAGACGTTCGTACTCGGCAACAGCGGCTTCACGTGCATGCTGGCACTCCCAAGCCAAGTCAGGTAGGCGGAGCGGTTTACCAAGCAATACAGGCTCTATAAGCTCTAATGCCTTAGAAGCAGCAGCGTCGTTACCATCTTTTGAAAGCTCCTCATTTATGAAGAAATCCAAGTCACTGTCCCATCGCAGATTAGAAAGAAAGCGCTGTGCATCTGTGAGGTCTGAATCTTGGCGATAGTTCGCAAGCCGGGCTATCTCATCAAACGTAACCTTAGCAAGTGAATACGAATCGAACTTCAGATTGAAGACTTCCTTTGATTGCAGCTCAGCTTGAATATGACGCAGTTGATCTACACCCAAAGATTTAAGATCAACCGGCTTATCAAGAAGACAAACCTTCTTATCGAACCAATCCAGCAATGATACTTTTGCAAGCTTCTTCGGCTGGCACTGCTTTTTAAACGATCTTAGAATGTCGTCACCAAGATAATTGAAGATCAGGTTGAAAATGTGAGCCCTCGGCATCTTCTCGTCTACAAGCCAGCGAGGCTTCAGGCTTGCTCGGCTGATGCTCTTGCCCCCAGAGAAGTATTTGTTGCCGTGCCTACGGTTGAAGGCTGCTCGCTGTACCACTAGGTTACTGGGGTGTAGGCAGCCAATCTTTCCAGCGATTCCGCATACTGGGAAAATGTGGCTCAGTTCGTAAGCGCGCTCCTTTGTTTTGAAGGCAGAAGCTTTATTGCAATACGACCAGATAGTGTGAAGCTCTACAAACGAAGCTGTCGTGTGGCCACGCAGTATTTCAACAGACCCAGCACGGCGAACTTCGTATGCAACGTATGTTAGAAATCCTGTTTTGGTTAGAGCGGTATGCAGTGCCGAAATTTTATCTTGTGCTTTTCTAAAAGCAGATTGCTTGCACGCAGCAGAGCAATACTTGGCATCTACTCGTGATGGTGTGAAACGCTTCTTACACTGAGTGCAAGTGATCCTCTTTGACATTGTTAGTATCCTCGAAAAACGGGAGTTGAGATTGTTGTTGTTTGCAAATCAGTACGTTCAAAAAGTGCGTGAGGTTACAGGTCTCACCGCTGGCCTTGTACAGATTGAGAAGCACTGATGCAGCTTGGTCACTGAGCTTAATTTTCATAATGTTTTCTCTTTCTAAAAAGCTGAGGGGCTTGTGGTTACTGGGTCAGTCATCAGTCAAAGCCTCCGCAAACACTTCAAGTGCTGCCAATTGAGCAGGGGTATGCAATTTCAAAAGAAGTGTGCGAACCTTTTCCCTTCGATAGTAGATGAGCGCATTACAAAGGTTGCTGCACTTGCGTTGATGGCTTCGTGTTGGTGTAAATAACTCACTACATACACAGCACGAGATTTGCTCTTTTTCTTCAGGCATAGCGATGTTCTCCAGTTCAGGTTAGGATATGAGTTAACGGAGGTATTTGAGTCAGTAAATACGGGGGCTGTAAAGCAGCAAAAGTTGCAAGTGGCATAACCGGTAGGGTTGCAAGGTTTTGTGCTCTACAGATCAGTAAATACGTTATTAACTGTACTTTGCTAAATACGCTTTAGCAGCTACGACACCCATACCAAACACTTCGTTAAGGTCGTTCTCATTGGCGTCGGGGTGGTTAGCGATCCAATTACATACAGTCGTCAGCCGATCCGCATACTTCTCGATCTGCTCTTCTCGGTAGTAAAGGCGCTGAGGCTTTGCCACTGGTACTTGAGACTTATCTTTGCGAGTGCGGACAATGTAGTCTTCTACGTATTCAGATCTGCTCATCAGATCACCGATGTCCATCAGCAAGCCGGGATTACCAAGCAACCATTTGTCAAGGACAGCAATAGTTTTATCTGAGGCTGGTACATATTTCTCAACCTTCGTTTCGGCGGGGCTGTGCTTGAGAGAAATAACTTTCAAGATCAGGTTAGAAGGTTTGTTGATAATAAAATAGTTGGGCATGATGGCCTCCTTGTGGAGACTCTGATTATTCTGGGGCAAGCTCCGACGTTAGTTTTGTCCTTTTGGCTTGTTATAGAATTTTTAGAGTCAAGTTGATTTTAGGGTTGTAGGAGTTGGACTACTTCGTCTATGGTTTGGGTTGCACCTGGAAATTTGGAAAATTCAGCTACCGCTTTCAGTAGCTTGGTTTTACTGTTCCAATACTCGGCAGCAGCTAAATCAATTCTATTGATTGGATGGTTTCTGTTAGGCGACCTGCCATCTGTCAGCAATGACACAAGCCGCTCGTAACCTTGAATATTCGTCAAATTTATATTGTCAGCCCATCTATTAAATTGGGAGTGGCAAGTCTTGCTACACAGTTTTTTTGAGCTTCTGGTCGTTGCCATATCTGAAGCACACCACAGGCATTGTCTTGTTACCAAAGTCATCTTTTAATTCTCCATTGTTTGAAATTTGGATCGTTAGTAAAATAAGCTCAAAAAGAAGGGGCAAACACAGTTGCCCCTTCGGGTGTTGCAATAAAGGTAACCGCAAAGACATTTCAACCTTAGATCGTGAAACCAATAGGGAATAAGGAACGCTCTCTGATTGCGTGAGAGGCCTAATGGTTAGAGCAAAATTAAAGGTTGCTTGCAGGATTAGTTTGCCTAACCCGTGGAATCATATTGAAAGGCTGAGTCAAACCTGTGTAAGTGACCGGACACGCAGAAACAAAAAATCACCGAGTAGCCGGTGTTAAGTGTTTGGATGAGAGGTTTAGCTGGGAGACATAAAATGTATTTTCTATATATTGTATATATTAACTGATTCGATCGATAAATAGCAACACTACGGTCCATATAATCGAATTATACTTATACTTGCCGACGAACGGTTATAGCTTTAATCCGTTATAGTCGTAGGTTCTTCAATTAAATGTTTATTCAATACGGAGAAGCGGCGAACTCTGCCTTTATCAAAGAAGTGTTCAAGGTTGTGCGGCTTCTGTACTTTGATGGCTGATGCCATGCGTTCTAACCGACCATCCGTGCAAACCCTGCCTAACACCCGCACATCCGCAGAAAAGGTTTTATTTGCAATCTCTTGAAGATCGCTGATTCGTTCAGGAGCGAGGATGCTCAGATAGGCTTGAAAATTCTTTTCCCTGTTCAACAGTTGAATCCGTAATAGGAACGGGTGATCGGGATGGCGACGGCGTAGGAGCTGCTTGAAAGCAACCATGTCATCGAGCAGGGCAATGCTGTCTGAAGCATCTGAATAGAAGACAGAGTGCTGATGGTGCCAAGGGTGGGCACGGAGCATTGAGAGATATTTCCTCTTGGTCTTGTCTTCACTTACCTCTGACACCTAGTACCCCTCCTGAGAATCAAATTCTTTCCTATACCTACCTTCGATCTGTGATGGTGGCGGCTGTGTATCATCTGGCTACGGGATAGACGCAGCAAGGGGTTACACGGAAAAGGAGTGTACTCTGATTTTCAGAATGTATGCATTAGTAGTGCGGTAATCTTCTGGGGCGTAACTGCCCTTATGTGAGTGTCGTATGCTACAGCGTGTGAAATTGCATTATTTGGCTGTAGCTGAGTCGCCGCACGACTGAAATCCCTATCGTCTTTTTCAACTACGATTTTCCCCACGAAAACCCCTGTTCCGTTCGATGTTCAGGGGAAGGCGAAGGACAGTAAACCGATCACGTTGGCTTTTCAGGAATCGGGCAAGGCCGATACGTGTAGCGATGCAATCCGACGGACGGCAAGCTATTTCGTGTTGGAAATGCTCGCTGATCCTTATATGTAGGGGGCACGCGATTTCTGGGTGCCTCCAATCTTGGAGAAACGAAATGCATAAACGAAACGATCTGCTTTCACTGCTCAAGTCAGCTATCGCCTTGCTACGTCAGAGAGGTGAACGCCTCGTTAAGACATCTGACGTCATCCGCGTGGCGGAAGGAGTGTTCCTATCAAATCGGGGTATGAATGTTCAGCTCTCCCGCAATGCAGGTTTTGGCCGGGCGCTGTCAAGATTTTCTGATCAGCTTGGAATTTCGCACATGGGAAGTGTGCGGATTAGAGATGACGCGGGCAATCGCACCCGTTCTGCGACCTGGGCGATCTAAGCAGTAACTGGTCCACTGTGTATTTGGATGACTTGCGTACGCGGTGGGCTATACCACGATTTATGGAAAGCCTACTTTCGCTATACCTGCTCCCAGCCCTTGATGACCCGGCCGGTGCCGATTACGCACTGGAAGGGTTTGCCGCGCTCGTAGGATGAGTCGAAAGGGGTGCCGTCTTCGAGCTGGCCTTTGTATTGGGTGGTAATCAGCGCGCCTTTCACGACTTCCTTGCCGTCGCCCAGCAGAACGTCCTAGATTTGCAGTTCGTTGCTCATCAATCTCTCTCGTCTATGCCTAGACCAGCACTTGGCGCGTGCTGGCAATGAGTTGGTGCACCTGCTTTTCCACACGAGGCGCGGTTGGAACTTCCGGGCCGCGACCGCGTGGGCAAGGCAAGCTTTCGGTGGTGCCGAACAGCCTGCAGATCAGCGGCCGCTCAGCGTAGGCTTCGCAGCCGTTGAGGCCGAGGTGTACGCAGTTCCACGCCGCGAGCGCCACGTTGTGTTCGGCGTCGCTGCGATGTGGCAAGCGCGCCATTTCTTCAGATGAGGCGGTCACCGGCCCGCAGCAATCGTGACAGCCAGGCTCGCAGGCGAAGCTGGGAATCTGGCGGCGTAGTTGGTCGATCTGGCGGTTGGTACAAGTCATGCGAGGCGCTTCAGATTGGGGGCCGGCATGTTACCCGTCTACGTGACGGATGCCTGCCCCATCGGTGCTTTCATTGGGCCTCGATGATGTCGTTCCAGTCCGGGTGCTTCTTTACATAGGCGGCGACAAATTCGCAGACGGGCACGATGCGCTTGCTGCGCCGGCGAGCATCGTCGAGCGACTCGCGAATCAACATGCTGCCCATGCCCTGACCTTCGAGGCTCTGATCCACTTCGGTGTGCGTGAATACCTGGCGGTCGCCGTCCTCTTGGTATTCGGCAAAGCCGAGCGCTTGGCCATTGATTTCCAGCAGATAACGCTGTTGGTCTTCGTCATGTCGGACGTTCGCGTTGTTCTCTTTCATCGGTGGGTTTCCTTCTGATGAGATGCAGGGGAGCGCAGTGGATGCGAGCCAGGAATGGTCCCGATGCCCCTTGTGGCGGCCGAGCTACAACTCGTCGACCAGCCGTTTGCCCAGTTCCGTGCCGTGCTCGAGCGCTTCGTCGAAGCTGCGGTAATGCTGCGTTTGATCGACGTTTACCGGGACGACGATCTCACGGTCTTTCACCACCTCGGCCCCTACGGCCCAAAGCGTTTCACCGAAGGTTTCGTACTCGTATCCGGTGATATGCACGATGACGTCGTGGTCGCGATAGACCAGCCGATGACTGTGCGGAATCTGGTGGTTGCTGCCGCTCGGGATGTGTGCGGGCGTATCGAAGTAGGGTTGTTCGGCGTCCGGTTTGACTGCCTTGCTCATTTCGGGACCTCCATGGGGTTATCTGGATTGGGCCCGGGGCGGTCGCTCATCGTTCCCGACGTTTGTCGTCAGTTTGGTGACTATCGGGTTCTGCAAATTCGCAGAGCCGTTCTGCGATCATCCGTATTGTTCTCAGGCGCTATCCCGCTAGGATCGACCAACCTCTGTGCCGCTTCGACCGGCGCGATCTGAAATCGAATGGAAGAAAACACCATGGCTGAACGCGAAATCGTCATTGTCGGCGCCGTCCGTACACCGATTGGCTCCTTTGGCGGCGCGCTGAAGGATGTCGACCTCACCTCCCTTGCCACCACGGTCTGTCGCGGCGTTCTGGAACGTTCCGGGACGCCGCCGGATGCGGTTGGTCACGTGGTGATGGGCAACGTGATACCCACCGAACCCCGAGACGGCTATCTGGCGCGAGTGGCCGCCGTGGATGCCGGCATTCCGCTGGAAACGCCGGCGTTCAACGTCAATCGCCTGTGCGGGTCGGGCCTGCAGGCGGTGATTTCCGCCGCGCAGTCGATCCTGCTCGGCGATACCGATTTGGCCATTGGTGGTGGTGCCGAAAGCATGAGCCGCGGCCCCTTCATCCTGCCCAATCTGCGCTGGGGGGCGCGCCTCGGTGACAGCGCGGCGATCGACTACATGAACACGCTGCTGCACGATCCTTGGGGCAAGTTCCACATGGGTGTAACCGCAGAGAACGTCGCTGAGCGCTACGGCATCAGCCGTGAGCAGCAGGATGCACTGGCATTGGAAAGTCAGCAGCGTGCCGTCCGTGCTTTGGAGAACGGTTACTTTCGCGAACAGATCGTTCCGGTCGAGATCGCGACCCGCAAGGGCAGCGTTTTGTTCGACACCGACGAGCATCTGCGCCCCGACCTCACCTTGGAGCGCCTTGCGGCACTGAAGCCGGTGTTCAAAAACGAAAATGGCACCGTGACCGCCGGCAATGCGTCCGGTCTGAACGACGGTGCCGCGGCGCTGATACTGGCCGAGGCGGGGCGGGCACGGTCGTTGGGGCTGAAGCCGATGGCGCGCCTGGTCGGATATGCCCATGCCGGTGTCGATCCTGCTTACATGGGCATCGGGCCTGTGCCAGCTGTGCGCAAGGTTCTGGAACGTACCGGTATCCGTCTGGAACAGATTGATGTGATCGAAGCCAACGAGGCGTTCGCCGCGCAGGCCTGTGCCGTGATGCAGGAGCTCGGTTTGGATCCTGCACGGGTAAACCCGAACGGCTCGGGTATCTCGCTCGGCCATCCGGTCGGTGCTACGGGCGCAATCATCAGCGTCAAGGCGGTGCACGAGTTGCAGCGCGTTCAGGGACGCTATGCCCTGGTCACGATGTGCATCGGTGGCGGACAGGGGATTGCAGCGATTTTCGAGCGCGTCTGATTGCGGGAAAGCCGACATCTCGTCGGGCGCGGTTGGTTTTCGACTGAAGATTTCGCCGCGCCAGCCGACAAGGCTGTAGCGAGGTGATATCCCAGCACGAGACCGGCTTTCCCTATCAGGACTATCCATGAATAACGCATCCGCCACCGACTCCTTATCGCTTCTGCTGTTCACGCTTCGCAGCGGCAAGCAGATGGCGATCAATCTGTTGAAGGTCAGCGAGATAATCCCGACCCCGTCGTTGACGCGGCTGCCTGAGGCGCACCCCCATGTGCGTGGCGTCGCCACGCTGCGCGGTCAGCCGCTGTCGGTCATTGATCTGAGCCTGGCCATCGGCATGGCGCCGCTGCAGGATCCGAAAGGCGGCTGCCTGATCGTCACCGAAATCAGTCGATCGAAGCAGGGCCTGCACGTGCAGTCGGTGGTTAAGATCGTCCACATTCAGTCCTCGAAAATTTTGCCGCCGCCCTACGGTGCGCGAATCAGTTCGTTCATTACCGGCACGGCCGACATCGACGGTGAGCTGATCCAGATTCTTGACGTGGAAAAGGTGATGCACAACATTGCGCCGGTTCCGATCGAGGCAGACATTTCCCACCTCGATGACCAAGACGCACAGCTGCTCACCGAAACCCGCGCGCTGATCGTCGATGACAGTCAAGTTGCGATCCACATGTCGGTATCGGCGCTGAGCAAGATGGGCGTGACCTGCCATGCGGTGCGTAGCGCCCGCGAGGCCTTCGAGAAGCTCGACAGCCTGAAAGATACCCACGAGGCGATCAATGTCGTGGTGTCGGACATCGAAATGCCTGAAATGGACGGTTACTCCTTCACCCAGGCGTTGCGCAAGCATCCGGCTTACGCCTCCCTCTACGTGCTCCTGCACACCTCGCTGGATAGCACGATGAGCACCGACAAGGCCAAGGCGGCCGGTGCCAACGACATTCTGACGAAGTTCTCACCGCCGGAATTGGCCAAATGCATGCTTCGGGCTGCGCGGGTGATTCATTTGGGCGAGGATGCCTCGGTCGCCTGATCCAACTACGTTCTGGTTGCAACGGTGACCCACCGCCGGGTCACCATTGCCAACCCCAAGTCAGGCGGCGTGATTGCCAAAGGTCGCGGCGCGGGTGTTGACGTATAACGCATAGATCGAATGGCTGCTGGCCATGAACAGCCGATTGCCCTTGCTGCCGCCGAAGCACAGGTTGGCGCAGCGCTCCGGCAGCCTGATCTTGCCGATCGCCGTTCCCTGTGGATTGAAGATCATCACCCCGTCCAGTTCGGCGGTTTTCGCTTCCGGTGAACCGGAACTGCCCCAACCGCACCAGAGGTTGCCATCTTCGTCGCATTTGATGCCGTCGAGCGCGCCATGGGTGGGTGCTTCGATGTGCTTGCGGCGCTCGCCGAGCGTACCGTCATCGTTGACTGAATAGGCCCAGACGAGACGATTTGGCTTCGCACGGCCTTCGACCACGTAGAGTTCTTTCTCATCAGGCGAGAAGCAAATGCCGTTGGGACCGGCAATCGAGTCGATCACACGGGTTACCGCGCCGGTTTCGCCATCGATACGGTAGACGGCATCCGGCAGTTCGGTCTCGATCTTGTGGCCTTCGTAGTAGTTGGCGGTCTGAAAGGGTGGGTCGGTGAACCAGATCGAGCCGTCCCGTTTGACCGTCAGATCGTTCGGCGAATTGAAGCGCTTACCCTCGAATGTGTCAGCCAACACCGTAATGCTGCCGTCCGGTTCGGTGCGGGTAACTCTGCGGCCCTGACCGTTGGTGGTCGAGCCTTCGCAAGCTAGGAGTCGACCCTGCAGATCGCGGTTCAGGCCGTTGGAGTGGTTCGAGGGTTCGCGATAGGTATCGAACGAGCCGGTGATCTCGTCCCAGCGCATGATCCGGTTCTCTGGAATGTCGCTCACCAGCAGATAGCGGCCGTCGCCGACCCAGACCGGACCTTCAGCCCAGCGCATGCCAGTGGCGAGCTGCTCGACGCTGGCATTGAACAGCCGGTACTTGGCAAAGCTTTCGTCGAGGATTTCCACCAACTCATCCGGGTAGCGCTGAGTCAGCGGCTCTGCAATCGCGAGTCGGGATAGGCCCAGGCTGCCCATCGATGCGACACCCGCCGAGACCATCAGCGAGTTTTTGAGAAAGGCGCGACGGGCATTGCGCGGCTCGTCGGTGGTGGAGTCAGTTTTGCTTATTGTCATGGGGTGCGTCCTACATAGCGTCTTCTTTTCAAAGAGGCGAGGCGAAGCGGCTCTCTCTGCCGGTTCCCGGCAAAGTCAGTCGATACAGAAGCGTTAGCGGTTCAAGTGAGGAGGGCTGTGTACCTGAGGTAACGGCAGCGAAACGCAAGTGGGAGCGGGGGCGGCTGAAGGAGACATGCTGATTCCATTGTTATTATTGATGTAGTTGTCGTACGACATCGCTGAGTATTGTCAGCGATGGGTGGCTTGTCAAAGCCAAACAAAGGCTATTCGGACATTTTAGGCGGCGTTCATGAATCGATACGCCTTAAGAGATCGTATGACATGGCTCCGTCGTGTCATCGCGCCCAACCCGCCAATGCCACGTAGAATGAGCGCCTTCGAAAGCAGATAAGGAAGGCAAACGGTGGATCTTCAGCAGGGCTTCGTCCTGACCCGGCATTGGCGCGATACGGCGGCCGGCACCGAGGTGGAGTTCTGGCTGGCGACCGATGCAGGGCCGCGTCGGCTCCGCGTGCCGTACCAGCCTTCGGTTGCCTTCATTCCGGCGGAGCAACAGCACAAGGTCGAAATGCTGCTCAAGGGCGAGCGCGACGTCGAGTTGCGCCCGTTGAACCTGACCGATTTCCATCATCGACCGGTGGTCGGGCTGTACTGCAAGCAGCATCGTCAGCTGATGAACCTCGACAAGCGCCTGCGCGCGGCGGGGCTCGATGTCTACGAGGGCGATATCCGTCCGCCGGAGCGCTATCTGATGGAGCGCTTCATTACCGCACCCGTCAGCTTCAACGGTCAGCCGGATGCGGAGGGCACGTTGGTCGAGGCGCAGATCAAGCCGACGCCAGACTACCGGCCGCAACTCAGGCTGGTCTCGCTGGACATCGAAACCACCATGCGCGGCGAGCTGTATTCCATTGCGTTGGAAGGTTGCGAGCAGCGCCAGGTTTACATGCTTGGCCCGGCCAATGGCGATGCCAGTGCGGTGGATTTCCAGCTGGAGTATTGCGACAGTCGCAAGCAGCTGATCGAGCGATTGAACGACTGGATGGCGCTGCACGATCCGGACGCCATCATTGGCTGGAACCTGGTGCAGTTCGACCTGCGGGTGTTGCGTGAACAGGCGCAGCGCTATCAGGTGCCGCTGCGCCTGGGGCGCGGTGGGGACGAGATGGCCTGGCGCGAACATGGCAGCCGCAGCAACCACTTTTTCGCCGCGGCGGCGGGGCGGCTGATCATCGACGGCATCGAAGCGCTGCGTTCGGCGACCTGGAGCTTCCAGTCATTCAGCCTGGAAAACGTTGCGCAGACGCTGCTTGGTGAAGGCAAGGCGATCGACACGCCGTATCAGCGCATGGATGAAATCAACCGCATGTTCGCTGAGGACAAGCCGGCCCTCGCACGCTACAACCTCAAGGACTGCGAGCTGGTCACGCGCATCTTCGAGAAGACCGAGCTGCTCACCTTCTTGCTCGAGCGTGCCACAGTCACCGGCCTGCCGGCCGATCGCAGCGGTGGCTCGGTGGCTGCGTTCGAACACCTCTACATTCCGCTGATGCATCGCCAGGGCTTCGTTGCTCCCAATCTCGGCGAGCGACCGCCGGAGGCCAGTCCTGGCGGTTTCGTGATGAACTCGCAACCGGGTCTGTACGAATCCGTGCTGGTGCTGGATTACAAGAGCCTTTATCCCTCGATCATCCGCACCTTTCTCATCGATCCGGTCGGGCTGGTCGAAGGTATGCGCGAACCCGAGGCCGGCGAGTCGGTGCCGGGTTTTCGCGGCGCACGTTTTTCTCGAACGCGGCATTGCCTGCCGGCCATCGTCGAGCGTGTCTGGGAAGGGCGCGAAGCGGCCAAGCGCGACGGCAACAAGCCGTTGTCCCAGGCGCTGAAGATCATCATGAACGCCTTTTACGGCGTGCTCGGCTCCAGTGGTTGTCGCTTTTTCGATCCACGGCTGGCCTCGTCCATCACGCTTCGCGGCCACGAAATCATGCGCCGCACCCGCGAGCTGATAGAGGCCGAGGGTTACAGCGTGATTTACGGCGATACCGACTCCACCTTCGTCTGGCTCAAGCGCGCCCACGACGACGAAGAGGCGGCGCGCATCGGCAAGCGGCTGGTGCAGCGGATCAACCTATGGTGGCGTGAACACCTGCGGCAGGAGTTCGGCCTGGAAAGCGCGCTGGAGTTGCAATTCGAGAGCCACTTCAAGCGCTTTTTGATGCCGACCATTCGCGGCGCGGAGGAGGGCAGCAAGAAGCGCTATGCCGGGCTGGTCACACGCCCCGACGGCAGCGATGGGCTGGTATTCAAGGGCTTGGAAACCGTCCGCACCGATTGGTCGCCGCTCGCCCAACAATTCCAGCGGGAACTGTACCGGCGCATCTTCAACCGCGAGCCCTATCAGGATTATGTGCGCGAATATGTCCGCCGCACGCTGGCCGGTGAGCTGGACGAGTTGCTGATCTTCCGCAAGCGATTGCGTCGTCGCCTGGACGACTATGAGCGCAACGTCCCGCCGCACGTGCGTGCCGCGCGGATCGCCGACGACTACAACTTGCGGCAGGGCCGGCAGCGGCAGTACCAGAACGGCGGCTGGATCAGTTACTTGATTACCGTGGCAGGCCCGGAACCGCTCGAGGTGCGGCGCGCGGCAATCGATTACGACCATTACGTCACCCGCCAGCTACAGCCGATCGCGGACGCCATCCTGCCGTTCGTTGAGGACAGCTTTTCAGCACTGATCGATGAACAGCTCGGGTTGTTCTGAGCCCAACGCGAACATGGTGCCTATCGGGCGCTATTCGTCCGAATCCTCTGGGCGTTGTCCTGTGTAGCGCTGTGCAAGTTGTTCGACAGGCACACCGCATGTGAACTGCAATGCAAGCAGGCGGTTGCGCAGGGAGCGACGCCACCAGCCGTCGCGCTGCCAGCGCCGTGGGTCGACGCGAACGCCATCATCCAGTCGAGTGAATTCTCCGTGTCTGCGTAAGCACTTCACCAGTTCGACTTCTTCGAACAGCGGCCAGGGACTGTGCTGTCCGCAGCGCTTGTAAGCATCAGCTTCGACGAACAGGCCCTGATCTCCATAAGGCACGCCGAACCGGCATCGCAAGTTGATCAGCTGTTCGAGCAGCTTGCCTTGCCAGCCTGTTCGACCGGCAAAACGAAAACGGAAATAGCCGCCGGTTGCACCGCTGGCGATCGCCTTCTGCATCGCTGGCAGTGGGTCGCCATGCAGCTGGGCATCGGCGTGCAAAAACCATAACAACGGATGTCGGGCATGGCTTGCACCCAGGCGCAGTTGCTCACCGCGGCAAGGTTTAGCCGGCAACCAACGTGCCGCGTATCGCTCGCAAAGCTGTCGGCATTGCTCGTTGTCGGCGCCATCCACGACGATGATCTCGCTGATTATTTCAGCTCTCGCGAACAGTTCCCCTAGGCCGTCCAATAGTCGCGCCAAGGCCCGTTCGTCCCGCCAGCAGGGCACGATCACGCTGATGGCGCTGCGCTCAGGCATCGCTGCCAATCCCGAGTCGTTGCAGTACGCGCAGCAGTTGGCGGCGCGCCGGACGATCATCATCGAGCAGTGCGCTGGCAAGGTCCGAGAGATCTTCGGCGTGGTCGATGTCGAACGATTCGCCAGCGATTACAACACTGTGCCCGGCCTGACGGCACAGTTGCGCAAGCGTGCTGCCGAGTTGATCGGTACTCCAGGGCAGCGCGGCAAGATCAGGCCAGGGGCGGTTGGAAGCCATCAACACGACGCCGCCGTCGCGGGCATCGAGCAAAACGGTATCGAACGATTGCAGCAGATCGCTGACATTCTGATAGTCACCTGGGAGCAGGGCGGGGCAATCGCTGCCGATGAAGATCAGCTGGCGCTGGCCTTCATGGCGCAGTTCGCAGTCCAGTTGATTCAGGCGTTGGCCGAGGTTGCCGTCGGATTGCGCTATGCAGGTCGCCTCGACGCCCAGCGAGCTCGCCCACGTCAGGTGCTGTTCCTGATCCGGCGCAATCGCTCGCGGGCCGGGCCATTGATGCAGGTCTTCCAGCGCACAGTCGAGCAACGCCTGTGCCACGACAAACGCCGACTGTTGTCCCAGTGTTGCGGCCAGTCGTTGCTTGGCGTGGCCCAATGCCGGCCGCTTGCACAGCAGGACCAGGCAGGGCGCTGCGGTCTGTTCCGCTGTGGTCGGATCTATAGGCAACGGGGCCTCCTGGCGGTCGGGTGCCGGATTCTTGGCAGGCTTGGCTATGCTTTGATGGAGGGCGCTCGGCATGCACGTTTTTCCGGCAGACTGCGCTTTCGGGCCATCAAACTCAGCAGCTAGAGTAGCGACTGCCATGCGTGACACTTTACCCCTGCTCGATGCGTTGAGCTTCCCATCGATCCGCCGCGGCCATCTCGAGGCGCTGCAGGTCAATCTGACCTACCGCTGTAATCAGCGTTGCCTGCACTGCCACGTCAACGCCGGACCGACACGGGAAGAGGCAATGACTGACGACAGTCTGGCCTTGCTGCATCAGGTGATCGACGCGCACCCAGTGCAGACGCTCGACCTCACCGGTGGCGCGCCGGAGATGCATCCGCGTTTTCGCGAGATCGTCCTACATGCCCGGCGCGAAGGCCTGCGCGTGATCGATCGCTGCAATTTGACGATTCTGAGTGAACCCGGCTTTGAAGGGTTGGCTGCATTTCTGGCCGAGCAACGCGTCGAGGTGACCGCCTCGCTGCCCTGTTATTCGCGGGAAAACGTCGATCGCCAACGTGGCGACGGCGTGTTCGAAGCCAGCATCGCCGGGCTGCGTCAGCTCAACGCGTTAGGCTACGGCGAGGAGAGCGACGGGCTGATTCTCAACCTGGTATTCAACCCGCAGGGTCCGTCGTTGCCGCCGCCACAGGCGCAACTGGAGGCCGACTACAAGGCGCATCTGGCCGAAGATTTCGGCATTCGCTTCAATCACCTGCTGACCATCACCAACCAGCCGATTGCACGCTTTGGCAGCACGCTGGTGAGCAAAGGGCAGTTCAATGGCTACATGCAGCTGCTGCGTGACAGTTACCGGCCGGAAAACCTCGGCGGTGTGATGTGCCGCAATCTGGTTAGCGTCGACTGGCAAGGCTACCTGTACGACTGTGATTTCAATCAGATGCTCGAACTGCCCATGCTACTGCCTGGCCTGATCAATCGTGACCGCGCGCATCTGCGTGATTTGCTGAAATCATCGAGCCTGGATGGCAATCCCATCGCCACCCGTGATCACTGCTACGCCTGCACCGCCGGGCAAGGATCGAGCTGCGGTGGCGCACTGAAGGACTGAAACGGCGCCGCCTGGCGGCCCGCTTTTCCATTGGCAGGGACCTGCATCGTGAAAGCTTCCCGAATGTTATTGATCACGGCAGTCATTGCATTGGTGGCGGCCTTCTTCTTGTTCGATCTTGGCCGCTTCGTTGATCTCGCCACATTCCAGTCGCGGCAGCAGGCGCTCGACGCTCGGGTGGCTGCTGATCCGTGGTTGGCTGCCGGAATTTTCTTCGTGCTATACGTGCTGGTGACTGCGCTGTCGCTGCCGGGCGCAGCGCTGATGACGTTGGTCGGCGGTGCACTGTTCGGCCTGTTCGGCGGGACGCTGCTGGTGTCGTTCGCCTCCACGCTGGGCGCGACCCTGGCCATGCTGATCAGCCGCTTTTTGCTGCGCGACTGGGTGCGATTGCGCTTCGGTCGGAGATTGGCTGCCATCGATCACGGTATTGAGCGAGAAGGCGCGTTCTATCTGTTCGCCTTGCGCCTGGTACCGGCCTTTCCGTTTTTCCTGATTAACCTGGCGATGGGCTTGACGCAATTGCCGGTGCGCAGATTCTGGTGGGTCAGTCAGCTTGGCATGCTTCCTGGGACGCTGGTCTATGTGAACGCCGGGCGAGAGTTGGCGCAGCTGGACTCGCTGGCGGAGGTGTTGTCGCCGGGGCTGATCGGTGCTTTCGTGCTACTTGGATTGCTGCCGTTGCTATCGCGCAAGCTGCTGGGGCTGTTCAAGGCGCGAAAGGTTTATGCAGGCTGGAAGAAACCAGAGCGCTTCGACCGCAATATGGTAGTTATCGGCGCCGGTTCGGGAGGGCTGGTGGCGGCCTATATCGCCGCTGCGGTCAAGGCGAAGGTCACGCTGATCGAGAACGGGCAGATGGGGGGCGACTGCCTGTATACCGGCTGCGTGCCGTCCAAGGCGTTGATTCGCTCTGCGAAGCTGGCCCACGAGCTGAAGCGGGCCGAGCGGCTGGGTTTCAAGGCGGTCAGTGGTGAGGTGGACTTCGCCGCGGTGATGGCGCGCATTCAAAAAGTCATCGCCAGGATCGAGCCGCATGATTCGAACGAACGCTATAGCAGCCTCGGTGTTGAGGTGATCACCGGCGAAGCGAAGATCACATCGCCCTGGACGGTCGAAGTTAACGGCCGATGCTTGAGTACGCGATCCATCGTCATCGCTACGGGAGCGCGACCGTTGATTCCAGATTTGCCCGGCATCGAAGCGGTGGTGCCGTTGACGTCGGAAAATCTCTGGTCGCTGCGCAAACGCCCCGAGCGTCTGCTGATACTCGGTGGCGGGCCGGTCGGCTGTGAACTGGCGCAGGCGATGCAGCGGCTCGGCTGCCAGGTGACGTTGGTGCAGCGCAACGAACGGCTGCTGCCGAAGGAAGACGCCGATGCCAGTGCGGCCGTGGCTGTAAGCCTGCGCAGCGATGGCGTCGATGTGCGGCTGGGACATGAGGCGCTGCGTTTCGAGTCCCATCAGGAGGGGCTGCAGCTGTTCTGCACACGCCTGGAAGATCAGCGTGAAGTGGCATTCGGCTTCGATCAGGTGCTGTTCGCGCTAGGTCGCGTTGCCAGCAGCACAGGATTCTGGGCGGCGACATTGGAACTAGAGATCGGCGCGAAAGATACGCTGCAGACCGACGAGTTTCTGGCCACGCGATTCCCGAACATCTTTGCGGTCGGGGATGTGGCCGGGCCGTTCCAGTTCACGCATACCGCCTCGTATCCGGCCTGGTTCGCCGCGGTGAACGGGCTATTCGGCACCTTCAAGCGTTTCAAGGTCGATTATCGCGTGATCCCTTGGGCAACTTTTACCGACCCCGAGGTGGCGCGCGTTGGGCTCAATGAGCAACAGGCGAAGGAAGAAGGCGTGGCTTTCGAGGTGACCCGCTTCGATCTGCAAGACCTCGATCGCGCCATTACGGATGACATCACCGCAGGCTATATCAAGGTACTTACCGAGCCGGGCAGGGATCGCATTCTTGGGGTCACCATCGTTGGCGAGCATGCTGGCGATCTTATCGCCGAATATGTCGCGGCCATGAAGCATGGGCATGGCCTGAATAAGGTGCTCGGGACCATTCACATCTACCCGACCCTGGTGGAGGCCAACAAGTCGGTAGCCGGCGAATGGAAACGCGCACATGCGCCGGCTCGTCTGCTGCGCTGGGTTGCCCGGTATCACAGGTGGCGCCTCGGTGATTGAAGCCATTGAATTCAAGAAAGCGGATGTTCGCGCATCGCTTAGCCATTAAGGAAACTCTGAAGAAGACTTCCAGATTTTGGCAAAATACCCGGATTCCACC
>NZ_CEXBBO010000050.1:0-20368 GCF_982611455.1 Stutzerimonas sp.
TGCCCAAGCGGCATGACTCACACCAAAGAGCCTCCGGAGAATGCGGGGCGGTTCAACGGTGCTGTGTTGCGGGTTTTTGGAGCAGGAACGGTCATGTCGGATCCACTTCTCGAGTCAGTTCTGAAGGAGGCTGTCGCAAGTGGTTGCCGCATTCGTGCGGTCAGCCAGTGCGAGGCAGGTGGGCTTCATCCAGGAGCATACGCAGCCGGTGGAGCCTTATGGCGCGCCGGAGTGGAAAACGGCGGCACAGAGACGCCGGAAGCAGCACTCGCGCGTTTATGGATCGATCTATCGATGTAACACCCCTCACCAACTATTCGCGGCGTTATCAAAACAGCTCCCGCAAAAACAATAATCGGAGAGACAGATGGAATCTTTGCAAACACTGTTCGGCTACGTCGACAGCCTTACGTGGGGGTGGTCACTCATCCCCATTCTTGTAGTCTTCGGCGTATTTATCACGATTATGTCCGGATTCGTTCAGGTCGAGTTCTTTGGCCGTATGTTCCGGGTGTTGCTACCGAAGTATCAAAACAACGACCCAAACAGTTTGAGCGCCCGTCAAGCACTATTGGTATCTGTGGGAGGGCGTGTTGGTGGCGGTAACATTGCCGGTGTAGCAGTAGCGATAACACTCGGCGGACCTGGTGCCGTGTTCTGGATGTGGTGCATAGCATTAGTGGGTATGGCGACAAGCCTTGTCGAATGCACACTTGCCCAGCTTTATAAGCGTACGGATGGCGAAAACTCCTTTCGGGGCGGCCCAGCAGACTACATTCGGCATGGTCTAGGGGCGCAATACAATTGGCTTGCAATTATTTATGCGGTCTGTCTATTGGCGGCATTTGGACTTGGCTTTAATGCGTTTCAAGGTAATACCGTTGCAGGCGCGGTACAGGACTCGCTGGGCATTAGCCGCTATGTCACGGGCGCTCTGCTGACTATCGTCACGGGATTTGTAATCTTCGGCGGCATCAAGCGCATCGCCAAGGCTGCCGATGTCGTTGTACCAATTATGGCGCTTGGTTACTTAGCCCTTGCGTTGATCGTTATCCTGATGAATCTCGGCGAGATTCCGTCTCTTATTGCCCAAATCGTTTCGAGCGCCTTTGGCTTTGAAGAAGTAGTCGCCGGAGGTATGGGGGCTGCAATTGCACAGGGTTTGCGACGTGGGTTGTTCTCTAACGAGGCAGGTCTGGGTTCCGCGCCGAACGTGGCAGCGACTGCACTCGTACACCATCCAGTCAGCCAGGGCATCACGCAATCATTCTCAGTTTTCATCGATACGATAGTGATCTGCTCTTGCACTGCTTTCATCATCTTGTTAGGCGACGTGTATGTTCCCGGTGCGGCCGCAGTAGACGGTGTGGTTCTGACACAGCAATCGTTGGTCAGTCATCTTGGCGAATGGTCGAGCTATGCACTGACGTTCGCGATCCTTCTCTTCGCGTTTTCGTCGATCATCTACAACGTCTATTTGGGGGAGAGTGCACTGGCAGCAATCACAAAGTCCAAACGGGCGTTGTTGATACTGCGTGTACTGATCCTCGGTTTGATCTTCGTAGGCGCGACAGCC
This sequence comes from Stutzerimonas sp., assembly GCF_982611455.1. Lineage (NCBI taxonomy): Bacteria > Pseudomonadati > Pseudomonadota > Gammaproteobacteria > Pseudomonadales > Pseudomonadaceae > Stutzerimonas > Stutzerimonas sp. The sequence goes on from NZ_CEXBBO010000050.1 coordinate 1,577, forward strand.
CCAGGCGCAACTTCGATATTTTTTTTCTCCGACCCGATGATGGGCATTCTGGCATTGGTGAATCTAGTGGCGATCCTGATGTTGTTCCCCACGGCGATACGCGTGATTAATGATTTTCGCACGCAGTTGAAAGCGGGTATCGAGAGGCCGCTTTTCGATCCTGGCAAATTTCCAGATCTTGACCTTGACCACAAGGCATGGAATCCGGGTCGATGGAAAAAACCTGAGTAGGCCTGTCTTTAAGGTATCGATTAGATATTTGGTTCTAATATAGATTTACATTGTTTAGCTATATTCGAAGTACGCAACATGCCCGATGCACTGCGTCGGGCACTTTATTTTCAGGGGGCAGTGCAGACGCTCATAGACTTCCTCCTATGCTCAAAGCATAGGCCGGGGATGTCTACCGGAGCGGGGGTAAGCCAGGGTAGCGTTTAGAGAATGTCATGAAACCCAGCTGCAGATTTGTGGCTGATAGCGTGCTTGATGCTGGGTTCGGGAACCCAATAGTGCTGTTTAAGCGCTCAGCTAATTCCGGTGCCCTGATTTCAGCGATTTTCGGACGTTTGGCATGCTCCAATGGCTATAGAGGTCACGAAAATTGGAGCGTTCATCACATATCGGTTGCATTTCAGGTCAGCAGCGCTCACCAAATTCCGGTCCGCCGCTCACGAAACTACGACTTGCTGCAACCCAGCCTTTGTTTATTCCTGCGTGTTGCCTGGCTGTGTAATCGGCTCGCCAACAATAAGCCCTCGCAATGGAGGGGCCGATGCAGCCTGGCACCCAGAGATGCATCGAATGTGCTCAGTATTTTAAATTGCGCAGGGCGCTGAGTTTTCGGTTGCAGACGATGCCGCCGCCCTCGCCTACTCAGCTTGAGCGCTTAGAGGCCGAGGTGGTGCGTTTGCGCATCTTGGGCTTTACCCCCGCCCCAGCAGGTCGCTGCAACAATTGCTGGGCCAGGGTGTCGGCCCGCGCCTGCTGTGCTGCCGCCTGTTGCTTGGCTTCGCTCAGTCCGCTGTGCAGCGCCTCCAGGCGGCGTTGCAGGTCGTCCAGTTGCCGACGTGCTGCCTTAAGCTGCACAGCGCGGCTCTTGCTCTCCTCCCGGGCACGGTCGATCTCGCGGTAGGCCCGCTCCTCAACGCCGCGCACGTAGGTCGCGTGGTCAACCCGGTCCTGTTGGAGCTTGAGCGCCAGATCCCGCACTTGCTGCTGCAGTCCTTGGCCGTGTAGGTGCGCCTCGCCTCGTTCGCGCACTAGCTCTTCACGCTGTTGGCGCAAGTCCTCGATCTGTGCCACGCGCTGGGCCAACAGCAACTCCAGATCGGCCAGGCGCGTCTCCGCCGCCTGGCGGCCGGCCACCGCCTCGGCCGCCAGCTGACGGTACTGGGCGGCATCCTGGCGGGCTTGGTCTTCAAGCGCCGCGAGCTGCTCGCGCTCGGCGGTCAGCACCTGGCGTTGCTCAGCCAGCGCTTGTTCAGCGGCACCCTGGGCCAAGTGTGTCGCCTGCTGCCAGATGGCGACAAAGGCCTGCGACACCTCGCTCGGCAGCGCCGGCAGGCGGGTCTCGCCATTCAGCCGCTCAGCCAACCGCGCCCACCATTGATCGAGCAGCCCTCCCACTCGCGCCGGGCTACCGCGACCTAGCTCCTGCCGAACTCGCTCAACAGTCGGTCGCTCCCCTCGGGCAAGCACAGCGTCTGCAGCAGCGAATACGTCAGTTTCGGGTACGCCTATCGCCACGGGTCACCTCCGGCTATATTAGGTCTGATAATGAAATATTATCCGATCTTATTTTTTTAATATTGGAAATATAATACGTTGAACGTATTAAATATTACAGATCAGTTGTCGCTGGTTAGCGAAACGCCGTTGGATCTGCATTTTCTAGCGATCAACGCTCAGGAAGCAGCAGCGGCGTTCATCGCCGCTGGTACTGCAGCCAACACCGTGCGCAGCTACCGCAGCGCCCTCGCCTACTGGTCGGCGTGGCTGCAACTGCGCTACGGCCAGGCGCTGGGCGCTGAGGCCCTGCCCTCCACGGTGGCCGTACAGTTTGTGGTTGACCACCTGGCTCGTCCGACTGCTGACGGTGGCTGGGTGCACCTTTTGCCACCGACCATCGACGCCGCGCTGGTGGCTGCGAGGGTCAAAGCCAAACTCGGCCCCCTGGCCTACAACACCGTCAGCCATCGCCTGGCGGTACTCGGTAAATGGCACCGGATTAACGGCTGGGACAGTCCAACCGAGGCGGCGGCACTGAAGACCTTGCTGCGCGAAGCGCGCAAAGCCCAGTCGCGTCAAGGCGTATCGGTGCGCAAGAAAACCGCCATCGTCCTCGAGCCGCTGCAAGCGCTGCTCGCCACTTGCACCGACGGTGTGCGCGGGATCCGCGATCGCGCCCTGCTTTTGTTAGCCTGGAGTGGTGGCGGGCGGCGACGTTCCGAAGTGGTCGGATTGCAAGTCACTGATGTGCGGCAACTGGATGCTGATACCTGGTTCTATGCGCTGGGCACGACCAAGACCGATACCGGCGGAGTCCGCCGCGAGAAACCGCTGCGCGGGCCGGCAGCACAGGCCCTCACGGCTTGGCTGGAGGCCGCACCGGCCGAATCCGGCCCGCTGTTCCGGCGGCTGTATAAGGGCGGCAAGGTAGGAAGCGCTGGACTGTCCTGTGACCAGGTGGCGCGTATTGTCCAGCGCCGAGCGCTACTGGCGGGCCTCGACGGCGACTGGGCGGCGCACAGCTTGAGGTCGGGGTTTGTCACAGAGGCCGGACGTCAGGGCGTGCCGTTGGGCGAGGTGATGGCGATGACCGAGCACCGCAGTGTTGACACCGTGATGAGCTACTTTGAAGCTGGCGCACTACTAAACAGCAAAGCCACAATGCTCCTTCCGTAGTGGTATCACCCTCTACCATTAGCTAATCTCAAGGATGAGTACAGTACGGACAACCTTCATCACAACTTATTAGGTAAATTCCGACATTCACTCAGCGCGCCACCCAAGATGAGTCCATACAGCGCTAACCCGCACCCAACCCCGTTGATTTTGGAAGGCAGCTGATAGTGACTACCATTTAAAAAATATTGAAGAGCTAACAAGCATGAGCGGCAATAAAGGTGATGAATCAAGCTCTGAGCAAGCATTCATAAACAAGGGTTTTCTTAATGAGCGCTTAGCGACTCCGCCGCATTTCAGCCCCAAAACCGCCAGAGCCTACAAAACGGCCGTAAATTACTACCGCTACACTTGTGGGAGACAATTGCCCACCTCTGTAGCAGCAATCGTAGATTACCTATCGGCCTCCAGAAATTCATTTTCACCGGGCACGCTTCAAATCCACTTGTCCGCTCTATCAAACTGGCATAGCAACCAAGGTTTCGCAGACCCAACAAAGGATAAGGTCATCCGTGAATTCATGGCTCACATCAAAAGAACAAGCGGCCATGTTCCCTGTCGTCGCCAGTCGGTGACATTTAATGACTTAACTATAATGGATGATTATCTTAATGAGGATGCGCACGATGAGCATAGCAACCTGCTGCTCCCACCCAGCAACGAACAATTACGGTCGCTACGTGACCGAGTGATCCTGCTCCTGGGTTATTGGTGCTCGCTTTCAGCCAAGCAAATCGTGGGCTTGGAGATAACCGATCTAGAGATATCAAACACCCAAGGCATGCTGATCAATCTTTCCTCCTCCACTAATCATCAAGTTAAAGTGCTGGTTCCCTACCTGAAGCATCATTGCCCAGTGAGGGCGACTAAAGAATGGATGGCAGTGATACTCTCTAATAGAGGGCCTCTGTTGCGGCCAATAAATAGATGGGGAGAGATTAAAAATGACAAAATTAATTCGCAGTCGATTAATCTTATTCTTGAAACGATTGCGAGTAATTCGGGGGTTAACGCTCGCATCACCAGCACAGGTTTGCGTAATGGATTGACCGCTAACGAAGGGGGCGGAAGTTGGGATCGGGAATCAATACTCGCGCATGCAGGTTGGCAGGGTTACCTGAGCCGTCATGTCTAGGCTCTAGAGCGCAGCGCTCGCCGCAGGCATCATGAATCGAGACAAAACTTTCGACATAGCCCCCGAAGTTCAATGGGATACACTAAAGTACGTTTGGAAAACCAGCTTTTAATCCCAAATTCGGAGGGGCCGGCGAGCGCCGTGTACAGCAGTTTCTTCTCTCCTGGGACTAACATACCCATTTCGGCAAACAATTTACTGGCACGCAACCAGCGCGCTTGCGACCCAGGCAACTCAAGTAAAAACGCGCTTAAAGCCATCGCAAGCAAACGAGGGTAAGGTTCGATCACCTGTGCAACCCCAAGCAACGCAACTGAGGCATCACCAGAAAACTGGCGAGGGATTGAAAAGTTCCGTCCTGTGATTTTTTTGACCAGCTGATAACAAAATGGTGGAGCCTCAATCCTTCTCACATGACTTCTCAGCATAACCTTCATCAAATCATAGATGAGAGTCAATTCAGCGTTTGCTATAGATGGCTTGTATGTGATTAGCAGTTGAATTCTTGCCTGCATTATAAAAGCAAGGCCATTAATTTCATTAACGAGCGCTCCCGCCGGCCTGTAGCTAGATAACTCTGACGAAAAATGACATTCGTTTTCCAAGTGACTTTCAGAACTTATATACCTATTCTCGATCAAAAACCGACAAGCGTTTTCAGCCCGGTACTTCGTGCTTCCACAACGATATTCTGTACCCAATGAACACAACGCGCACTGGTGCTTCACACAAATCACATACCATCCAAATGCCCATTGCTCTCGCCAAATGGCAGTTTTCTTAGTTTTAAGGTCATCCTTCACGCAAGCTGGGCAGAAATTAATTCGCTCTAATGAAGGAATTAGCATAAATGAAGTCATGGGGGTCCTATGCAAACTAAGATCCCGAGGAATACAAGGCAGCGTCGAAACCAAGCGACCAAAGTCCTGATCGGTATAATAGTCGGCGTCACTATTAGTCCGACTATCTAAGTATTCTCTCATACCGCGAAAAATTTGATTTTCTCCACCCAGAGACGCATAAAACAAATGTCTCTCCACCCAAGAAGAAATAGTTTCATCGCCAAGCATCTCATTCACTGTTTAGTCCTTTTTCGCTATCGGCATCTCCCGCCCTTTTTTTATCAACTCCAGATCAATTTCTTCACGCCCTTCAAGTACCGCCCAAGAGGCGGCATTGCAAAGCATCTTCACAATAGTATCAAGCACACCATCTGATTCGCTCACCAAGTATTTGACGATTGCCGATTTACCTACATCAGAGGGCGACTTCAGCGGGAAAGTCATCGTGTACGTCGCTATAAAAGATCGCAGTGCTTGCTCATCCCGCCACGGCGTCAATTCAATTCTAGAAAACCGTCTGGCAAACTGTCGATCTGAATTGATTGCTTCATTGCATTCATGGGTGCCAATCGCAATGACCATAAGATGGTACGGAGCACCCGACAACTCCTTAATAAATTTCATATTTCTGGCTTGATCAGATCGATTAGCGTGTAGCATATCGTTGACCTCATCCAATACGATACCCCTAACATCTCTGGAAGCAATAGCAGCAGAAAGTTTCTCGTCCTCTAATCGACTACTCCTATACATGTTACCCGTAACCGCACCAATAAGGTCATCACTAAAAATACGATGGCCTGCGGCATGCTTTGCTCGGATAGTCATGGACGCCAGCGTAGCCCCTGAGCTTCGCCCGAATCCATACAAGCTCAATATTTTTTGATAAAGAGCGCTTTTACCCATCCCCCCACCTGAATGAATCAGCAAGCAAGGTGATTGCTGCTTTATAGGTAGCTGCAACATGTATTTAACATGTCCCAAAATTTTTGCAGCGAGCGGGTATTCAATCCAAACATCTTCGTTAATCATACGGATGCGCGTAGCGTCATCAGCGTCGACAATGCTACGACGACTTGGAATTACATGCGGGTAGCGTTCCAACTCGCTCATTTAATGCCTCATGCATCCACAGGAAATATTTTGGGTGGGGAATCATAATCATCGTCATCGATATTAACAGTCGCGACAGGCATTTCGATCACCCCAGAGGCACGGTCGAAACCAGTGGCGTTTTCCCGATGTTCTATTTTTTTCTTAGCTTGCTTAGTTAATTTCTTTGAATTTTCGACCAGCGCTCTATTTTTCTGAATCATCAAAAAAACCTCATCAGAGGTTACTTTGGCCGCACCGCGCCTATCCCTTCTAACCTCCCTTTTGGCCGCTCGATATTCTTCAATACTTATATCCGGCCTGGTTATGTCGCTATACGGTACTTGTATATATCGCTCCCCAGTAGGATTAACCCATATATGCCGCAATGAATTGGGGTTGTACTTGATCGAGCACTTTTTACCCGATATACAGGAAGCCAATGACGGCGACCAGTAGTTGATATTCCAAAGCATTATCCCCTGGCGCGTTATGACCCTCGACTCTTCAGGTAGAAAATCAATAAAAAATTCTTGTGGATTAGCGAGCAAGGCTGGGTGAGACAGCTTTCCATTTTCTGCTGTCCAGCCTTCAATCCACTTTTCATGAGGTGTCATGCCATCCAGCATACGGTGCTCACTGTGATGGTACGACTGGATTGCACGTGCGAACCATAATCTAAACTCGGCAAACGTTAGACAGGCTTTTCCCTCGCTGTCATAGTCCCCCCTCAGCACTACGTTTGAAAGTGTCGTTCCTGGAAGAAAGTGAATATAGCTCATCGCCAAAGTGCCATTCAGACGCTCTATATGCCCTCCCCACCAAGGTTTACCAATTGGTCGCCACGCTAAGTGTATTTTATTCTTCTTGGCGGCAATTCTAAAGAATTGTGACTTAAACTCCTTGGCGTTATCCATGGCGATTTCTTCTGGCCTACCGTAGTAGGGGTATTTAATATCTTCATCACCAAGTGCCTCAATCCATTTCCCCTTAGGACATACCGCATGTGTGATTGCCATTGCCACGTTATATGCCCCTGGGGCATTTAACGATAAGTAATAGCCGGGGACGACTCGATTATGCAAATCAATAATCAACGTCGCCCAAGGTCGACATAACGGTTTGCGTGTTTTTTCATCCACGATGATGCAGTCTATAACGCAGTGGTCCATCTGCCACTTTGCGAGTGGCCTTTGTGAATTGTTATGCTTGGGTCGAGCTGAGTGCTTATCATTTGCCCTCTTGACGCCTATGGACAATTTTGCCAAATCCGACTCGGGGCGCTCTTTCAATCTTTTTTTAACGGTTCCATAGGAGGGGCGAGGCACACCAGCTGCCCGACACATTTCTTCGGCCCTTAGAAAAACCTTCTTAATTGTGCTACCAGGGCCTTTCCATTCGTGATCAATAGCCGAACTTATTATGCTTTCTATATTGTAAGCGATAAACTTAGAACCTGTTTTCCTCCCCTTTTTTGATCTCAAAAGGCTACTTGGCCCTTCCTCATCATTATAGTTTCTTAAAAGCACATAAACACGAGACTCACTTAACGATAAAGCTGCCTGCAGTTTTTCGAACGCCTCATTATCTTCAATATTATGAAAATATTCTTTTATCGCAAGATACCGATACTCAGCCAGCTCCCACTCCTCCCACGATGCTCCAGCCAAATCTTTACTTGGCCGCTCGTTTGATGGGGAGGCAAAAGAAATAAGTTCAATATCCGATAAGTCGGCTTCAACAAAAAGATGATCTGCTTCGCAGTACAGCTGCACTGATGTTTCTGTAAGGGACGCTGCGTAGGTCCACACCTTCCCTTCATAGAGAAAGCGGTCGCTTTTTTGAATAATCATTAACGATCTGCATTTTATCTAAATGCAATAATTCAAGCAGAATGATATCTAAATGCAAAAAAACGCACATTTTTCAGACAGCTGGCGCAGGTGCGTAAAAAAATAATCAGAAAAATCAATGATATAAGTATTCTTGCAATTAAGTGTTTACGACAACTGAAAGACAAACCGGGACGGCTCTTTAAAGCGCCCCGGTCAGCTTGGCCATGACGGCTACGATGAAAAGCCAATGATTCCTCACGGGCAATTCAGCGCTCATCGTCCGGATTCGGCGGCATGTGATGCTGGAAGATCTATGCTGCAGGTTTTAGCCCGGCCCGCTGTAAGCCTAACCGCCGGTACTCGACCTGTATTCGACTGTAGATGTCCGCTTCGGATTCATGAATGCCTGACATAACTACATGCGGATTCTTGGGGTAATCAGGAACAATCGTCGCGCTTACTATACGGCTAGCACCGTACGCATGACGGCAGCCGGGTTTGCATGCGCTACCGCACCGCTATGATGATTTCATGATCACGAGACTTTCCAGGACAGGAAATTTCAGCCGGTTGAAGGCGCTGGCTGCGCTTCCTCAGCTCATAGTCCGTGTTCACTCAACAGCATCCAGCAAGAGGATATGACGATGAGTGATTCCAGCGACGACAGCGGCCTATCCCGCCGAGAAGTTCTCGCATTAAGCAGTGGCCTTCTAGTGTTGGGTGCCGCGCCGGTGAGCGCCTTGACGGTACCGTCGACAGCCAGAGCAGATGAATCCCCCGTACGCCAGACCACCTCCACAAACGTTTCTCTCGTCGTCAACGGCGAACGCCGAGAACTGGAGTTGGATAACAGAACTTCCCTCCTCGATGCGATGCGCGAGCACCTGCACCTCACCGGTAGCAAGAAAGGCTGCGATCACGGTCAGTGTGGTGCTTGCACGATGATTGTCGACGGCCAGCGGATCAACAGCTGCCTGAGCCTCGCGATCATGCACCAGGGCGCCGAAATCACCACAATCGAGGGTTTGGGCACCCCAGAGCAGCTGCACCCGATGCAGGCTGCCTTCGTCAAACATGACGGTTATCAGTGCGGCTATTGCACACCGGGGCAAATCTGTTCGGCGGTATCTGTACTCGAGGAGATCAAGCAAGGCATCCCGAGCCATGTAAGTGGCGATATCACCTCCTCTCCAACGCTCAGCGTGGAAGAGCTGCGTGAGCGTATGAGCGGCAATATCTGTCGCTGCGGCGCTTACTCCAACATCATCGATGCCATGAGTGAAGTGGCTGGGGGACGCGCATGAAATCCTTCACTTACGAGCGCGCCGAGTCTCCGGCCGAAGCCGCTGCAAGCGCAGCACGGACGCCTGGGGCGAGGTTCATTGCGGGCGGCACCAACCTGCTCGATCTGATGAAACTGGAGATCGAGACCCCGATGCACCTTATCGACGTGAACGGCTTGAAGCTGGACAAGATCGAGGCTACCCGGGACGGCGGTATCCGCATCGGCGCACTGGTGAGTAACACCGCATTGGCTGCCGATCCACGGGTACGGCGAGATTACGCTGTGCTGTCCCGCGCACTGCTTGCAGGCGCTTCCGGCCAGTTGCGAAACAAAGCGACTACTGCCGGCAATCTGCTTCAGCGCACCCGCTGCCCTTACTTCTACGACACCAACCAGTCATGCAACAAGCGCCACCCCGGCAGCGGCTGCGGCGCCCTTGAAGGCTTTAGCCGTCAGCTCGCAATCGTCGGCGTCAGCGATGCCTGCATCGCCACTCACCCCAGCGACATGGCCGTTGCGATGCGCGTGCTCGATGCGACGGTGGAAACGGTACGGCCCAATGGCTCAACACGGCGTATCCCCATCGCCGATTTTCATCGGCTGCCGGGCGACACCCCGCATATCGAAACGGCGTTGGCGCCGGGCGAGCTCATCACGGCGGTCACGCTACCGAGCCCGGTGGGCGGCGCGCATTTCTACCACAAGGTTCGTGACCGGGCCTCGTACGCCTTTGCGCTGGTGTCCGTCGCCGCAGTCGTGCAGCCGGATGGCAGCGGTCGGATCGCCCTCGGCGGCGTGGCCCACAAGCCATGGCGGATGGAGTCTGCCGAAGCGCAGCTGTCCCATGGTGCAAGCGCGGTCAGCGAGCGCCTACTGGCTGATGCCCGCCCCACTCACCACAATGAATTCAAGCTCACCCTGGCCCAGCGCACGCTTGGCGCCGTGCTGGCAGAAGCGAGGGCCACACGATGAAATTCGAGACCGCCGCAGGTGACAATCCGATCGATCGGCAACGCGTTGTCGGCAAGCCAGTCGACCGTATAGACGGGCCACTGAAAACGACGGGGACGGCGACCTACGCCTATGAGTGGCACGACCAGAACAGAAACCCCGCTTACGGCCACGTGATTGGCTCCGCTATCGCCAAAGGACGCATCGCCTCTATCGATCTGAGCCACGCTCGCCGTGCGCCGGGCGTCATTACCATTGTGACGGCCGAGAATGCGGGTTCGCTCGGCAAGGGTGACTACAACAACGCTAGGTTACTCGGCGGTCCCGAGATCCAGCACTATCACCAGGCAGTGGCGCTGGTGGTTGCCGAAACCTTCGAGCAGGCGCGCGCCGCGGCGGAGTTGGTGCGGATCAGATATGACCGTGCGCCCGGGACCTTTGACCTCGAAGCGGCAAAGGACACCGCCATCAACCCCGGCAAGATTATTGGCGGCCCAGCGAATACCGCTGTCGGCAATTTCGCCTCCGCCTTCGCGGACTCGCCAGTACAGCTCGACGCCACCTACACCACTCCTGACCAAACACACGCCATGATGGAGCCACACGCGTCGATGGCCGCCTGGGAAGGAGATCGGCTGACGCTCTGGACCTCGAATCAGATGATCGAGTGGGGCGTCCAAGACATGGCAAAGACGCTAAAAATTCCCGCTGAAAACATCCGTCTGATTTCGCCCTATATCGGCGGCGGCTTTGGCGGGAAACTCTTCTTGCGGGCTGACGCGCTACTAGCCGTCTTGGGCGCTCGTATCGCCGAACGGCCGGTAAAGGTCGCGTTGAGCCGGCCATTGATGGCCAACAACACCACGCACCGGGCGGCCACCATCCAGCGCATTCGCATTGGCGCAACCGAAGACGGACGAATCACAGCCATCGGACATGAGAACTGGTCAGGTGACTTGAATGCAGACAGCGCCGAAGCCGGGTCGGTCTACTCTCGACCCATGTATGCCGGCGCCAACCGCATGACCCAGACTCGGGTGGCCTCGCTCGACCTGGCCGAAGCCAATGCCATGCGGGCACCCAGCGACGCGCCAGGCTCAATGGCGGTTGAAGTTGCAATGGACGAAATGGCCGAGAAGCTCGGACTCGATCCAGTTCAGTTCCGCATCCTCAACGACACCCAAGTGGACCCTGAAAAGCCCGAGCGCCGTTATTCCCAGCGCAAGCTTATCGAATGCCTCACCGAGGGTGCCCAGCGGTTCGGCTGGGAACAGCGCTTGGCAGAGCCAGCCAGCCGGCGCGAAGGTGCCTGGCTGATCGGTATGGGCATGGCCGGCGCCTTCCGCGACAGCCCCGTCACCACATCTGCCGCGCGGGTTCGGCTGGACGCGAGCGGCACGGTCACTGTCGAGACCGACATGACCGATATTGGCACCGGCAGCTACGTCATCATCGGCCAGACCGCTGCCGAGATGATGGGTGTGCCGCTTGATCGTGTGGTGGTCAAGCTGGGCGATTCGGCGTTTCCAGTGTCATCCGGCTCCGGTGGCCAATGGGGTGGCAATAGCTCCACGTCCGGCGTCTATGCGGCCTGCGTGAAATTGCGCTCCGCCGTTGCGCAGAAGCTGGGTTTTGATGCCGAAGACGCTGTATTCGAGAACGGCGAGATTCGTCAAGGCGACCGCCGAGCATCGCTTGCCGAAGCTGCCGCAGATGGCAGTCTCATGGAAGAAGACACAATCGAATTCGGCGAACTCGATGAGCAGTACCGTCTCACCAGCTTCGGTTCTCATTTCGTCGAGGTGGCCGTGCACTCGCATACGGCTGAGGTGCGCGTCCGGCGAATGCTCGCCGTCTGCGCTGCCGGGCGCATCCTCAACCCGAAAACCGCGCGCAGCCAGATCATCGGCGCCATGACCATGGGCGCCGGCGCCGCGTTGATGGAGGAATTGGCGGTCGACACACGCTACGGCTTTTTCGTCAACCATGACCTTGCCGGCTACGAAGTGCCCGTGCACGCCGACATTCCACATCAGGAGGTGGTGTTTCTCGAAGAGGTCGATCCCCTATCCTCGCCAATGAAAGCCAGGGGTGTCGGTGAGCTCGGCATCTGTGGCGTGGCGGCCGCGGTGGCGAATGCTATTTACAACGCCACCGGCGTTCGAGTTCGGAACTACCCGGTGACCCTGGACAAGCTACTCGGTGGGATGCCGCAAGCTGTATAGCAGCCTGGGATGAATCTCACGTAGGCAGATACGACGGTAGGTGTCAGTTCAACCACCTGAGACGTAATAAAGCATTGGCTGGCGGCACGCGTTCAGTCATCTCGCTTAAATGCGCCCCGGAACTCGCTGGGCTTGAGCCCAGCCTGTTTGCGGAAGAATCGGCTGAAATACGCGGTATCCGCAAACCCCAGGTCGCGCGCAATCTGTTGGATATCGAGGCTCGTGTAGGCCAGTTGACGCTGCGCCTCGCGAACGATGCGCTCGCTGATGATTGCGCTGGGTGCAATGCCAGCCTCTTCCCGACAAACACGGCCCAACGTGGCCGTCGTCATTCCCAAGGCCTCGCTATAGCGCCCGAGTGTCCAGTGACTGCGGAAATGTTCGTCCACCAGCTCACGAAACTGCCGCAGTACAGCAGCCCGCCGGCTTTTGCCAGGTCGCGGAGCGGTATTGATCGTGGGATCCAGCCGCGCGACATGGATCAGCAAGGCCAGCAACAGTGAATGTCCTGCGGCGATATAGCCACGCGCCTCGCTCCGCGCCTCCTCCTGGATCAACTCGATCAGCGGCCAAATCGGTTCGTTGCCGTCCGCTTTCCAAGGCAACGGCACGACACTGGGCCGCTGCAGGAATCCCAACAGCCCCGGCGCCACAATCCTCGCCATCGATTCCAGCGGTCGCTGCGCAGCGGTGATGACCGGGCCGTCGGCGTCGCGGTGATAGCTGAACGCATGCACCGTGCGACTCGGCAGGACCAGAATGCTCGGACCTGCGAACGGCAGCCGCCGATTCTCCAGCGACACCTCACCCCCGCCGCTACGGATATAAAGCAACTGCAACAGCGCGTCATGCTGATGCGGTTTGATCTCCCATTGATACAGCTCGCTACGGGGGTCATGCCGAGATAAAGGGAAAATTCACTCACTTCCCTCCTATCCGCATGTTTTATAAAGACTTTTCAGGACGTAACTGAGTCTTGCCGAGATAAGGCAAAATTAGGACATTCGTTCTCTAAATTATTGTATTTAAACGAGCATCAGAAGCCCTGCTCAGCAAAGACTGCTTCGCGCCCAATCGCTTCAGCCATCCATTGAGGAAGGTTTGATCTATGCGATATCAAAATCTGCCAATCGTTACTCGACAGGCACGTGCGCAGCTTGGCGACTGCCTCTGGGGCGTGGGGTTTCCCCAGCCAGGCAAGCGCACGTACAGCGTCGCCAGCAATGGTTGTTCCGAGGGCGATTTGCCAATGCGGCGCATGCTCGATTCTCACCTGAGCCTTGCCTAGCTGCAGGGTTCTCGGCCGTCCGCCGGTAACAAATACCTCCCTAATCGACACCTGTTGCGTTAGCCCTAGAAGGTTCGCTGCGCGGGCACCGCTTAACGCGATTACCTGATGGCTTTTCGAAGCTATCGCACTGATAACCTTCTCCGTCGCCGGCGCGCGTTTGCCGAAGCGCCCGGTGACCGGCGCCACATAGAGGCCGCGTGAAATCCGCATTAACTCCCCGCCCTTGGCTAATCGAGAGAATGCTTGGTCCACCGAAGCACGGTCAGCCAAGTGAAGGAATTCGTTTGGTGCAAGGATGCCTCCTTCAGGAAGAAGCCTGCTGTGTTCGATGATTGCCGCGGAAAGGGATTTCATGGATGGCTGGTTTTTGAAATATGTCAGAAACCTAGCAACAATCCTGACACTGATCAACGAACTGCGGCGCGGCAATCGGCAGTCGGAATAGGATTCGCGCCCAATCGCTACAGCCATCCAGAGAGAAAGGACGGATCAGTCGCTTGGTTGCACTCGCAGAAGAGCGTCGAACACGATTCGCAACCCGCCTGGGCGGTTAATAATTGATCAATTATCTATGTCGAGATAATTGCAGATAATTCCCGCAATCCGTGGCCGACTCGAGATCGAAAAATTGGAAAAAAGGACGAATTAGAGGGCCTGCGGAGGCTGCCAGCTAGCCGACAGGCACCGGCTCTGAATAGCCCGTCTTCACGCCCTGAGTGGCGGCGTAATGGCGGGTTTGGAAAGCCAGGACATCCTGCATCTGCTTGCTGACGTCCTCCTCCAACCCCCACTCATAGGCTAGCTTGTCGAGCTTGTAGCGAGAGACTAACTGGGTCGCCCGCGGCGAGCGTTCAGCCGGTTTCAGGTTCGACCAGCTGCTGACAAAGCCTTTTAGGCGCGCGGCTTTTTCCGTTGATACACAGGGAAAGCGACGCAGCAGGTCGACCAGATATAGGGCTCGCAGCTTCTGTTCAGGCTTGCGCAGCTTGCCCGCCACTTCACGCTGCAGTACCGGCACGAGGTCGCGCTCTTCGTACCACAACTGCTTGGCGAGCTCCACGAGGGCATCGGACGCAACTTGGCTAAGGCGCTGCTGGGTGACAGTCTCCAGGAGCGCGCCAAAGCTTTGTTTACGATCCAGACGTGGCATCTCGCCCATCCTCCAGGTACTTCGCTGTGACCAGCTTCAGGCAGCCTAGCATTGCGCTTCGGTTGCCCACGGCATAATCGATTGCCTCTGTTGCCAGTGTAACAAACTGACCGACATCGATACGGCCACATTCGATGAGCTGTTCGATATCAAATTGATCGTTTTCCGTAAAGCGGCCGAGTTTGGATATTGCTAGATCCACGCCGGCGGCAACGAAGATATGCAGCGGCTGCTCACCCTCGAAACCTTCCATAGGGATGGCGCGATCACGATAGTCCTCGTGCAGCGGCCCGAGAGCATTGGTGTAGTTCTGATCCAGGTACACCTGCAAGTCGCGGCCGTAGTTGTCCTCATAGCCTTCTGGTGGTATGTAGACGGCCATGATCTCATCCTTACGCAGCACGCGGGCCGCCTCGATCTCCGCATCGATGTCCGCACTACCACGCGCATGGGTGAGCAGGTGCACCGCGCAGCCGCCGAAGACGAAAACCTTGAGCGAACCTGGCGGACTACCAGTAAGTAGCGGCAAGGCCCGGGCGAACAAATTACCGATGGCCTGGCCCAGCGGCGTAGTCAAACGGACAGGTTCGCGCGTGCCCTCATCGGCAGTCTCAAGTCGTGTCATCTTCATCTCCACTCAGAGCATGGACTCAGTGTGCCGGCTCATGTGCTACGTGCGCCATCGCTGTTCGCAACCGCAGCCCCAAGTAGCTTCAACTGTGCATTGGCTTCGATCAGGCGCTCCTGTAGACCCTGCGCTTGCTGAGTCTGGATCACAGAGGTTTCGCCCAGCCGGGATACCTCCTCCTGCAATGTGCAACAACGCTGTTCCAGGGTTTCCTTCGCGCGCTCAGCGCCGGTCAACGCGCTCTGGGCAGCTTCCAAGGCCTGGACCTTCTGCGCCAGTAGCTGTTGCTGCGCATGTTGCTCTTTCTGCAACTGCCGCGCCTCGGCGAGCAGGCGCGCATTGTCGCGGTTCAGTTGGGTCAGCTCGTCCTGCTTGATTATCAAGGTCTGCTGCAGTTGCCGCAGTTCCAGTTGCAGCTGCTGTACCTGCGACTCGTGTCGACGTTGTTCCTGCTCACGCTGCTCCTTGCTGGCCTGGCGGTAGTGCTCCAAGGCGTCGCGTGCATGCTGATGCTTCTCCTCCAGCGAGCGAATCTGCCCATCGCGGTCCTGCAGGCGCTCCTCCAAGTCGCGGTTGGCCTGCAATAGTCGGGCATTCTCAATTTCGGCCTGCTGGCGTTGCTGCTGCTCCTGCTGTAGTGCTTGCTGGGCAGCCTGGAGATCTTCAGTGAGCCCGCTGCACTGACTTTCCAACTGCTGGATTCGGCCTTCGGCTTGCCGAGCCTGATTCTGGAAATCGAGCCGTTCACGTGCCAGTTGTTCGCGCTCTTGGGCCACGGTGGCCTGCGCATCCTCCTCTAGCTGATCTGCCAGTTGGCCGACCAGGTTAGTCAACTGTTCGCTGAGCGGGATTGATCCCGCATCCCGGCCGCGCTCGGCGTCGTCGAGTTCTTTCAGGTAGCGGTGAATGGTGGTCTTCGAGCCGGTGTTGCCCAGCTCGACGCGTACCGCGTCGATGCTGGGATTCTCGCCTCGCGCCAGGATGGCCTGTCGCGCCTTCTGAACCAGTGCCTTGTTGATGCCGCCGCGGGCCATGGTTTGCTCCTACGATTTCGTATTGGATTACATACCATGTATTTACATACTAATTTTGATTGATGTAAAGCGCGTTCAAAGCGAATAAATCAGATAAGATAATGGAGGGTTATTCAATTAGATCGGCACAAGCGGTCGCTTACCTGCCGTTTTCCAGTACACAAAGGGCGTTTCGAACGATGAAAGACGTCGAGCGTTATCTGCAAGCCGGTACGCGGGAAAACACTCGCCGCAGCTATCAGCAGGCTGTCGAGCACTTCGAGGTGTCCTGGGGCGGTTTCCTGCCGGCGACCGGCGACAGCATCGTGCGCTACCTGGTGGACTACGCCGACACCCTGAGTCTAAGTACGCTGAAGCAGCGTCTAGCCGCGCTGGCCCAGTGGCATATCACCCAAGGGTTCCCTGATCCGACTAAGACCCCCACGGTGCGTCAGGTGCTCAAAGGCATCCGCACCTTGCATCCGGCACAAACCAAACAGGCTGCCCCGTTGCAGTTGCTGCATCTGGAACAGGCGGTTCAGTGGTTGAACCAGGAAGCCGAACGGGCTCAGCAGTCTGGCAATTTGGCAAGCCTGCTGCGGTGCCGGCGCGATGTGGCGCTGCTATTGATCGGCTTCTGGCGGGGTTTTCGCAGCGACGAACTCTGTAGACTGCAGGTCGAGCATATCCAGGCCGAAGCCGGTGCTGGCATGCGACTATTCCTGCCGCAGAGCAAGGGTGACCGGGAAAACCTCGGCACGACCCATTACGCACCGGCCCTGAAACGCCTCTGCCCAGTACAGGCCTATCTCGACTGGATCAGTGTCGCCGGCATCGCCCGCGGCGCAGTGTTCTGTCGCCTGGATCGTTGGGGGCATCTGGGCAGCGAGGCCCTACACCCCGGCAGCCTGATCAGCTTGTTGCGCCAAATCCTGCAAGGCGCAGGTACCTCGACCGAGCAATACACTAGTCATTCGTTGCGCCGAGGCTTCGCGACGTGGGCCACCGCTAACGGCTGGGATCTAAAAGCCCTGATGACCTACGTGGGCTGGAAAGATATCAAGTCAGCCATGCGTTACATCGATCCTGCTATTTCCTTTGGCGGTCTGGCGGCTAACTCCGCCCTTGAAATTAATACTGGCACTTTGACTGAGCTGCCAGCTTCTCACTAACATCGACGCAGAACAGGAGTGACTGTGCAATGAGTACACAGACAAGCATCGAATGGACGGAAATGACGTGGAACCCTGTAGTGGGATGCACCAAAGTTTCGCCTGGCTGCAAACACTGCTACGCCGAGAACATGGCACACCGTTTACAGGCGATGGGAACGCCCGGCTACGAAAACGGCTTTCGCTTGAGCCTACGGCCGGAGAAATTGCAGGAGCCATTGCTGCGCAAGAAGCCGACCATCTACTTTGTAAACTCAATGTCCGACCTATTTCACGAGCACGTACCGGACGACTACATCGATCAAGTTTTCGAGGTAATTCAGAAGGCCTCTCAACACACCTTCCAGATTCTCACTAAGCGTGCCGAACGCCTGGCCACCTATTTCAGTAAGCGGACACCACCTGCCAATGCGTGGCTGGGGGTGTCGGTCGAGGATCGCGAATATGGCGTGCCTCGGATTGACTGTTTACGCCGGGTAGACGCCACGATTCGCTTCCTCTCTGCGGAGCCACTGCTGGAGGATTTGGGGGAACTGGACTTGACCGATATTCATTGGGTCATTGTCGGTGGCGAGTCTGGCCCAAAGGCCCGACTGATGAAGCAGGAGTGGGTAGACAATATCCATAGTCAGTGCGACGCCTCTGGCTCTGCCTTTTTCTTCAAGCAATGGGGCGGCTGGGGCGCTGATGGCGTGAAGCGTTCGAAGAAAGCCAATGGCCGGCTGTTGAACGGCAAAATCTGGGATGAGATCCCGCTGCTCAACCTCGCCTAATATCGGCACAAGGAATACGAGATGGCCAAGGATGACGAGAAGTACCGTTGGGATTGGGCCGCACAGAGCTTCCCTACCATTGATCCGCACAGCAAGATCAAACATCAGATCATCGATGAGTACATCCAGACTTACATTGATGTGCTGATGCGAAACCAATTGATGCCGGAGCTGGGTTTGTCCATCGTCGATGGCTTTAGCGGCGGTGGTATTTACCATGATGGCGCCGGAGGAAAGCACTTCGGCTCTCCAGTGATTGCTCTGGAAGCAATTCAGGCCTCGGAGGTGCGCAACAACCTGGAACGCATCAAGCCGCGGCCCATACGTTCGCAGCACTACTTTGTGGATGTGAAACCCGAGAATATTGCCTGTCTGCATGCTGTTTTGGCTTCGCGAGGCCATGCCGCTCGAGTAGGCCAAGATGTGCACCTGCATAGCGCCGAGTGTTGGCGCTGATGGAAAATTGACCCACCTTGCCGATTGAAATTTGACCCAG